>JAJYFU010000176.1 GCA_021790795.1 Pseudomonadota bacterium
GACCCTCTGCTCCCAAAGGGGATTGCGGTCGAAACGGAGGGAAAACGGATGTTATAAGAAGAAACATATCCGCTTGATTGTACTATCCGTTTTATCTCTCAATCCATTGCAGGCTATTGCAGGGTATCCCAGCCGAATGGTACAAGGATGGTACAGAAAAACGGCCGTCCCGGGCGACAGAGGGTCGAAAATGGGTGGTACAAAGAGGCTGACAGCGAGCCGGGCGGCCGTGCTCGCTGATGGGGTCTACACAGATCGACAGCAGCCCGGGTTGCAGCTCGAGGTCCGCGGGGATGCGCGATGTTGGATCCTGCGCATCCAGACCGGCGGGCGGCGCACTCGCCTGACTCTGGGCCATCTGGATGGCATGAGCCTGGCTGACGCGCGGGGGGGAGGCCCGACGTCTACGCGAGCTTGCATCCCGCGGTATCGATCCGCGCAGGGCCGGCGCTCGACGCCGGTCGCCAACTACCCCAGCCGTGACCGGATCCGCGCCCGGCGCACACACGGTCGCCGCGCTGGCTATGGAATTTATGGAACGCTATGTTAGGGTCAATCGGAAGCGACCCAGCGACGCCGAGTGGCTGTTTGGTCGGGACATCTTGAAGGAATGGAAGGATCGTGATGCGCGCAGCATCACCCCGAGGGAAGTCGTAGATTTGCTGGACTCGATTGTGGATCGGGGAGCACCGGTGCAGGCGAATCGGACCGCTCGACTCCTCGGCCAGATGTACCGCTTCGGGATCCAGCGACGTATCGTCGATTCGTCGCCGGTCATCTTGCTCACGCCACCGGGCGGACGAGAAAAGCCTCGGGAACGGGTGTTGGATGATAGGGAACTCGCGGCTTTCTTACGCGACCCTGAGGGCTGCACGCGATACCCGAAACTTGCGCATGCGATGACCATCTTGCTGTTGACCGGGCAACGCCGCGGGGAACTGGCGCGGGCCAAGTGGTCGGAAATCGACTTCGATGAGAAGACCTGGACCATCCCCGCCGAGAACAGCAAGACCGGGCGCGGGCATGTCGTGCCGCTCGCCGACTGGGCCATACAGGAATTCCAGGCGCTCAAGAGGCTGGCGGGCGGTTCCCGGTGGGTGTTGCCCACCGAGTGCGGCGGCCATGCTGCCGCGCCTGCCCTCCTCACCCGCGGTCTTGCCCGGTGCCTGCCCCGATTCAAGGCGCGTGGCGTCTCCGAATTCAACCTTCATGATCTCCGGCGGACCTGCCGCACAGGACTCGCGGCCCCCAAGATCGAGCCCCACATTGCCGAGCGCGTCCTGAACCACGCCCATCCCGGCGTCGCCGGCGTCTATGACCGTCATGCCTACCTCGCTGAGAAGCGCGATGCGCTCGAGAAGTGGGCGAAGCATTTGTGTACGCTTTCCGGGCGCCTTGAGGTTGCACTTCGGACATAAATGTCCGATACTCTCCCCGTGAGAGGAAACGAATTCATCCGGAGGGTTCACGCAATTGCCAAGGAGCGCCGGCTCACCTCGCGCGTGGATGAGAAGCGTGGCAAAGGAAGCCATGTAACGCTCTATCTCGGTGATCGGCGGACGGTTGTCCGCAATCCGAAAGACGAGCTGAAGACTGGAACGCTGCATGCGATGTGCAAGCAGCTCGGTATCGATAAGGCGGATTTATGAACGCACGACAGTTTACGTATGCAGTGAAGTTGACTGCGGAAAAAGGCACTGGCGGATATGTGGTGACGTGCCGCGACCTGCCGGAGGCAATCACGCAGGGTGAAACGGTCGATAATGCCCTCACGGAGGCGGCGGATGCTCTTGAGGAGGCCATTGCTGCCCGTATAGACGACGGGGAGGTGATCCCCGCGCCCTCGCGCGCCAGGCGTGGCGAGCGTATGGTGAGTGTGCCGCCGTCGATGGCACTGAAAGCCGCCGTGTATCTCGCCGTTCAGCAGGCCGGCATCAGCAACTCCGAGCTGGCGCGCCTCATGCAACTCGATGAGAAGGAAGCCCGGCGCATTCTCGACCCGCATCACCCAACGAAGCTCCCGAGAATCGAGGAAGCCCTGTCGGTGCTCGGTAGGCACGTGTCGCTGATCCTGGCGTAGCGCGCCAGCGCGGAGAAAGTTATCGAGATAATCTGAACGGCGCGATCGCGATCGCAAGAGCCGCAGGCACCAGCTGCGGCTTTTTTTTGCAGCGCATGATTTTATTTCCGCGTCTTGCTATAGGCCCTTTCGGCCCAGCCATCCCCCATGAGCCGATTTATGGTCGCGTCACAATCCGCGGGACTGTCGCCAATACTCCAGCGTCCATTTCGGAAAAGGTTCTCCCTCGGCGTCCTTCTTTCATGCCGACGAGCCCTGGTCAGGGCAATCGTCGAGGAGTCGCGCGCTAAGGCTGGAGCGAATCAAGGTAATCCTCCCATGCCTGCATCATCGCCCGGCGCTCTGGCAGGCGGGTCGAGCGGTTGTAGATCGCGCGCACGCTCGAGTCGCGATGCGCCAATTGCAGCTCGATGATGTCCGGCGGAAAGCCCCGCTCGTTCAGTTGGGTACTCGCCATCGCGCGGAATCCGGCACGATGCGGTCAGGACCGTACCCCAGGCGCTTCAGCGCCTGCCCGAGCGTCGCGTCGTCGAGGATTGGCCGGCCGGCGGCGACGCTGGCCGGGGAATAGGATGTCTCCGGCCCCGGTGATCGCACTTACCTCCCTGAGCAACGTCACGACCTGAGTGGAGAGCGGGACCAGCTGCTCACCCGGATTTTTTTGGCGCATTGATGCCGATGCGCCTTCAAGCCCCCGGTGTCGCGCGGGCGGCCCTGGCATGACCGTCCCAAGAGGAAGATGGCCGCCCCCAACACCAGGACCACTCCAGCGGCCTTATAGGGCTTCCTGCGAGGTGGTACAGAGCGTGGTACAAATCTCTGCGCACTCCCACTCGTAAGTATTGGTCGGGGCAGGGAGATTCGAACTCCCGACCCTCTGCTCCCAAAGCA
>JAJYFU010000177.1 GCA_021790795.1 Pseudomonadota bacterium
CTAGGCCTCAAAAGCCTGCGCCGTACGCCTGTCCTCAGCGCGCTCATGGTCGGCGCAATCGCCGCCGGCATCGCCGCGTGCATCGTGACGCTCACGGCCTACCACGCCATGTCGGGCAATCCGATCTGGCGGAAGAACAACGAGCTGTACGCGGTGACGATGGATTCGTGGAGCCCCCGACATCCGTATCACCGCTCGCACCCGAAACTGGCGCCGGGTCAGTTGACTTATCAAGATGCGACGTATCTCTACGATTCGGACATCCCTCGGCGCAAGACATTGCTGACGCTCATCTCCGGCGCCTTGAGCGGCGCACCGGATCAATCGGTTCCGCTCTATGTGGATACCCAGGCCGCGACCGCCGGCTTCTTTCATATGTTCGACGTGCCGTTCGAGTACGGCGGACCGTGGGATGCCGGCGCCGATCGGGGACCCGAGCCGGTGATCGTGCTGAGCCACCGGGAGAACGAGAAGCTCTTCGCCGGCACCGACAGTGTCGGGCGCACGATCCTCTGGAACGACCTGCGCTTCCGCATCGTCGGGGTGCTGGATCATTGGTACCCCCAGCCGAAGTTCTATAACCTCACCGGCGGAGGAGACGGAGATTTCGGGCGACCGGAGGCACCGTTTGTTCCCTTCCGGTGGGACGTACTGCTGCACCGGTGGCCGGCAGGTCCGTCGGGCTGCTGGGGCTTCACTGCAGTGCACACTTACGAGCAATTGCTTGGCTCCAACTGCGTGTGGATCACGCTGTGGGTGGAGCTGCCGACGCCCGCAACCCGGACGCGATTCCTGAATTTCATGAACGCCTATTGGGCGCAGCAGCGCAAGGCCGGACGGTTCCCGCGGCCGCGCAACAATCACCTGTGGAAGGTCAGCCAGTGGCTCAAGCTCCACCACGTCGTCAGCACCGACAGCCGCCTCCTGCTGGAACTCGCTTTCGCGTTCCTCGTAGTCTGTCTCGTCAATTCTGTCGGGATCCTGCTCGCCAAGTTCTTGCGAGGCGCACCCAGCGCCGGCATCCGGCGTGCGCTCGGGGCAAGCCGCCGCCAGATCTTCGCGCAGCATCTGGTCGAGGTCGCCCTGCTGTCGCTCGGCGGGTCGGCTCTGGGGCTGGCGCTCGGAGCCGCCGGACTCGGGGCGGTTCATGCGCTCTACGCCGGCACGGGCCACGCCTACGGCGAGCTGGCCCATTTTGATCCCCTCGGTGTTCTCTGGGCCCTGGGGCTCGCCGCCCTGTCCACCCTCATCGCGGGACTCTACCCCGCCTGGCGCATTGGCCAAGTCTCTCCCGCAACATACCTCAAGAATCAGTGAGAATTCCCCCGCGTCCGGTTAACCCCATGACTCTCCGCGTCCCTCCTCTGCTGTCCGCGCTGCGGCGCAATCCCACGGGCGCCATTCTGGTCATCCTGCAGACCGCCATCACGCTTGCCGTCCTGGTCAATGCGGCCGGAATCGTCACCCGGCGCATCGAGCAGCTCGAGCAACCCGTGGGCATCGATACCCGCAGGACCTTCGGCATCGATGTCAGTACCTTGTCCAAGGGATTCAACGTCGCACGGGCCGAGAGCGAGGACCTCGCGTACCTGCGGAGCCTCCCCGGCGTCGTGGCGGCGGCAGTGAACGTTGGCATCCCTCTGACCGGGCATGGAGAGAACTTCGAGGATTTCTGGCGGGAACCCGCGCAGCGCGGAGGATTCGTGAACGCCAATGTCTTGCGTACTGATAACAACCTCCTGCGAACACTCGACGTGCCGCTCGTCGCCGGCCGCAATTTCAGATCCAATGAGATCCAGGCGGTCTCACCGGGCAAGAAGACTCAACCCCCGGCGGAAATCATTGCCACCGAAGCACTGGCGCGCGCTTTGTTTCCGCGGGGTAATGCGCTCGGCAGGACCATCTACGACGCCGCGAGCGATCCGCTGACGATCATCGGCATCACCCGAAACTTCGTGGGCGACGTCTACGAATTCCAGCATCACGTGTTTGACACAGCGCTGCTGCCAACCCCACCCAGAGTCGGGTTCTATGCCTTGCTGGTCCGCACGCAGTCCGGCAGGCGCGAGGCGGTCCTGCGCGCCGCTCAACGGCACATTGGCGCGGCACACCCGCTCGCCGTGATCAACAAAGCGACTACGTTGGCGGCAGCGAAGCGAGAGTTCGAGGCCAATAACCGCAACATGGCGCTCTTTCTAACGACTGTCACCGTGCTCATGCTGGCCGTGTGCTGCCTCGGCGTATTCGGTCTCGCAACTTTCAATGTCAGCAGCCGTACGCGGCAGATCGGCACCCGGCGGGCGGTCGGCGCGCGCAAGAGGGACATCGTGGCGCACTTCATGATGGAGAACGCCCTCATTCTGACGGCAGGTACGCTGCTCGGAAGCCTCCTCGCGCTCGCGGTCGGCGACTGGCTGACGGTCCATTACGCGCTGCCGCGCCTCAATCTCGCCGATCTATCGGCTGGGGTGGGAACTCTGTGGATCGTCGGCCAGCTCGCCGCCTGGCAGCCGGCACGCCGGGCGGCGCGCATCCCTCCCTCCGTGGCCACCCGCACGATCTGAAACGCCGTGTGTTGCATCTCAAGTCATCCGGCTCGAACCCTCGTCATGCCCGAAGCCGAGACGCGCGTGCCCAGAGCCTCAAAGACACCGCCCGGCGCGCCGCTCCAGCCGGGATTGGCTTGCAAGGCAAATCCGCGCGGTCCGGCGCGGAGCAGCGGCGAGAGTCCGAGAGATTCTTCGCGGCACT
This sequence comes from Pseudomonadota bacterium, assembly GCA_021790795.1. GTDB lineage: Bacteria > Pseudomonadota > Gammaproteobacteria > Steroidobacterales > Steroidobacteraceae > 13-2-20CM-66-19. The sequence continues at coordinate 2,752 of JAJYFU010000177.1, forward strand.
CCCGGAAAACAGGCCGGCAGCGAGCCGGAAAAGGCGCTCTCGACGAGCCGTTCGAGCCGGAAGTAAGAAAGTCCTTGTTCATCAACCCCGTTGGGAAATCCCATGCGAAACTTTGCCCATCACTGCGCCCTGGCGCTGCTCGGCGGCGCGCTCGCCCTCGCCGCGGCGCCCGCCGCCTCGGCCACGAACTTCCTCGAGGTCTATCACCAGGCCCTGGTGC
>JAJYFU010000084.1:0-289 GCA_021790795.1 Pseudomonadota bacterium
GATCGAGCATGGCATTCAGATCGCGAATTTTCCCGTCCCTGTATAGGAATGCGTGTGTCGCCCCGTCGGCCGTCACCGACTCGCCGGTGACTTGACCGCGTGCGTTGATCGCGTATCCGGTGCTCGTGGCGCCGCCGAGCGTCCCGAGGTCCACCATCCCCTTGCCCGGCGTGTAGAGAAACGCACGGCTGCGGCCCTTCGCGGTCACCGAAACACCGGCGACCTGCCCCCGCGCGTTGATCGCGTATCCCGTACTCGTCGCGCCGCCGAGCGTCCCGAGGTCCTCCAT
>JAJYFU010000084.1:389-11378 GCA_021790795.1 Pseudomonadota bacterium
CCCCTTGCCCGGCGTGTAGAGAAACGCGCGGCTGCGGCCGTTCGCGGTCACCGAAACACCGGCGACCTGCCCCCGCGCGTTGATCGCGTATCCCGCGCTCGTCGCGCCGCCGAGCGTCCCGAGGTCCTCCATCCCCTTGCCCGGCGTGTAGAGAAACGCGCGGCTGCGGCCGTTCGCGGTCACCGAAACACCGGCGACCTGCCCCCGCGCGTTGATCGCGTATCCCGCGCTCGTCGCGCCGCCGAGCGTCCCGAGGTCCGTCACACCTCCCTCAGGGGTCACGAGAAACGCCCGGTCCACGTCCTCTGCGGTCAGCCAATCGCCCGTGACCTGGCCGCCCGCATTGATGGCATAACCGGTGGTGGTCGCGGTTCCGAGTGTCGTGACGTTATATTCACGAGCGTATGCGGTGATCGGCGCGGCGAGCACAATCAGCCCGGCGAGCAGGCCGAGCACGCTCCACTCACGATGTCGGTGCATGAGATTCACCTCCCGCCCTCATCGGGCCGCTCGTTGTCGCCCTGGCGCCTGTTGGCCCGGCGGCCGCACTGGCGCCCGGATCCAGCGCTTCTTAGTAGCCGTACGCGTGGAGTGTTTTGACCGCGACAACCCGACCATCGACGAAACGAACGCTCATCAGGAGCTTCCTCGGTCCCCGGTTATACGTCCACGTCTCGACGGGAACCGCGGCACCCGCCGTGCGCGACCGACTGACTCCGCGGCCGCCGACCCGAGTGGTGGTCGCACTGACCGCGACGCTGCGCTGCGCCTGCGCCGGGCGGCCGCAGTATGCCCTCACGGCAGCCATGGAGTCACCCACGACGACGAGTTTGTTGCCGCAACGCATCGCGCCTCCCCAGGCGTTAGGCGCGCCAGCTACACCGAGCGCGGCCACAAAGAAGGCGTACGAGAGTCGCGCGCGCATGATGACTCACCTTTCCCGACGATCGGTTCAGCACCCACCCTGCTCCATGCCGCGGATGCGCCTGGAACGCTGGTCACCGCGACAGTGTAATACAGCACGGGAACCCTGAGGTTTCCGGCGCCGCCACCGCGCGCCTCGAAGAGACGGCGGGGACCCCCGCGGGCAGCTGAGCGGGCTCGGCTCGCATGCGACCGGATCCGGGGCGATCGGCACGCCAGAGGCAGCGAGGCCGCGCGCGCGTCGGTCGCGCACGGCCAGGGCCGGTCACGCCTCGCGCTTGATTTCCGCGAATGCAGAGTGGTTGTGGATGGACTCGAAGTTCTCCGCCATCAGCCGGTAGCGCGAGATGCGCTCCTCGCCGTTGAGGCGCACGGCCACCCCCCGAACCAGATCCTCGACGAATTTCGGGTTGTCGTAGGCGCGCTCGGTGACGTATTTCTCGTCCGGGCGCTTCAACAGGCCGTACAGCTCGCACGAGGCTTCCTCCTCGGCGATGCGCACCAGCTCCTCGATGGTGATCGGCGCGTTCAGTTCCGCCTCGATGGTCACCTGCGAGCGCTGGTTGTGGGCGCCGTAGGCGGAGATTTCCTTCGAGCACGGACACAGGCTCGTCACCGGCACGCACACCTGGAGCGTGGCGCGGGTCCCGCCCTGCGGATCGTGCATGGCGCACATGACGACTTCGTGGTCGAGAGCGCTCGTGACGCCCGAGACAGGCGCGGCCTTGCGGATGAAGTAGGTGAAGGCCACGGCGATTTCGCCGCGCTCGGCATCGAGCCGCGCGAGCATGCGCTGCAGCAGCGCCAGGAGGGCCGGCACGTCGAGCGCGCACTGCTGCGTCTCGATGACCTCGACGAAGCGGGACATGTGCGTGCCCTTGAGGCGCCCGGGAAGTCCGACGGACATATCGAGCTGCGCCACCACCGGCTGCTCCGCCCCATCGGCCTGGCGCACCCGCAGGGGCGCCCGCAGTCCCTTTACGCCGACCCGGTTTATGCCGATGTCGCGATGATCCGCACGGGACTGGACGTCGGTGAGCACAGCTTGCGATACGGCTGACATTGCAGTCCTCAAAGGATTTTCTGTCCTAGACACTATTAGGATTTTGACGGACAATAAGCCATCCGGTGCCGGCTGGCAACCATTCCTGTCCAGGACATTTCTTGAACATAACGGCTTCACCTGAGGTCGGCATCAGCACCGTGGAACGGGAGACCGGGCTGTCGAAGGACACGCTACGGGTGTGGGAGCGGCGCTACGGGTTTCCGGAACCGCGGCGCAATCGCCACGGCGAGCGGGTCTACCCGGCCGAACAGGTCGGCAAACTGCGCCTGATCAGCCGCCTGCTCGACCGCGGACTGCGCCCACGCCAGCTGGTGGCGGCATCGCTCGAGGAATTGATGGCGCGCATGGCGGCAAGCCAAGCCGTGGCCGCTCCGCCCGGGGCGGCGGCCGACAGCGCACCGTTCGAAACCACTCTGCAGCGACTGGCGGACTATGACGAGGCCGGGCTGCGCTCGCATCTGTCGCTGACGCTGCAGCGGCTCGGACTGCTGCGCTTCATCCTCGAGTTCGCGGCACCCATGAACGTCCAGGTGGGCGACGCCTGGTCGCGGGGCGTGCTCGCCGTCAGCCAGGAGCACCTGTATTCCGAGCTGATGCAACACCAGCTGCGCCAGGGCATCGGGACGATTTATCCCGGCGCACGCACGCCCAGCGTGTTGCTGACGACGCTGCCGGGAGAAGAGCATCAGCTCGGGGTGCTGATGGCCCACGCCTGCCTCGCGCTCGAGGGCGTGCGCTGTGTCTCTCTCGGCGTGCAGACGCCCATTTGGGACATTGCCCAGGCCGCCCGCCGGCACGGCGCCGACGTCGTTGGCCTGTCTTTCAGCGAGGCGCTCCGGCTGAAGACCGCATTGGCCATGCTGCAGGATTTGCGGGCGCAATTGCCCCCCTCGGTCGAGATCTGGGCCGGCGGAGGGCTCTGGGCCCACGCGCATCATGCGCCGCCCGGGATCCGTCTGATCAGCCACCTCGAGCGCATTCCGCACGAGCTCGCCGAGTTCCGTGCGCGGCGCGGGACAGCGCCGACGGTCGCGGTTTGAGCCAACATGTTCCGCGTCGCGGACACCGCGCTCACGCTGTTCCGGGACACGCATGGCGCGCCGGCCGCATCGCCGCGTCGCGTTGTCACTCGGATCGATGCGCGAGGGCTGCCTGCAGCGCCCATTCCACGGCTGGCGATCGGACCGGAGCGGCCAGTGCGCGCGGGTCCCCTGGAATCCCGAGGCGAAACGCCAACGGTTCGATCAGCCCTGGATCGCGGTGAGGATTCCCTGCAGGATGCGCGCCGGACTCGGCGGACATCCCGGCACCTCCACGTCCACCGGGATCACGTTCGCAACCCGCCCCAACGAGGCCGGACACTCCCCGAGGATTCCGCCGGCGCAGCCGCAGTCCCCCACCGCCACGACCCGCTTCGGATCCGGTGTCGCCGCATACGTTCGCCGCAACGCCGTCTCCATGTTTCTCACCACCGGGCCGGTGACCAGAAGCAGATCCGCGTGGCGGGGGCTGGCGACGAACCGGATGTTGTGTCCTTCGAGATTGTAGTATGGGTTGCCGAGCGCCTGAATCTCCAGCTCGCAGCCATTGCAGGAGCCGGCATCCACGTGACGGATGCACAGCGCCCGGCCGAGCACGGCGGCGATCGTGGCGTCCGCCGCGCGGCGCACGCGCAGCAGCTCATCGGGCGCCGGCGCCGGCTCCGAGATCAACCCGACCGATGCGATCTTGCGCAGCGTCTTCAACATGGCTAGAGATCCACGCCGCTGTAGGACAGGTTGAACGACTTGTTGATGAGCGGAAAGTCCGGCACGATGTTGCCCATGATGGCGTGTTCGAGCGCCGGCCAGTTCTGCCACGACGGATCGTGCGGGTGGCAGCGGCGGATCGAGCCCGAAGGCCCCGCCTGCAGCGCTACGAGCACCGGCCCGCGCCACCCCTCGATGAGACCGACGCCGAAGGCGCCGTCCGCGGGAACACCGACCTCCGCCGCATGTGCGCCGTGCGGCAGTCCCGACAGCAAGCTCGTCAACAGCCGCCCGGATTCGTGCGCCTCCCCGAATCGCATCGCCACCCGCGACGCGACGTCCCCGCCGTGTTGCACGACCATTGTAACGGGCACCTCCGTGTACGGCGCATCCGGCAGATCCACCCGCACGTCCCGGGCCTGCCCGCTGGCTCGCCCCACCAGCCCGACCACACCGAGTCGCGCGGCCCGCTCCGGTTCCAGGCGGCCCGTGCCCGTGAAACGATCACGCACGCCCTCGTGCTCGTCGTAAATATCGCGCAGTTCGACAGTCTCGGCGCACACCGCCCGCACCACATCGGCCAGCGCGCGAGCCGCTTCGGCCGACAAATCACTCGCCAGGCCACCCGGCACGACGATATCGAACAGATAGCGGCGGCCGAACGCGGCGGCCGTCGCGCGCAGCAGATCCTCCTTGAGGCGGGAAAATTGCGTCAACCCGAACGCGAATCCGGCGTCATTTCCAAGCGCCCCGAGGTCGCCGAGATGATTGGCGAGCCGCTCGAGCTCCAGGCACACGGCGCGCAGCCAGGCCGCCCGCGGCGGGATCGTCCGGCCGCTCATGCCTTCCAACGCCTGGCAGTAGGCCCAGGAATACGCCACCGCCGAATCGCCCGACACGCGCGCCGCCAGCCGATGGCCCTGCAAGATGGGCAGCGCCGTGAAGCGCTGCTCGAGGCCCTTGTGCGTGTAGCCCAGACGCTCCTCGAGCTTCAGCACCTTCTCGCCGACCACGGAGAAACGGAAATGCCCCGGCTCTATGGTGCCGGCATGCACCGGACCCACGGCGATTTCGTGAACGCCCTCTCCGTCCACCCGTACGAACTCGTAGGGCCTGTCGTGATTCAGCCAGGGCCGCACGTCCGGATCGCTCGAGCGCGCGCCGGAAAGATCGTGGGCGGACCGCTGCATCCGCGCGGCGGCGGGGAAGATATCCTCGATCCCCGGGTAGATCCACGGGGCCTCATCGGGCGGCGTCAGCTCGACGACCAACACACCCCCGTCCGTCTGATACGCGCCATAGACGGCGCGCTCGTGCGCACAGCGCTCGCCCGTCGCCGCGCAACTCGCCCACAGAGCGTGCAGCACACCGCCCGCGGCCGCGACATCCCGCGCCACCTGCAGCCATTCCTCGGCGCCGACGCCGAGACCCCGGACATGGGGTGCGCCCGTGACGGGCTGTGCGCGATCCCACCAGCGCCTCAGGGGCATCGTGCCGTCCTCCCGACTCTGCCGCCGTGCTGCACGCCTAGCCTCCGATCAGGTGCGCCGCGGCGCGATACCAATCGGCGAGGTACGGCGGGATGTACAGCCCGAGCAGCAGGACGATGGCCAGATGCGCGAACACCGGCAGCAGCGCGGGCGCATGGGGCAGGCGGCGGCCGGTGGTTTCGCCGAACACCATGGGCTGCACTTTGGAGAAGATGGCCGCGAACGCCACGGCGAGCGCCGCCAGCAAGATCGGCGTCGCCCAGGGCTGGGTGCGCATGGCGGTCGTCAGGATCAGGAACTCGCTGGTGAACACACCGAACGGCGGTACCCCGAGAATGGCGAGCGAGCCGAGCATCAGCCCCCAGCCCACGGTCGGCGAGAGCGTGATCAGGCCACGAATGCGGTCCATCGCCTGGGTGCCGGTCTTTTGCGCGGCATGCCCCGCGGTGAAGAAGATCGAGGACTTGGTCAGCGAGTGCACCGTCATGTGCAGGAGCGCGGCGAAGTTGGCGATGGGCCCGCCCATGCCGAAAGCGAACGTCGCGATCCCCATGTGCTCGATGGACGAATACGCGAACAGGCGCTTGATGTCACGCTGCCGCCACAGCAGCAGCGACGCCACCACCACTGACACCAGCCCGAACCCCATGAGCAGTCGTGACGGGAGTTGCGAGTGCACCGAGCCCTCGACCAGCACCTTGCTGCGCACCACCGCATAGAGCGCCACGTTGAGCAGCAGGCCGGACAGCACGGCCGAGATCGGCGTGGGTCCCTCGGCGTGCGCGTCCGGCAGCCAGCTGTGCAGCGGCACCAGCCCCACTTTGGTGCCGTAACCGACCAGCAGGAACACGAAGGCGAGCGCCAGCACCGTGGGCTCGAGCTGCGATTTGACGGCGTCCAGATGCGTCCACAGCAGCGCCGTCACGCCCTGTGAACCGAGCACCTTTTCAGCCGCCACATACAGCAGGATGGTGCCGAACAGGGCCTGGGCGATGCCGACGCCGCAGAGAATGAAGTACTTCCAGCCCGCCTCGAGGCTCGCGGGCGTGCGGTACAAGGTCACCAGAAGCACGGTCGAGAGCGTCGCGCCCTCCATGGCGACCCACATCAACCCCATGTTGTTGGTCGTCAGCGCCAGCAGCATGGTGAACATGAACAGCTGATACATGCTGTGGTAGAGCCGCAATCTTCCCGGCGTCAGCCGGCCGTGATCGAGCTCGGTGCGCATGTAGGGACGGGAGAACAGCGCCGTGGTCATGCCGACGAAGGCCGTCAGCGTCACCAGAAAGACGTTGAACGGGTCGATGAAGAACTGCTCCTCTCCCAGCAGCAGATCGCCGTGGCGGATCACACGCACCGCGAGGGCGCAGGCGGCGAGAAACGTCCCGAGACTGAACGCCGCGTTGACCTCGGGAGCGCGCCGCTGCGCGCCGGCGATTCCGAGCCATGCGGCGCCCCCGACCGGCAGAATCAGCAACAGCAGCAGTTCCACGTTATTCGTGCTCCTTCAGACTCTCAAGGTGGTGCAGATCGAGGCTGTCGAACCGCTCGCGGATCTGGAAGAAGAACACCCCCAGCACCAGCACGGCGACCAGCACGTCGAGGGCGATTCCCAGCTCGACGACCATGGGCATGCCGTAGCTGGCGCTCATGGCGCCGAACAGCACACCGTTCTCCATCGACAGGAACCCCACCACCTGCGACATGGCCTTGCGCCGCGTGATCATCATCAGGAAGGCGAGCAGCACCACGGCGAGGGCGATCCCGATGGCGCTGCGGGTCGCCGTGCTGGCGAGCCGTGTGATCGGCTGCGCCAGAGAAAAGGCGAATACCACGATGACGAGACCCACGAGCATGGTGCCGGAGACGTTGAGCAGCGGCTCGGTGTCCCGATACACCTGCAGCCGGCGGATGAGTCTGTGCAGCAGCCACGGCAGCAATGCCACCTTGAGCACGAGAGTCAGCGCGGCGGAGACATAGAGATGGTCCTCACCGGTCCGCCAGGCGAGCAACAGAGTCGCCGCCGCGAGCACCGCGCCCTGCAGCGCATAGAGATTGACCAGGGCCACCACACGCCGCTGTGACAACATGGCGAAGGACAGCAGCAGCAGCAATGCCGCGCAGGTGTCGAGCAGCTGTTGTCCCAAGGGAAGGGGTGACATCGCGCTCAGGTCCCGAGCAGCACGTGCACCAGGAGCCCGAGCACGGCGAACAGGAACGCCGTACCGAGGAACTCCGGTATCCGCATGACCCGCATCTTGGCCGACAGCGTCTCGATCAACGCCAGTCCCGCGCCGGCGACCGCGAGCTTGATTGCGAGCGCGGGGATCGCCACGGCAAGACCCATCGGCCCGATGTGTCCCGTCGCCACGCCCCAGGGCAGAAACAGCGCGAAGCCGATGCAGACGTAGTTGAACAGCTTCAGTTGCGCGGCCCACTCCATCAACGCCAGGTGGCGGGCCGAGTACTCCAGCACCATGGCCTCGTGGATCATGGTGAGTTCGAGGTGGGTGGCGGGATTGTCGACCGGAATGCGCGCGTTTTCCGCCAGCAGCACCAGAATGAACGCCACCGCGCTGAAGGCCAGCCCGGGCGACAGACCCAGGCGCCCGGAGGCGAGGTGGTCGGTGATCACCGGCAGCGCCGTGCTCGAGGAGATCTGCGAGGCGACGAAGATCACCATCAGCAGCGCCGGCTCGGCGAGGAAGCCGACCATCATCTCGCGGCGCGCGCCCAGCGTGCCGAACGCCGTGCCGACATCCATGGCCGCCAGCGTCATGAACATGCGCGCCGCCGCAAACAGCCCGACCAGCGCGATCGCATCCGCCGACCCGACCAGCGGCAGCCGCGTTCCCATCGACGGAATGATGCCCGCGGCCAGCACCATGGTTCCGAAGACGACATACGGGGCGATCCGGAACAGCGGCGAGGCGCCCTCGGCGATCACCGCCTCCTTGTGGAAGAGCTTGCGCAGATTCCGGTAGGGCAGCCACAGGCTCGGTGCGCGCCGGTTCTGCAGCCAGGCGCGACACTGGTTCAGCCAGCCGAGAAACGCCGGCGCCGCCGCAACCGCCGCCACGACCTCGAGCACCTGGGTGATCCAGTCGATTGCGCTCATTTCAGAAGAGCCACCGCCAGCAGCACGAGCAGCGTTACGAAGCTGTACAGCAGGTACACCGAGATGCGTCCCCGCTGCAGGCGCGCGGCGGTGTTGGCCAGCCCCTCGACGGCGCCCACGATCGGCTCATACACCAGCCGCCAGATCCGCTCCCGAACCGCGATGCGATAGCGCGGCGCGCGATCGGTCGGCTCGGGAAGCTCGCGCTCGATCTCGAAGAACGGCTGAAAGAGATGGCGGATGGGCTGGCCGAAGCCTTCGGCGGTGTCCTGCATGCGTGCCGTGAGGCCGCCCGCGCCGCAATCCCAGGCCGGCCCCCGCCGCACGCGCTGGCGGTAGGTCAGGCGCACGGCAAACACGGTCATGAGCACCACGGCCAGGGTGGCCGTCAGAAACACCAGCGGCTCGTAGGAGACGGGCCGGCCGGGGACCGGCGCGAGCAGCCACCAGTGCGAGGAGGCCTGCGGAACGACCGCCCCGATCAGCTGGTGCGTGACCGCCCCGAGCGCCCGGATCACCTGCAGCGGGAACAGACCGAGCGCGACGCAGCCGAGCGCGAGCCATGTCAGCCCGATCCGTTCGAGCCAACCGCAGTCGTGTGCGCGGGCCAGGGAGGCTTCGCGCGGCTGGCCGAGAAAGATCACGCCATAGAACTTCACCATGACATAGCCGGCGAGCGCGGCCCCGAGCACGACCAGCGCCATGCCCATGGGAATCAGGAGATTCACGAACGCGTGCGGCAGATGACCGGTGAACAGAAACGACTGCAGCAGCAGCCACTCCGACACGAAGCCGTTCAGCGGCGGCAGTCCCGCGATCGCGAGCACGCCGATGAGCGTCAGCCAGGCCACCCACGGCATGCGGTGGATCAATCCTCCCAGGCGTCCGAGGTTGCGCTCCCCGGTGGCGTGCAGCACCGAGCCCGTGCCGAGAAACAGCAGGCTCTTCATGAACGCGTGGTTGAGGCAGTGATAGAGGGTGGCGAGCAACGCCAGCGCCGCCAGCACGTGGAGCCCCGAGCCGGCGAACACGATCGTCAGCCCGATACCCGTGAACACGATGCCGATGTTCTCGACGGAGGAATACGCGAGCAGGCGCTTCATGTCGGTCTGCACCGCCGCGAACAGCACGCCGTAGACGATCGTGAGAAGTCCGAGGATCAGCGGGGCCAGGCCCCACCACCACACCGGGCGCCCCAGCAGGTCGAGCCCCACTCGCAGCATGCCGTAGACGGCGGTCTTGAGCATGACGCCGCTCATGAGCGCCGAGACCGGTGAAGGCGCCGCCGGGTGCGCCTCGGGCAGCCACACATGCAGCGGCACCAGCCCGGCCTTGGCGCCGAAGCCGACGAGCGCCAGTCCGAATGCCGCCGTTGCCCAACCCAGCGAGAGGTGTGCCGCGCGCATGGCATGGAAGGTAAACAGCCAGCTGCCGCCCTGCAGCACGCCGAAGCACAGCAGGAGGCAGATCGCCCCGACGTGCGCCATCAGCAGATAGATGAAGCCGGCGCGCCGGATCTCCGGAATTCGGTGCTGGGTCGTGACCAGAAAGTAGGAAGAAAGCGCCATCACCTCCCAGGCCACGAGGAAGCTGTACGCGTCATCCGCGATGAGCACCAGCCCCATGGCCGCCAGGAACAGGTGGTACTGCAGGCACAACAGCCCCGGGGCAGTCCCCTCCCCGACCCGGAAATACCCGCCGGCAAACAGCGAAATGCCGAACGAGGAGGCACCGAGCAATACCAGAAAGATGCTCGAGAGAGGGTCGAGCCGCAGGTGCATCGGCAGGTTGGGCAGACCGACCGGCAGGACGAGCCGCTCGACGCCCCCGCCGAGCAGGCTCGCCCCGGCGAGCACCGCGAGCGCGAGCCCGAGCAGCGCCCCGAGCGGGAACAGGAGGCGACCGGTCAGCAGCACGCTGCGTGGGCGCACGAGTCCGGCCAGGCCGATCACCGTCCAGCCCAGCAGGAGCGCGACGCAGCCGACGAGGAGCATGGGAAATTGACTGACCACAGGATGCACCGAACGGTGCATTGCATTATCATAGGATGGTGCTCAAATGTGAAGAGGATTCGTCACCGTGCCTCTCGAAACGCGCACCGCCCGCCTGACCATCCTGATCGATCCGCGCAAGAAGGCCGTCTTCGAGCGCCTGTGTGCGGAAGATGATGCGACCCCCTCACAGGTGGTGCGGCGGTTGATCCGGGGGTACATCGAAGAGAAGCAGGGCCGCCCGTGGCGACCCGAGCAGGAGCCGCTGGCGCCTCGGCGCGCAAGCGGCCCGAAGCGGGCGCCGCGCTGAGTTGCGCGCTGAAGACCCCCGCCCGCCAGCCGCCACGGCTCCGGATGCCCATGCGAGCGTTATGTCCGGCATCTGGCGCTCGACACGCCGCCGGGACTCCATGCCCGGCTTCCCGTGCGGCTAACGGCACAGCTCGAGGCGGGCAAGTGCAGCCACCGGCCGCCGCGGCGCGCTCGATCCGGCGGCGCGACACGGGCCGCATGATCAATGGAGCTATCCGAAGGCGGACCGGCCGCGCCACCGCAGCCTCGCCCCGAAGCAGGTGGAGCTGACGAACCAAGCCATCGCCATTACCGCAAGACCAGGAAGCTCCTGCGGGCCGGGAGGTACAGACTCAGAGGC
>JAJYFU010000085.1 GCA_021790795.1 Pseudomonadota bacterium
GTCGGCCCTTGGCGCGGGCCGTGAACGGATCGAGCGTGCGCATTACGGCAGTGAGGCGCGGGAACGCCCTCCAGTGTGGAATCCAGTGGCCACCTGCGCAGGGAGTCTTGCGTGGCGGCCCCGGGGTTGTCAACCTTGCTTGAGGAGGCTGCGGGGACTCGGGGCCGCGCGTGGCCGCCATGAGCGCGCGGGGAAAGTATGGCGTAAGCCGACCGGCGACGCCGCGCGGAGTCTGTCGCTGCGGGCAATACGAATAGCGGCTCGAGGCTCCCGTGCCCAGCATCATCGCGCACACCCCGGCCGCTTCCGGCCGCTGAGGCCGGATCTTGGCGGGAGGCGAGAGCGGTGGATGCCCAGCACGATCGAGACGCCACCGGCGCACTGGCGGATGCAATGCGAGCGGTGCGCAAACAGGCGCGCCGCATCGGCGTGCTGGCGGCTGCGGTCGCGGTCCTGGCGGCCGCCGCTGGGACGGGGTGGTGGCTGTCGCGGGGACCCGCGCCGCCGGTGTACATCACAGCTCCGGTGACGCGCGGAACGATTGCGCGCACGGTCAGCGCCACCGGCACGGTCAATCCCGTCATGACGATCATCGTGGGCTCGTACGTGTCGGGCGTCATTCAGGACGTCTATTGCGACTACAACACGCAAGTCAAGAAGGGACAGGTGTGCGCCAAGATCGATCCTCGTCCGTACGAGGCGGCGCTCGCCGCGGCGCGTGGCCAGCTGGCGCGCGACGGCGCGCAGCTGTCCGGCGCGCGTGCCGATCTGGCCCGCTATGCCGTGCTCGTCCGGCGGCATCTGGTCTCGAATATTACGTATTCCGATCAAGCGGCACTGGTCCATCAGCTCGAGGGTCAGGTCGAGTCCGACCAGGCGATCGTTCGCACCGCCACAGTCAACCTCGGCTATACGCGCATCGTCTCCCCGGTGAACGGCACCGTGGTCGCCCGCAACATCACGATCGGGCAGACGGTCGCGGCGAGCTTCCAGACACCCACGCTGTTTCTGATCGCCCAGAATCTTACCCGCATGGAGGTCGACACCAACGTCAGCGAAAGCGACATCGGCGCCGTCGCGGTCGGCGACCCGGCGGATTTCACGGTCCTGGCCTATCCAGAGCAGACCTTCCGGGGAAACATCGTGCAGGTCCGCCAGGCGCCGCAGGTCGTCCAGAACGTCGTGACCTACGACGCGGTCGTCGGCGTGGCCAATCCGAGGTTCCTGCTCAAGCCCGGAATGACGGCGACCGTGAGCATCGTGACCGAACAACGCGCGAACGTGCTGCGTGTGCCCGACAGGGCGCTGCGCTTCACGCCGGACGGCTTCGGCCCGACGCCGACGCCACAATCCGCGCGGGTGTGGCTGCTGCGCTCGGGCAAGCCGGTGGCCGTGCCGGTGCGCACCGGACTCGATGATGGCACTTATACGCAGATCACCGGTGAGAGCCTGCGGCTCGATGAGCCGGTGATCATCGGCGAGCAGCGTTCAGGGACGAGCTCGCGTCCACAGACCTTCCGGTTCGGGTTGTAGCGGACCGGCGGGAGCGGCGATGAGGCAACCCGTGATCGAGCTCAAGGGAGTGACCCGGCTGTACCGGCTCGGAGGCGCCGACGTGCGCGCTCTGGCCGATGTGACGCTGACGATCGCCCGGGGTGAGTTCGTTGCGATCGTGGGGGCATCGGGTTCGGGAAAGTCCACATTGATGAACGTGTGCGGCTGTCTCGACCGGCCGACGGCGGGTCAATACCTGTTCGAGGGAACGGACCTCGATCGCCTGAGCGAGCCGGCGCTGGCCCGCATCCGCAGCGAGCGCATCGGCTTCGTCTTTCAGAGCTTCAACTTGCTGGCGCGCACGAGCGCCCTCGAGAACGTCGCCCTGCCGCTGATCTACACGGGCGCACACCCGGCGCGGCGGCGCGAGCGGATCGCTCGGGCCGGCCGGGCGCTGGCCGAGCTCGGGCTGCAGGGACGCGAGCGGAGCACTCCGAGTCAGCTCTCGGGAGGCCAGCAGCAGCGGGTCGCGATCGCGCGGGCGCTGATCAACCATCCGGCGGTCCTGCTGGCCGACGAGCCGACGGGCAATCTGGACACGCGGACCTCGCACGAGATCATGGCGGCGCTGCGCCGGCTCAATCGCGACGAGAACGTGACGGTCATCGTGGTGACTCACGAGTCCGACATCGCCCAGTACGCGGACCGCATCATCACGATGCGCGACGGGCAGATCGTCTCCGACCAGGCCAACCATGCGCCGGTCGCGGTGTCACAAGGGGCACGGACGGAATCGGAGCGAGGCGAGGCGGTCGCGGCGCCGGCGGCCGCGCCGGTGGCCTCCCTGGGCTTCTCGGCGATGATCTTCCTCAATGCCGCGCAGGCGCTCGGGCGCAACAAGCTGCGTTCGGCGCTGACCATGCTGGGCGTGTTCATCGGTGTGGCGGCGCTCATCGCCATGGTGGCGGTCGGGCAAGGGGCCAACGAAGCCGTGGCCCGGCAGATCGCGAGCCTCGGCACCAACATGCTGGTGGTGCTGCCGGGGGCGACCACCGCGGGCGGCTTGCGCGCCGGGTTCGGCAGCGCCTCCACGCTCACCACCGACGATGCCGCCGCGTTGCGCCGCGACGACCCGGCGGTCGCCGGCGTCGCCTATATGATCCGGCAGCTGGCTCCGGTGCAGTACGGCAGCCGGAACTGGACCACCAACATACAGGGCGTGACGCCGAGCTATCTGGCGATCACCAACTGGCGCGTCGTCGCGGGGCGTATGCTCGATCAGTCCGACGAGCGCGGCGCGGCGATGGTTGCCGTGCTCGGTCAGACGGTCTACCACCAACTGTTCGGCGCCTACGAAAATCCGATCGGCGCGATGATCCTCGTCAAGGGGACGAGCATGCGCGTGGTCGGCCTGCTGGCACCGAAGGGGCAGACCTCCTTCGGTCAGGATCAGGATGACGTCGTGATCATTCCGTTCAGCACGGCCGAGGAGAAGGTCCTCGGCGTGGCCGCGCCGAGCTCGGGACAGACCATTCCGACGACCACCGTGTCCGGGGCGACGGTGAATGTGACGACCTCTGCGGCGGCATTTCCCCCGCCTCCGAACCCCTACGACATACCGTCGCGCATGACCGGATACGTCAACGCCATCTTCGTGCAGGCCCTGGACCAGAAGCTGGTGCCCGCGGCACTGCAACAGGTGACCGATACTCTGATGCGCCGTCACCGCATCGCCGCGGGTGAGACCGCCGACTTCGCGGTTCATAACCTCAGCCAGATCGCACAGACCGCGGAGAGCTCCTCACGCATCATGGCGCTGCTGCTTGCCGTCGTGGCGTCGATATCGCTGCTGGTCGGAGGCATCGGCATCATGAACATTCTGCTGGTGTCGGTGACCGAGCGAACGCGCGAGATCGGATTGCGGATGGCCATCGGCGCCCGCCGGCTGCATGTACTTCTGCAGTTCCTGGTCGAGTCGATCTTCCTCAGCGTCACGGGCGGGGTTGCCGGTGTCCTGGGGGGTGTGGCGGTCTCGCGGGTCATCTCGGCGGTCGCGCACTGGCCGATCCTGCTGTCGAGCGGCGCAATTGGCGGCGGATTCCTGTTCTCGGCCGCCGTCGGGATCTTCTTCGGCTACTACCCGGCGCGCCAGGCCGCCCGCCTGAATCCCATCGAAGCGCTGCGCTACGAATGAGCGCGAGGCCCGGCCGCGCGCCATCGGGGCTCGAGAGGAAGAAACGCGCGTAACCTGTTGATGATACGGGCTGCGGATCGCGGTCCGTCCCGGTAGAGGGCGCGCTGACGACGATCCGCACCGGGTCAGGCGATTTCGCCGCCGCGATGGCCGGCGGGGTGCCGTGCGCCATCCGCCGGAGGCGACGAGGGGGACGACAGGCCGGCCGGCTATGGTAAAAAGAGCGGACCCGGGCAACGGCCCTCGGGATGATCGCGCGGGTCTGGGCATGGCCCCCGCGGCATCGCGTCCGAACGGCGCATCGTGAAACGAAGGAAAAATCGCAATGTCTCTCTTGCACGTCATCATCCTTGCCATCGTTCAGGGCTTTGCCGAGCTGCTGCCCATCTCCAGCTCCGCGCACGTCATCGTCGCGGAAGAGTTGATGGGCATGAATCCCGCCGCGCCGAAGATGACCCTTCTGCTGGTCATGCTGCACACCGGCACGATGCTGGCTGTGATCGTGTATTTCTGGCAGCGCTGGCGCCGCACGTTCTTCAATTCAAGAGCCGAGTTCAAGAACTTCGCCATTGCCCTGGTGATCGCCACCTTCCTGACCGGCCTCGTCGGCGGCGGCCTGATCGAATTCATCGAGAGAGTGCTGATGCGCAATCAGCCGCATGCCTGGATCGAGCAGCTCTTCAGTCATCTCGGCCTGATCGCCATTGCGCTGGCGGTCGGCGGCGTGTTCATTCTCGTGGCGGGCCTGTTCGAGAACCGCCGGCACCAGACCAGCGCGACGCACGAGATGACACCCAGGCAGTACGGCTGGATCGGCGCCATCCAGGGGCTGTGCGTGCCGTTCCGCGGCTTCTCGCGCTCCGGCGCGACGATTTCCACCGGCCTGTTTTTCGGCGTGACACGCGCGTGCGCAGAGGATTTCAGCTTCGCACTGGCGGTGGTTCTGACACCGCCGGCCGACGCCCGCGAGCTGTGGCGTCTCTATCGGGCGCACCACGATCACCTCGCGGCGATGGTGCCGGCCGCCATGCCGAGCATTCTGGGAGTCATTTTCGCGTTTCTGGCCGGATTGCTGGCGCTGAGGTGGCTGAGCCGCTGGCTGGAAAAAGGCCGGTGGCATTTCTTCGGCATCTACTGTCTGGTCGCGGCCGGCGTCGTCGGCTACCTGCGCATGCGGGGCTTCTGAGCCCGCTCCCGGACCCGGGCCCTCGAATGCCTCGCGAGTCAATGATGTCGGAACTCAAGAAAGCCTGATAAATATCGGATAAATAGCGTAGTTTTTTGAAGATGACGCGTGAAGGAGTGCGCGGCGTGCGTGCGCCGCCGGCGTGGGTTGCCGAGCCCTCGACCGTGCTCTACATTGGACTGATCGCGCTCGTTGCCCAAGCGAGCGGCTACGTCTACGTGCTGTTCCCCGAACTCGGGGCGCTCGGTCACGACATCCTCAAGCGTCCTCGGGGGACTTGGGCTCGGGCCCCGCTGATGCTGATCTTCACGCCGTTGGCGACAGCGGTGGTCGGCACGCTGATCACGCGTCATCTACCGTACGGCGTGACGTCGGTTCTGCTCGACGTTGGCTTTTCTGTGGTGGCGATCACCGTACTGCGATCACCGATCGCACCGGCCATCTCCGCGGGCCTGCTGCCTTTGACGCTGGGGATTCACAGTCTCTGGTATCCGCCGTCGTTGTTGATCGGGACCGGCGTGTTGGCGGGCGTCGCCGCGCTTCGGGCCCGAATGGGCGCCACGGCCGCCCGGACGGTAGCGCCGGCACGGGATCGCGTGGACGACGAGGTCGAGGAGGCGCCGGCCACGTTGAGTTGGGTGCCGTTCTTCGTCGTGTTCCTCATCCTGGCGGTCGTGGCCGCAGACCTCACCGGTTGGCGTCTCGTTCTGTTTCCCCCGCTCGTCGTCATTGGCTTCGAGGCCTTCGCGCATTCAACCGTTTGTCCTTGGGCCGGACGGCCGATCGCCCTCGGGGTCGCCTGCGGTCTGACCGCCACCGCCGGTGTGCTGTGCGTCCACTTCCTCGGGGCGGGTCCCCTCGGTGCAATGTGCAGCATTTTGGCGGGTATCGTCATCGTGCGCGCGCTCGATCTGCACGTTCCGCCGGCATTGGCCGTAGGCCTGTTGCCGTTCGTCATGGCGCATCCGGACTTCCGGTTCCCCGCCGCGGTCTTGCTCGGAACGGCGATCGAGACGGCGGTGTTCCTGGGCTGGCGGCGCTTCGCGCAAGCGGCGCATGCCCGAGGCCGGTCGAGCCCGTAAGGGGATGGCGCGTGCGGCCGAGATGCATCGGGCCGGGTTCGCCGCGCCTCAGTCGCGTGGAACGCCGGCGAGGGCTCGCCTGCCCTCGAGGAGTTGCCAAAGTCCCAGACCGGGCGTGCCCACGAGGAATTCGCGCACGCGGCGAACCAACGACAGAGCGACCGCGGGCGCGGCGGGAACGCCGACCAGCGCGCACACCAGGATGTAGCAGGCCTCCTGGACGCCGAGGGCGGCCGGGACCGCGAATCCGAACGTGCGCAGTCCGCAGTAGAGGCTGTCGATGATGAATGCTTGAGTGCCCGAAACCTCAATGCCCATCAGGTGCAGGGCGACCCAGGTCTCCACCGCACCCAATACCCAGGCGGCGGCGTGGGCGAGGAAAGCCGTCACCGTCGGCCAATTCATGGCAAAGAGCCGATCGAGCGTCAGCCGCAATTCCTCGGGGCTGCCGATGCGCAGGTTCGGCATCCGCCGCGCGAGCCCGTGGGCGCCGCGCTCAAGCAGAGACAGGATCGGCCTGCGCCACAGGAGCAGGCCGATCATCAGCGCGAGCGCCGGCAGCAGCGCGTAGGTGAGGATCGCGGGCGATGTGTTCCGCCAGCCCGTGAGCAGCAGGATAGCGCCCGCCAGCACGTAGGGCAGTTTTGCCGCCTGCTCGATGATGAGATCCGCCAGCAGAGAGCCGGCGACGGACACCGCGTCGATGCCGCTCAGGGCAAGTACCCGCGCGCCGGCCACGACGCCTCCGAGTTGGGACAGGGGCAGCACTTCTGCGGTCGACTCGCGCACGTAACGGGCCCACACGTAGCGCCACGGCGAGCCGTCGCTCACCACGGAGCCGATCCGCGACCAGGCATAGCCCATCAAGACGACGGCCGGCAGATGCAGCAGCGCCAGCAGGGCGAGCCCGGAGAAGCCGACCCGTTCGGCTGCGTGTCCGACCGCATCGAAGCCCGCGTAGGCGATGGCCGCAAGAAGTCCCGCGGCGCTGAAGATGACGGCGAGGACTTTCCATCGGCTCATGCGGTACCTGCGGCCCACGCAAGCGCGGAATGGGTGCGGGTCCGCTGCGGCCGGTCATCGAGCGTCTGCATGTATCCGGCCAAGCGCGCGCGCAGCGCGGCCGCCTCGAGCCCGAACGATTCGAGGCGGTGCGCGTGCACGGCGTAGCCCCCTCTCGGCGGCGCGCGCAGCGACTCGGCGGTGCGCGCTTCGGCCTCGGCATTCAGCCTCTTGCCACAGTGATCGTACAGAGCCGAGAGGGTGTCCATGGGTGCTCTCACCAGATCGTGATAGTGCAGGTGCGGTATCTGCGCGCCGCTCGCGCCGGCGGCCACCATTCTATCGGCGCCCTCGGCCCATCGCTCGCTGATTTCCGCTCCGATCTGCACGCGACCGATATGGGGCGTGAACGGCCGTCTCAGGATCTCGGTCAACTCGGCGACGCAGGCGAGGACACACAACGGGTCACGGTGCGGCATGACGATGACGGCATCCGGACAGGTCCTGCGCAGCGCATCCGGAGCGAATACGTGGTCCGGGCTCTTCGAGACCCAGTGACTCGCGGATCTGCGCTGCGCGTCGCGATGTCGGAGAAACCGCCGGTGAAAGTGGTAGGCGCCATCGAGACCGTGTTGGTGAAGCCAGCCGCGATAGGCGCGGATGCGGTAGATCGTATCGAAGCGCGGGCTCCGCAAGACCTGAGCGGTGATTCCCCTGCATTTCCGCGGGGCGGCGGTCAGCGGGCTGCGGGTCGGGTGGGGATACAGAAGCTGCCCGCTGCCCGGCACGGCGACGGTGATCAACAAGGCGAGCGCCAGGACGGTGATCAACGGACCATACGCCATACCGTACCATCCTTCGTCACTACCCGTCATGCCGGACCCGCACCGCGCCGGCAGCTCCAGCGTCGGGCGGTGGCTTCTGCCGCCACGGGAGCCGCCGTGCCGCCGAAGCACCGCCGGCCGTGGTTGCATCGGGCGCGAGCGGTACGTTGGCCGCTCGAGCCGCGAGCATCAGCCCGGCGCCCGCGCGCCGCGACCTTCGCCCAGGAAACGACGCAAGAAGCCGCGGCGACAATAGGCAGTTGCCACGCGGTATACGGGGAATCCGCGCATGCCCTCCAGCGGGGAAGCGCACGTGCCCGGCCAACCCGCAGCCCCGATGTTTGTGTCTTGCGCTCGGGACTTCGGCCATGGATGTCGAGAGTGCGGCCCGAGGGAGCTTTCGCTAGAGCGCGGCGGACCCACGCGCCGGCGCCACTCGCGGCGAGTAATAGGACGCATTCTGCCGGCCCGCGACGGCCTCGCGCGCGAAGCTGATCAGATGGTGGGCGACGAGCCCCACGTGAATCACTTCCTCCACGCGCCCCCGCCGCAGAAGCGGCCAGGCTGTGCGCCAGAATGTCGCGCGGTAGTCCGACGCGATGCCGACCTTGAACAAGAGGTTGGTCATGATCGTCAGGCCACGGCCTACGTTCGACCATGAAGCCCGCGCGGAACTTGCCGGCAACAGCTTGCGGTTCGGGTAGGTGTGCGCGGTGTTCCAGGCGAAGCGCTCGTAGACGGCTTCCGGACTGTATGTTTCCGCAATGAGCTGCCGCCAGGCCGAGACCACTGCGTCATAGGGTCGGCGGAAACGAACATTCGACTCCAGGCTCGGATCCTCGGCGATGCGACCTTCCGCGGCGAGGCGGGCATACAGTTGGGTGCGCGGCAGTGCCTGCAGCAGGTTCACCGTCAGCATCGGAATGTGGCTGCGGCGGATGAACTCGGCGATGCGCGCCGGCGTCTCCGGGGTGTCGGTATCGAGGCCGAGTATGATCCCGGATACCACCTCGAGGCCATAGGCATTCAAAGTCTCGATCGCCTCGAGTATCGGTACCGAGACGTTGTGACGCTTGTGCATCGCCTCTAGTGCCCCGAGCTCGGGGGTCTCGATTCCGCAAAAAACGGTCGTGAAGGACGCTTCGCGCATCATCGCGAGGATGTCGGGATATTTGGCGATGTTGAGGGTGGCCTCGCAGGCGAGCTCGATGGGATATCCATTGCGTTGCTGCCAGAGAATGAGCGCGCGCAGCAGTTCGCGCGCGGCCTTGCGGTTGCCGATGAAGTTGTCGTCTACGAAGTAGACTGCCCCGAACAGCCCGGCGCCGAGCTGGGTGTCGAGCTCGCGCAGCACCTGTTCGGGCGTCTTCATGCGCGGCACACGGCCGTAGAGGGCCGGAATGTCGCAGAACTCGCACTGGTAGGGGCAACCGCTCGAGAACTGCACGCTGCCGATGAAATATTTGTGCAGATGTGCCAACGCGTAGGCGGGAACGGGAAAGTCGTCGAGCGGCCGGCGCTCGGCCGTCGTCAGGCGAATCTGACGCCGCGGCCTGGCGGGGCATGCCTCGAGCAGCTGGAACAGCTGATCGGTGGCGTCGCCGATCTCGCCGATGTGCACATAGTCGAAGTCCGGATACTGCTCCGGACAGGCGGATACCGACGGGCCGCCGAGCACTGTCGTCTTGCCCATCCGGTGCGCGCGGCGGTTGATGTCCTCAATGGCCGCGCGCTGCACATGCATGCCGCTGACGAACACCGCCTCGGCCCAGGCGAAGTCGCTCTCCTGCGCCGGAGCAATGTTCTCGTCCAGGAAGCGGACTTCCCAGTCCGAGGGAGCCGCGGCGGCGATGACCAGCAGGCCCTGGGGAGGCATGAAGGCGCGGGTATTGCCGCGCAATGCATAGGCGTGCTCGAAAGTGCCGAAAGAAGGGGTATAGCGTGGAAAGATGCACAGGATCCGTCGTCTCAAAGCCATACTCCCGCAGCTATCCGCCTGCCCGGCCCCGTGGGCCAGTCCGCGCACCGGCGTATCGGCAGTCGTCGACCGTTCCAGCGCGCCCCGTGCCGCTTCCCCCGGCCGCGGCCCTTGCTTCCTATGCGCCATGGCCGCTACGGGTGCCCGCAGATCAACATCGACTCGGCCATCGGCCGAGGTCGCGGGCATGAGCGAGTCCTTCCGAGTCTGGCAAACCGCCGAGCAGTGCCTATCGGGACAATTACGTATATCGCGCCGGCCTTCACCACGATGCCGCGGGCGCCGTGTCGTCTGCGCATCCTCGGCATGACGCCGGCATCGAGAGTCCCGGCGCGCCGCGCCCGGGCCTGGCCGTGGGGCGATCCGGTGTAGACTGCGCCGCGGGTGCAGCACAGACCGAGGGGTGCCGGTCCTCGGGATTCGTGGCGCGGTGCGGGCGCGCGGTGCGGGGGTCGGCGGGAGTCGTTCGAACCAGTGGAATCCATCTACTACGTGCTGTCCTGGGCGTGTCACCGCAAATGCCGGCACTGCTACGAGCCTCGCTTCCGCCCGTACGTGCGCGCGGCGCTCGACGGGGTCGTCAGTGAGGCGCTCGCCAATTTCCCGCGCATCATCGATCACCTTCCGCCGCAGATGCGCTATCTCGATCGGGAGCATCCGGCGCCCGATGGCAGCCTGCCGCAGCGGCGCGGCAGAATCATCCTCTCGGGCGGCGAAGTGCTGATCGATCCGGTCCGCACCCGCGTGCTGTATCCGGCCATGATGCGCATCCGGCAGCGCTATGCCGGCTGCGGCGGCGTGGACCTCATCATTCAGACGACGGGCGATCTGCTGACCGACGGGATCGTCGAGGATCTGCTCGCGCGCGGCGCCTCGACGATCTCGGTCTCGGGTGTGGATGCGTTCCACACCGGACTGCAGGGGGCGGCTCGCCAGGCCGCCTTCAAGGAGCGCCTGAGCCGCCTTTTCGAGGCGCACGGGCTGCGTCCAACGGAGGCACCGGTGGGCGCGACAGCCGGTCCGCAGGCGGCATCGGGGCCATACTATAATTTCTTCGGCGCGACCCCGGATGCCTGGATCGGCCGGCTGTGGCCGAGAGGGCGGGCGTGGGAGAACGGCCTCTCGACGGCGACGCTGGCGGACAACTTCTGCAACCGCTGGTCGGGGGGGCTGAATTTCCTCCGGCACGGCTATAGCGGCTCGGAGGTGTCCATTGATCCTAGGGGCGACGTTTTCCCCTGCTGCATCAAGACCCGAATGCCGATCGGCAATCTCCTGGAGGACGATCTGATCGCGATTCTGGACTCGCTGGCGCGCGAGCCGGCGTTCGAGGCGATCAGCGCGGGGCACCCCGAGCGCATGGGGCTCGCGTATGGGTGGAGCGAGGCGCGTTTCAGGGCCGAGTCCAGTACCGTGACGCCCAAGGGCGCGGCGTATGCGAACCTGTGTATCGGCTGCGATCGCTTCCACGAATCGGTGCTGGGGGCGGTGATCGAGGCGGCACGGGCACGGCGCGCCGCGCAGCGGGGTTGCGTCGCGTGACGCGGGCGAAG
>JAJYFU010000178.1 GCA_021790795.1 Pseudomonadota bacterium
CGCTCGGACGGCAAGTGGACGCTGCCCGGCGGCTGGGTTGACGTCAACGACGCGCCCTCGGCGGCCGTGGCGCGGGAAATCCGCGAGGAATCCGGCTACGAGGCCCGCGCGGTCAAGCTCGCGGCGCTCGTCGACCGGCGGCGCCATCCGCATCCGCCCGCCATCCACCACATCTACAAGCTGATGTTCGTCTGCGAGCGCACCGGCGGGGAGCCGGCGGCCGGCACCGAGACCGACGCCGTGGACTTCTTTCCGGTGCGCGCCCTGCCCGAGCTGTCTACGGGCCGGATACTCGCGCCCCAGATCGAACGGCTCTACACCCATCATCTGCACCCCGATCTGCCCACCGACTTCGACTGACACGGCCGCCGCGGTCCCGTGCCCGCGGTGAATCCGGGTACACTGGCGCGCATGAGCCGCATTCTGATCGCTCTCGGGGCGCTGCTGATCCTGGTGGGCCTCGGCTGGCACTGGGTCCGGCGCCTGCCGCTGTTCAAGCTTCCCGGCGACATCGTCATCGATCGGCCGGGCTTTCAGTTCTTCTTTCCCATCACCACGATGCTGCTGATCAGTCTGGTGATATCGATCCTGGCGTGGATCTTCCGGCGCTGAGGCGCGCGCACGCTCAGGCCCCTGCGCGGCTTTCCCGCTCGACGAATTCCCGCAGTCGCGCGGCGGCCGTATCGAGCGTCGCATCGCGCTTGGCGATGCACAGGCGCACCAGCGACAGCGGCGGCGGCTCGGCATAAAACGGCGACAGCGGAATCGACGCCACCCCCGCCTCGGTGAGCAGACGCTCGGCGAACGCGCTGTCCCCCGGTGGACCGATCGCGCTGAAATCGAGCAGCTGAAAGAAGGTTCCCTGCGCAGGGGGCAGCCGTAGCGGCCCCCCTTCGAGCGCGGCGCGCAACCGATCCCGCTTGGCGGTGAAGAATGCCGCCAGATCCGCGCCCGTCTCGGGCCGCGCCGTCAGATATTCGGCGATCGCCCACTGCAGCGGATGCGCGATGCTGAACGTATTGAACTGGTGCACCTTGCGCAGCTCGCCGGTGAGCGGCACCGGGGCAACCGCATAGCCGACCCGCAGGCCGGTCGCATGCAGCGTCTTGCCGAAGGAGAACACGGCCAGACTGCGCGCGCGCAGCTCCGGGTGTTGTAACACTGAAACGTGCGGGCGGCCGTCGAACACCATGTGCTCGTAGACCTCATCGGAGAGCACCGTGATGTCGCGCCCCCGGATGACTTGCGCCAGCGCGTCGAGGTCGGCCGCCGTCGCGACCGTGCAGCTGGGGTTGTGTGGAGAGTTGATCAGAATCAGCCGCGTGCGGCGAGTCAGCGCCGCGCGCACCCGGTCCCAGTCGTAGGCGAAAGCCGGCGGCGCGAGCGCCAGGCGGACACAGCGCGCGCCGGCGAGCCGCACCGCGGGCTCATACGCGTCGTAGGCCGGATCGAAGACGATGACCTCATCGCCGGGGCCCGCCACCGCCTGGATGCCCGAGTAGATCGCCTCGGTCGCCCCCAGGGTGATGGTGATCTCGCCGCCGGGGTCGGCGCGCAGACCGTAGAGCGCCGCGAGCTTCGCGGCGATCCGCTCGCGCAGCGCCGGCAGCCCCTCCATGGGCGCGTACTGATTGTGGCCCTCGCACATGGCGCGCTCGACGAGCTGCGCCAACCGAGGATCGATGTCGTAGTCGGGAAAGCCTTGACCGAGATTGATCGCGCCCAGGGACTGGGCGCGGCGCGAGATGACCGTAAAGATCGTCGTGCCGAGCTCGGGGAGCTTGCTGCGCGCGCTCCAGCTCGTCACGAGCGGATCCTCGGCGCGCCCGGTCTCAGGCGCCGGCTTCCGCGGCCGCGAGCGCCGCGCCGATCACTCCGGCCTGGCCGGTGAACCGCGCCGGCTCGATGCGCGCCTCCGAGCGCAGCAGCGGCCCGAAGTCGGCGAACCGCTCGCTGATCGCCCCGCCGAGAATGAACAGATCCGGCCAGAACAGCGCGTGCATGCGCTCCAGATACACGTTCACCCGCTCGATCCAGGCCCGCCAGTCGAGGTTCTCCAGGGTCTTGACGTGCGCCGAGGCCCATTTCTCCGCGTCCATGCCATTCAGTTCCATGTGCCCGAACTCGCTGTTGGGAAACAGCTGGCCCGCCGTGAACAGCGCCGAGCCGATCCCCGTGCCGAACGTCAGCATGATCACCGTGCCGGCCTCGCCGCGACCGGCGCCGAGGCGCACCTCGGCCAACCCCGCCGCGTCGGCGTCGTTCAGAAACAGCGCCGGGCGATTGAGCGTCCGGCGCACGAGCGCCGCCCCGTCCGCGCCGATCCAGGCGTGATCCACATTGGCCGCGGTGCGCGCGCGGCCATGCTTGACCACGGCCGGGAAGGCCAGCCCGATCCGGCCCTGCGCCTCGGGCAAGCGGGCCGCGAGAGCGGCAATCACCGGCATCATCGCCTCCGGCGTCGACGGTTTCGGCGTCGGCGCGCACAGCAGCTCGCCGAGCAGCTTCCCGGCCGCCACATCCACCACGCCGGCCTTGATCGAGGATCCGCCGACATCGATACCCAACATCTTGTCCGTCATGCTTTGTTCGCGCCTGTATCTGGTCCAGGGAATCGCCGCCGCGGCCCGGCGCGCATCGTGTGCCCGGCGCGCGGCGTCGCGAGTATTGCGGCAACCACGGCCCCGCGCAAGATTCGCATCCTCAGACGTTCAAGAGCAGATGTTCGCGCTCCCAGGAGCTGATTACCTGCAAGAACACCTCATATTCCGCCTCTTTGACGATGGTGAAGGCCGACACGAACGACTCTCCGAGCAGCTTCACCAGCGCCGTGCTGCCGCGCAGCGCGCGCAGCGCCTCATCGAGCGAGCGCGGCAGGCCGAACGGCAGCTCATGCGCGCTGCCGGAGATCGGATCGGTGGGCTGCAG
>JAJYFU010000086.1 GCA_021790795.1 Pseudomonadota bacterium
CCGGACTCGAGATCCGCGCCGCGGCGGAGGCGGCCGAGGGGAATTTCCTCGGCGCGGTAGACACCGAGCGCCGGGCGCTCGCACGGGCACGGGCTCTCGATTGGAACGTTGCGGCGCTGAAGCGCCGCTTGAAGCGTTATCGGTCCGGCAAACCCTGGTACGGCAACCTGCTCGACTACGGCGCGGCGTCTGTCAGTCCGGCACGTCCCAAGGTATCCGCAGGGAGAGCCGCTGGTTCGGTCCGATCCGCGGGACGGAAGCGGCGCGATGCCACGTGAGCAGTGATTCGGCCACGGTCTTACGCCACCCGATGGGCTTGCGATCCGAGCGACACTCCGGCATGGCAATGTGATGCGCGGCAGTTCGGTCCGGCGGATGGTGCCGCTATTGTGCCGGCGTGCGCTTCGGTTTGGCGTGCTCGCGCTCTCTCGTAGCAAATTCGGGCTGAGAGCGACGCCGGCTCGGCGGGACCGGGATCGATGGTCGGATTCGACGATTCCTCGATACCCGCTCAGGCCGGCGACGGGCCGGAACGGCCGGTCGCAGCGCGCAATACGGGTGGGTCGCGCTCGCTTATAATTCGCATCATCGCCAAACGGCGCGGTCTCGGGAGAATGCTGGTGAAGTACCCGGTCATACTGGCGGTCATTCTCCTGATGAGCCCGACGCCGGCATGGGCGGGCGGCGCAAATCCGGCGGCCCCGCCCGGGTATTCGATTGCGCAGATCTTTGCCCGCCCGGGACCCACCGGCTATCACCCCACGCAGATCCAGTGGAGTCCGGATGGACGCGATCTGACTTATCTCCTGCGACGGGCGCCCACCGGCAGAGCGGATCTGTATCTCGTGGATGTCGCCAGCGGCAAAACCTCGCTTTTGCTCTCCAGCCGTCAGCTCGCGGGCGCCGCCGCTCCGCCGTGGACCATCAAGAACCAGATCAAACGAAACCGGATCACCCGCTATGGTGTGGCCAGCTATGGCTGGTCGCCCAAGAGCGATGCGATCCTCTTCGTGAGCCACGACCAGATCTATCTGTACAAGCTCGCGTCCCGCACGATCACGCGAATCACCCACCGGCCGGGCGGCAAGCGCAACCCGCGGCTTTCACCGAACGAGCGCTGGCTCAGCTACGTCA
Source organism: Pseudomonadota bacterium (assembly GCA_021790795.1). Lineage (GTDB taxonomy): Bacteria > Pseudomonadota > Gammaproteobacteria > Steroidobacterales > Steroidobacteraceae > 13-2-20CM-66-19. The sequence goes on from JAJYFU010000086.1 coordinate 1,135, forward strand.
CGCACGGCTCGCTGTACTACGCTCCGGTGCACGGCGGGACCGTCCACCGGCTGACGGCGCGCCGCGGTGGTGTGCTCGACGGCGAGCTCGACTGGGTGTACACGGAAGAGCTCGGTCTGCGCTCCGCCTATGCATGGTCACCTGACAGCCGTTACATTGCGTTCCTGCAGTTCGACGAGCGCCCGGTTCGAACCTTTCCCATCGTCAATTATCTTCTGGGTCAACCGCACATCTACGAGCAGAAGTACCCGTCTGCCGGCACCCCGAACCCGATCGTGCGGCTGGGAGTGCTCGATATCGCCACCGGCAGGATCGAGTGGATGGCGATGGCCGGCACGCCTGACACCTATCTGGCGCGCTTCGGCTGGCTGCCCGGCGGCAATCGCGTCTACGGGGAAGTATTGAATCGTGCTCAGACCCGATTGCAGCTGCTGACCGCGAGTCCGGTCACCGGCCGTTCACGGCCATTGGTGACTCAGACGGACCCTGACTGGGTCGATGTGCACCGAGGCCCCTATTTCCTTCACGACGACCGGTTCATCTGGGGCGGGGAGCAGGACGGCTGGTACCATTTGTATCTCTACGGCCGTGGCGGCCGCTTGATCCGCAAGCTCACTTCTGGCAATTACAACGTCCTGTCGCTGAACGGAGTAAACGAGAAGCGGGGCCTGGTGTATTTCAGCCATTACAGACATGGTCCGCTCGATACCGAACTCTACCGCGTATCGCTTCGAGGCGGAAAATCCGCGCCGGTCACGACGCAGGCCGGCACGCATGTGATTGACATGGGCCCGGGCGCGAGCGCGTATCTGGACGTGTATTCGAACGTCGTGACGCCCCCGTCGTTTACCCTCGTCGATTTGAACAATACTCGGCACACCATCATTCAGCCGGCGGCCCGATTGCCCTATCGATTCCAGAAACCGCGCTTCATGCGCATTCCGGCCGCGAATGGACACACACGGCTCTATGCGCGCCTGACTTTTCCGCCGCACTTCGATCCCCACAAACGCTATCCGGTCATCATGTACCAGTATGGAGGCCCGGATGTGCCGCCCAGTGTGCGAGACGTCTGGCGAGGAGCCTTCTTCCTGATCAGCCAACGCATGGCGGACCGGGGCTTCGTGATGTTCACCACTGACAACAGCGCCGCCACGTACTTCAGCCATCGCGCTCAGGCGCAGGTGAAATTCCACCTCGGCACGCTTGCGCTCGCCGACCAGCTCGCCGCAGCCAACTGGCTCAAGCGCCAGCCGTGGGTGAATGCCGGGCGTATCGGCATCTGGGGCTGGAGTTTCGGCGGCTATATGACGGCCTACGCGCTGACTCACGCCCCCCATGTGTGGCGGGCCGGTATCGCGGTGGCGCCGGTGACGCGTTGGCAGGACTACGATACGATCTATACGGAGCGCTACATGGGGACGCCGCAGCGCAATCCCGCCGGCTACGCCGAGAGCTCCGTTGTCGCGGCGGCGCGGCGTCTCGCCGACCCGCTCCTGCTCGTGGCCGGAACCGGCGACGACAACGTGCATTGGCAGAATACCCTGCAGCTCGTGCAGGCGCTGATCCAGGCCGACAGACCCTATCAGCTGCTGATTTACCCCAATAAGACCCATGGCATCTCGGGACCGGCCGCCCGGACCGACTTGTTCACATCCATGGAGCGGTTCTGGGAACGGAATCTGAACTGAGCGGCTCGCGAGGACACCACGGGGCCGACCCGCGGTTTCGTGTCAGTCATCCGGCGCGAATAATTTTGCGCCACCCGGGACCACCCCATTTGCTCGCAGGAACCCGGAGACGCTCCGCTGGCCCGTTCTCGCGAGCCTTCTGCGTCAGCCGCCCACGATCCGGCGAGGCGGGTAAATTCAGGTAAAAACCTCATTAAGGTAACGTTCATGGCTCTTGTGTTTTCATCCAGCCCTAGGAGAGTATTTGTTCGCCGGAGGAACCATGTTCTTCATGCAAGTTTTCTTCGCCGCAGTCCTCGGGTTGGCAAGCCTTGGATCGATCGCGTTCGTCTTGATCGACAATCACTTGCAGGATAGAGATCCGCGGATCGAGTACGACGAAGCGGAATGAGCAATCTGAACCGTCCCGAGCGCTGCGCGCTAACTGCTCCAGATACCCGGACACGCCCCGCGAAGGGACCGCGCCGCGGGCTTGCCCAGCGCTGAATCAACCGCCCGACGGCATCAGGCCGTACCGACCGGATCCACGATCTCAGGCGTGTTGCTCGTTCAGGAAGCGAACAAGGGCGACCACGAAGCTCAGCAGGACGGGACCGAGCACCAGGCCCAATATCCCAAATGCGCTCACGCCACCGATGGCGCCCACGAAGATCGCGAGCGTCGAGACCTTGGCGCGGTGGGCCGTGAGGAGCGGTCGGACGATATTTTCGACGAGGATAAGGCCGGCGCCCCAGAAGACGAGGAATATGGCCCAGCCCCAATGGGCCTGGATCAGCAGATATACGACCGCCGGAACGAGGACAACCGTCGCACCGGCAGGCAATAGCGCAGCGATCATCGCCAACACGCCGAAGACCAGCGGCGAAGGCAGGCCCGCAATCGCGAATCCCGCCGCCACGAACAGGCCCTGGATGACGGCGGTCATCGTCGAACCATAGACGACCGCCCGCGTGACATCGCCGGAATATCTCAACAAAGGCTCACGCCGATCGGCGGGAAGGGGTATCAGTGCGGCACCCTGCTGCAGAAACGACTCGCCATCGCGCAGCAGGAAGAACAGCACGAACAGCATCATGAAGAAGCTGATGACGGTTCCGAAGAGGCCGAACGCGACGTTCCCACCCGCGGACGCCGCCGATTTCAACAGCGTCGTGGTCGCCCCGGCGAACCAGGCATGGACGTTGAAGGTCAGTCCCGGAAGATTTCGCGAGATCCACGCAATTGCCGTGCCGACCATGGGAAGGCGCCCGAGCCGCGCCATCAAGGCCGGGATGCCGATGAAAGGGTGGAGCTGCAGGTAATGAAGCAAACCGATGGCCTGCTCGGCGAAAATCACGGCGAGAAGCGACAGCGGCGCCAGAACGACAAAGGGCGTTGCGGCCGTGAGAATGGCCGCGGAAAGGGCTCGCCGGCCCTTCAGGCCGCCGGTCAGGCGTTTGTGCAGAGGATGGAGCATGAACGCCAGCACCATCGCCCACCCCAACGCATCGTCCAGCGGCGTCAGCACCTGGAGCAGCAGGTAGCCGAGAACCGCAACGACCGCGACCGCGAACAGCCGGCGGTAGAATGGCGAATCGGTCATGATGATGGCGCTCTCCGAGTGATTGACGAATCAGATTCCGCGACGGCGCCGCAGCGGGCGGTGATCAAGAAACGGCTCCGGAGCTGAATTGAACTCGTTCTCCGGGCATGCGGAGTGGCCGGGATTTTTCCGCCGTCCGAATCAATGAACCATCCTCGAGTCGCTTGCCGAGTTGCGTCCCGGCCTATTCCCCGGGCCGCGGTCACATGCCGGTCCTGGACTATAGCCGCTTCGCATTCATGTGGCGACCGGGTGCCGCCGCGGGAGGCACCGCGGTTTCCGAGCGTGACTGGCGTCGACTACCTCTTCGGCCTGCGGCAAGCGCCAATCGCGCAGATCCCGCCGCACAGCAGGGTGGCATTTTGGGCAGTTGATGTTGACTCCCGGGCAAACGACCCTGAGGAACCTCTATGGGTCGCGCCGTCGAGAGGCGGTTGATGCATAGAACCCGGCAATATTCGCTATGAGCCGAAGCGCAACGCGGTTTTGCGGGGATTGCCGCATTTTGATCCCCGAACGGCCTGCGTTCCGGTCCGTCAGTTCCCCATCATCCGGATACACGTATCCCATCGATGGGTCCCTTGTTCAGCCGGACCGGGGCCTCGAAAAGCGGGGCGGTGACTGGCAGGGGAATGGCTTATCGGTTTGCGGACCTTTCGGTACCGGCGCTCGAGACCACCCCTTCGTGGCTCAAGGGCTGGCGTGCGTGCCGCCCTGGTAACACTTCGCTCCATCCTCACGGAGGGCGGCGCGTGACTCGGGGTCGGCGTAGATCGCGACTCTTTCACTGTGACGGGTTTGCGCCGCCGACCCCTTGCCGGTGATGCCGGCGCATCATGCGCGTTACGGCCTGCGTACGCACCAGGCCGCCAAAAGTCGCCATCTACACCCGCAGGCATTGGTCGGGGCACCGTGCGCTACAGGGCGCCTGCGCGCCGAGAGATGCTCGTCGCGGAGGGGCGGGTGGCTCGCGCCCCGCCGATCAGGTTGGCGAGCCACCACCGGCGCAACCGTATACGCCCGACACGCCTGCCGCCGCGCACGGGCTCGGGCGTCCGATGGGGCTACCGCACTGACCAGAAACCGTACGGGAAATCCACGAGAGGAAATCCACCGCCCGCGCGGTATCCTACCGGCGTGCGCTCGCAGCAGCGCTGCTGACGAGCCAGACCGCTCGTCGCTCGGTGTCGCAGCCGTGGCGCGCAAGGTCTGAGGCATGAACATGCGGCAATCCGACTTCACCGCACCGATCGATCTGCTTGCGCAACCGGGCACCGGCGCGGTGCGGGCGCGGCGACCGCTGTATGTCGATCTGTTGCCCCCCTGCAATCACGCCTGCCCGGCCGGGGAAGATATCCAGGGATGGCTGGCGCTGGCGCGTACCGGATCCGACCACGATGCCTGGCAGGCACTGCTCGCGGACAACCCGCTGCCTGCGGTACAGGGGCGGGTCTGTTATCATCCGTGCGAGAGCGAGTGCAACCGCGCCAACCTCGACAGCGCGGTATCCATACACGCGGTGGAGCGGCATCTGGGCGATCGGGCGGCGGCCGAAGGCTGGCCCGCGCCTCCCGCCGCCCCCTCCTCCGGAAAACGGGTGCTGGTGATCGGAGCCGGACCGAGCGGCCTGTCGGCCGCCCACCATCTGGCGCGACTGGGGCACGCGGTCGAGGTGCACGAGGCCGCCGCACTCGCCGGCGGGATGCTGCGCTTTGGTATCCCGGCATACCGGCTGCCTCGCGTCGTGCTGAGTCGTGAAATCGAGCGGATCGAGGCGCTCGGCGTCAAATTCGTGTTCAACCGGAAGGTCGAGGACGTCGTTGCGGAGCAGCGCGCGGGCGAATTCGATGCCGTGTTTCTGGCAATCGGCGCCAGCGTCGCCAAACACGTGGAGATACCCGCACGCGACGCAGCGCGAGTGCTCGATGCAGTATCGATGCTACACGAAGTTGGCGCTGGCGAGCCGCCGATCCTGGGCCGCCGCGTGGTGATCTATGGCGGGGGCAACACGGCCATGGACGCCGCCCGCACGGCACGGCGCCTCGGGGCCGAGGACACTCTCATTATTTACCGGCGCGACCGCGCGCACATGCCGGCACGCGCCTTCGAGCTCGACGAGGCGCTCGAGGAGGGCGTCACGATCAAGTGGCTCACCACGATCAGACAGGTGGTCGGAGCGGAGCTACGCGTCGAGCAGATGCAACTCGGCGCCGACGGCCGGCCGCACCCGACAGGCCGGTTGGAGCAGCTCGCCGCAGACGCCATCGTGCTCGCGCTCGGCCAGCAGACCGACAGCGCCTTCCTGCGGCGATTAGCGGATCTCGAATTCACCACTGACGGCGCCGTCGTGGTCGGTCCGACGCTGATGACCGGGCACCCAGGCTTTTTCGCGGGCGGCGACATGATCGGTCAGGAGCAGACCGTCAGCACGGCGGTCGGTCACGGCAAGCGCGCTGCGCGCCACATCGATGTTTACCTGCGCGCCACCGCGCAGCCGGAGCGACCGAGGCATCCACTCGCCGAGTTCGCCGCGCTACACTTGCCGATTTACACCGACGCCGAACGACGTGAACAGACACAGCGATCGCCCGCGCAGCGCACGGGAGACTTCGACGAAGTCGTGGCGGGATTGACCGCGGCGCAGGCTCGCTACGAGGCGCAGCGCTGCTTTTCCTGCGGCAACTGCTTCGAGTGCGATCAATGCTACGCCGCCTGTCCCGAGCAGGCGATCGAGAAGCTCGGTCCGGGGCGTCGTTACCGGTTCCTGTACGCGCGCTGCACCGGATGCGCGGTGTGCTTCGAGACCTGCCCGTGCCATGCGATCGAGATGGTTGCCGAGCCGCCGCAGACCTGAGCCGACAACATGTCAGCAGCAACCGACACCCCGGTGACTGCCGTGATGGACGGCAATACCGCGGTCGCGTACGTCGCCTATCGGGTCAATGAGATCTGTGCAATCTATCCGATAACCCCGTCCTCGCCGATGGCAGAGCTCGCCGACGAATGGAGCGCGCAGGGGATACGAAACCTCTGGGGTAGCGTGCCGCTCGTGCAGGAGATGCAAAGCGAAGGCGGGGCCGCCGGCACCGTGCACGGGGCTCTGCAGTCCGGCGCACTGACCACCACGTTCACCGCCTCGCAGGGCCTGCTGCTGATGCTGCCCAACATGTTCAAGATCGCCGGCGAGCTCACCGCCACGGTGTTCCACGTGGCGGCCCGCGCCGTGGCCACCCACGCCCTGTCGATCTTCGGCGAACACTCGGACGTCATGGCGGCCCGCACGACGGGCTTCGCGCTGCTGTGCTCGGGCTCGGTCCAGGAGGCCCACGACGCGGCGTTGATCACTCAGTGCGCGACGCTTGAGTCACGCGTTCCCTTCCTGCACTTCTTCGACGGATTTCGCACCTCGCACGAACTCAACAAGCTGGTTCTGCTCTCGGGCGCGCAGTTGCGCGCGATGGTGCGGGACGATCTGGTCCGTGCGCACCGTGCGCGGGCACTCAATCCGGAGCACGCCTTCATCCGCGGTACCGCGCACAACCCGGATACGTATTTCCAGGCTCGCGAAGCGGCCAACCCGTTCTACGCGCGTCTGCCCACGCTGCTACAAGCGTTGATGGAGCGGTTCGCCGGCCTGACCGGCCGCGCGTACCGGCTTTTCGAATACGACGGCGCGGCGGATGCCGAGCGGGTGATTGTGCTGATGGGCTCTGGCGCGGCAACGGTGCGCGTGACGATCGCGAGCCTGCATGCCGCGGGCGAGCGCGTCGGGGTCGTGCAGGTGCGCTTGTTCCGGCCGTTCAGCGCCGAGCACTTCCTGCAGGCGCTGCCCGAGTCGTGCCGCGCTATTGCGGTGCTCGAGCAGACCAAGGAGCCGGGCGCCCCGGGCGAGCCGCTCTATCTTGACGTTACCGCCACACTCGCCGAGGCGCTCGCCACCGGCCGGCGAGTCCGCGTACCTCGGGTCATCGGCGGGCGCTACGGCCTCGGCTCGAAGAACTTCAGCCCCGCGCAGGCGCGCGCGGTGTTCGCCGAGCTGTCTAAGAGCGAGCCGCGCAATCACTTCTCGGTCGGCATCGAAGATGATTTGTCCGGTTTGAGCCTGCCGCTCGATGCGCGCTTCTCGATCGAAGCGGACGATGTGGTACGAGCGGTGTTCTACGGCCTCGGCGCCGACGGCACGGTGGGCGCAAACAAGAACAGCGTCAAGATCATCGCGTCCGACCCGCAGATGTTTGCCCAGGGATACTTCGTATACGACTCGAACAAATCCGGCGCACAGACCGTCTCGCATCTGCGCTTCGGCAGGCGGCCGATCGACTCGCCCTACCTCATCGAGTCCGCCAATTTCATCGCCTGCCACCAGGCAAGCCTCATCGGGCGCATCGACGTGCTGCAGCTCGCCGCTGCGGGCGCCACGGTCCTGCTGAACACGCCCTACGGCGCCGCGGACGTGTGGGCACATCTGCCCTTGACGATGCAGCGCAAGATCATCGAGCTGCGGCTACGGTTATTCGTCATAGACGCAGCGAAGGTTGCCCGCGAGGCCGGCCTCTCCGGTCGGGTCAACACGGTGCTGCAGACGTGCTTCTTCGCCATTTCCGGCGTTCTGCCCCGGGCGCAGGCGATCGTGCGCATCAAGCAGTCCATCGCGGCGTCGTATGCACGCAAAGGCGAAGAGATGGTGCGGCGCAACGACCAGGCCGTCGATCGCGCCCTTGCGGAGCTGACCGAGGTGAGCGTGCCGCGCGCGCTGATGGGTGGGACCGAGGCACAAGCATTCGTTCCGGCAGACGCCCCTGCGTTCGTGCGTGAAGTGACCGCCCGCATGATGCGTGGACCGGGCAGCGGCGATGACCTGCGGGTCAGCCAACTGCCCGCCGACGGGACCTGGCCGTCCGGAACGGCGGAGTACGAGAAACGCAACGTATCTGAGGCCGTTGCGATATGGGATTCGCAACTTTGCATCCAATGCGGTCAGTGCGGCTTTGCCTGCCCGCACAGCGTGATCCGCTCGAAGTACTATCCGGAGGCGGCGCTCAAAGGCGCACCCGAGGGGTTCAAGTCCGCCCCCGTGAATTCGCGCGGCAATCCGGACGTGCGCTTCTCCCTGCAAATCTATCTGGAGGATTGCACCGGTTGCGCGATCTGCGTCGAGGTCTGTCCGGCGGCGCAGGCGCTCGAGCCGGCTCGCAAGGCCATCAACCTCGGCGCCAAGGGTCCAATCCTTGAGTCCTCGCGCCGCCACATCCGCTTCTTCGAGTCCCTGTCGCTCAACGATCGCTCTCGGGTCGATTTCGCCACGGTGCGCGGCATGCAGTTCCTGCAGCCGCTTTTTGAGTTTCCGGGCGCCTGTGCCGGATGCGGCGAAACGCCGTACCTGAAAGTGCTCACGCAGCTGTTCGGCGATCGAATGCAGGTGGCCAACGCCACCGGCTGCTCCTCGATCTACGGCGGCAATCTGCCGGTCACGCCGTGGAGCACGGATGCCGCCGGACGCGGGCCGGCCTGGTCGAATTCGCTGTTCGAGGACAACGCCGAGTTTGGGCTCGGCTTTAGACTCGCGGCTGACCAGCATCGCGGGCTCGCCGAGCGGTTGCTGCGTGAGCTCGCGCCCCAGCTCGGCGGGACCCTGGTACACGAACTGCTCGCTGCGCCTCAGCGCAGCGAGTCCGAGTTGCGCAAGCAGCGCGAACGCATCGCTCTGCTCAAGAGCCGCCTCGAGCAGCTCGACTGCGCGGGCGGTCTCGACCTGCTCTCGGTGGCCGACCATCTGCTGCGCCGCAGCGTGTGGATCGTCGGCGGCGACGGCTGGGCCTATGACATCGGCTACGGAGGGCTCGATCACGTGCTGGCGAGCGCCCGGGATGTCAACGTGCTGGTGCTCGACACCGAGGTGTATTCCAATACGGGCGGGCAGTCCTCCAAGGCGACCCCGCTCGGGGCCATTGCGAAGTTCGCCGCCGCGGGCAAGCGGACCGCGCGCAAGGACTTGGCGCTGCAGGCGATCGCCTATGGCAACGTCTACGTGGCGCAGGTCGCCATGGGCGCCAACCCCCAGCACACCCTGCTTGCACTGCGCGAGGCCGAAGCCTACCCGGGTCCGGCGCTCATCATCGCTTACAGCCATTGCATCGCGCACGGCTTCGACCTGCGTTACGGCATGAGGCAGCAGGATCTGGCCACCGCCAGCGGCTACTGGCCACTGTTTCGCTTCAATCCCGCCATGCGCAACGCCGGTGAGCGCCCATTTCGGCTCGACTCGCCGCGTCCCACGATGGCGCTGAAGGATTATGCGTACAACGAAATGCGCTACCGTGCGCTCGAGGACATCGATCCGCGCGCGGCGCAGACATTGCTCGCCCAGGCACAGCGGGTGGTCAATGAGAAATACCGCCAGTACGAAGAACTCGCGAGCCGCGGCGGCGAGTCGTTTCATCCGGCAGGGCGGCCCACTTGAGCCGTCTCGCCCGCACTCGCGCCCCGGGCGCCAGAGCTGCGCGCCCGTGCGAGCGCCGATGCACAGTACCCGGGCCTCGGTTTCTCTCAAGGGCACCTCGAAAGATTCTCTCAGTTTCTTCATTGAGTGTGGAGTTGAGGTCAGGATGAGGCACGAAGACCCAATTCGGCTTGTACCCGCTGCACCCACGGTTTTCCAAGCTCACCTACGCGGGCGATGCGCTCGGGCGGCTCGATACCGGTACAAGACTCACGTGAGTGTGGATCGGAAGACGAAGCTGATGATCGAGGAGCGCGCGACGGCGGCCAATCTGCATGACAGCCCGATTTTCGACGAGTTGCTCG
>JAJYFU010000017.1 GCA_021790795.1 Pseudomonadota bacterium
CGGGCCGGCAGCGCCCCGACCGCGAGACCGATCGCCACCATCACCGCCACGCCACGCAGCCAGATCGCCCCTGCCACCGGCAGCATCGGCAGCTGCGAGCCCATCTGCGCCTGCAGGGCATGTACCGTCCCGCCGGCAAGCAGCAGCCCAAGCGCCCCGCCGAGGAGCATCAGCAGCACCGACTCGGCGAGCACCAGCGCGAGCACCGAGCGGTTGGTGAAGCCAAGGGTCTTCAGCACCGCCAGCTCCGGCGTGCGCTCGCGCACCGCCTGCGCCATGGTGTTGCCGGTCAGCAGCATCAGCGTGAAGAACACCGCCCCCATGATGGCGTGCACGATCAGTCCGAGGTCGACGTACTGACTGTAGAAGTCGGCCGCGAAGGCGCTCGAGGTCTGCGTCTTCGTCTCGTGTCCGGAGTTTCTCGAGATCGCATCGATCGCCTGGGCGATGCGCCCGGCCTGCTTCGGCTCGGCAATCTGCTCCACGTACCAGCCCACCGTGCCCCTGCCGAACAGCGTCGCCTCGTCGAAATAGCGCCAGCGGAAGAACATCACCTGCTGGCGCAGCTTCATGCGATCGTGGAACAGGCCGACGATATCGAACATCCAGGTGTACGAGCCGCCCTTGCGCGGGTAGATCATGGCCTTGATCGGGATCTGCTCGCCGACCTTCCAGTGAAAGCGCTTCGCGAGCGCCGCGCCGACGATCACGCCCGTCTGGGTATTCTCGAACGCCCGGCGCGCACCCGCGGACAGCCGCATGGTGGTGTTGAGATCCCAGAAATTGCGGCCCACGGCGAACACGTTGATGAAGTTGCTCGGTTTCTGGTAGGTGCCGCCGAAGAAAGTCTCGCTGGTCACCAGCTGCACCCCCGGCACGGTGCGGATCTGGTCTTGCAGACTCAACGGCAGCGCGGTCATCAGCCCGGTCTTCGAGGCGGTGATCAGCCGGTGGGCGGCGCCGATGCTCTGCCCCACCTGGGTGAACACGCTGCCCACCGACTCCAGCAGCCCGAACAGCAGGAACGCCGCCACCACCGACAGCAGCGTAAAGGCCGTGCGCGCCTTGCGGCGCGTGAGCGCCGCCCAGACCAGATGCAGGAATTTCACGCGGCCGCCTGCTCGCCCTGCACCAAGGTGCCCTTGTCGAGCTGCAGAATGCGGCTGGCGTGCCCCGCGGCCTTCGGATCGTGCGTGACCATGACGATGGTTTTGCCGTGCTCACGATTGAGCCGTCGCAGCAGCGTCAGGACTTCCTCGGCCGACTGGCGGTCGAGATCGCCCGTGGGCTCGTCACACACCAGCAGCGTCGGATCGGACACGATGGCGCGCGCAATCGCCACGCGCTGCTGCTGCCCGCCGGAGAGCTCCCCGGGCTTGTGCGTGGCGCGATCGGCGAGTCCGACCAGCTGCAGCGCCACGCCGGCGTTGCGCCGGCGCTCCTTGCCGGACAACTTGGTCAGCAGCAGCGGCAGCTCCACATTGCGCTGCGCCGAGAGCATCGGCAGCAGGTTGTAGAACTGGAACACGAACCCGACATGCGTGGCCCGCCAGCGCGCGAGCGCCCCCTGCCCCAGCTGGTCGATGCGCTCGCCGGCCACGGTGATGGTGCCGTCGGTGGGCGAATCGAGTCCGCCGATGAGGTTCAACAGCGTCGTCTTGCCCGAGCCGGACGGTCCCATCAGCGCGACGAAATCACCCTGCGTGACCGTGAGGTTGATGTGATGCAGCACCTCGATCTTCTGCCGGCCCCGCTGGTAGACCTTGCTTAGGTTGGCGATCTCGACCAGTGCGCTCATGGGAAGTCACTCCTTCTTGACGATCACGCGATCGCCGTCGGCGAGATCCCGCGGCGGGGCGCGCACGACGGTGCTGCCCGCGCCGATCCCACTCACGGCTCTAAGATCCGAACGCAGCGGCCCGAGCGTCACGCGTTGCGCGCGCGCCCGGCCGCTCTTGACGACGAACACGAACGGGCGGGCGCCGCGGCGCACGACGGCGGACTGCGGCACCCACACCATGCCGGACGGCAGGGTCGAGCCCGCGCGCCCAGGAGCGCCCGAGGGCTGCAGAAACGACACGCGCACCCCCATCTGCGGCAGGATGCGCGGATCCTTGCTGTCGAGCGCCACGCGCACGCGGACCGTCGCCTTGCTCTTGTTGGCCGTCGGTACGATCGCGATCACGTGCGCCGGAATGTGCCAGTTCGGATAGGCATCCAGCACCGCCACGCCCTGTTGGCCGGCATGGACCCGATCGATGTATGCCTCGTTGACATCCACGTCGACTTCCAGGGAGTTCATGTCGACGATGGTCGCGATCCCGGTCTGCGTGAATCCGCCGCCGCCGAAGAACGGCGAGATCGTCTCGCCCATCTGCGCCGGCTTGTCGACCACCACCCCGGAAAACGGCGCGCGCACCACCGTGTAGTCTTCCTGCACCTGCGCCGCCTGCACGCCGGCGCGGGCCACGGCCACGTTGCGCCGCTGAGTCAGCACCTGCGCGGCGAGGGAATCGACCTGGGTGCGGGCGTTGTCGAAGGCCTGCTGCGACACCAGGTGCTGCCCGATGAGCGCCTGATCGCGCGACAGGTCCAGGCGCGCCAGCCTGAGCTGCACCCGATACTGCATCAGCTGCGCCTGCGCGGCCGCCCGCTGCGCGCGCGCCTGGGCCAGCACGGCGAGCTGGGTGCTGTCATCGAGGCGCGCCAGAATCTGCCCGCGATGCACGTACTCGCCCTCCTGGAAATACACGTGGGTCAGCATGCCCTGAATCTGCGCCGACACCGTCGCTTCGCGCTCGGCGGTCACGTAGCCGCTCGCCTGCAGCACGGCGGTCGATTGACCGGCCGGAGCGATCGCGGTGGCGGTGTGGACCACCGTGGCGCGAGCGCGCGCGAAGAGAAAATACCCGCCGGCGGCGAGCGCCGCGAGCAGCGCCAGGATCGCGGGCACCAGCCACGGCGCACGACTCGGGCGCGTGACCTCGCGCTGCGACCGGTCGATCCTGAGCTGCCCCAACAGATCGTCGTTGTTCTGCGATTCCACGCCGTGCGACCCCTGCCACAGCCGCCGCCGCTTACCGGCGCAAGCCGGCTCCCCGGGCGTGGTCTAATGTTGCCGCCATTCTATGTCAAACCTCAGTTGCGGTAAATTCGCCGGGTCCGGGCCGCTCATCGCGCGCCGCGCAAGCGCTGCGCCGGCGGCATCATCCCCCGGCGCGAGGCGGCGTCCCAGTGCGCTCCGTCATCGGCGGCGCATGACGCTTGTCACCCGATGGGCTATTCGCGCCGCGGATCCAGATCGAGCTGCGGGACCGCCGCGCAGGCCTCGAGCCGCGCGAGGGCCGCGCGCCACTCGGGCCGCGCGCGCAGCGCCGCGGGGTCGAACCGCTCGCGTCCGTGCAGGCGCGCCAGGCGCACACCCGAAGCCGCTCTGGGCACGACCGGCAGCCGCTCGAGCAGCCGCAGAACCGCGGCGCGATCGTTGCACACCAACAGCATGTCGCATCCGGCCGCCAGCGCGCGCTCGGCGCGCGCGAGCATGTCGCCATGCGCCGCCGCCCCGCCCATGGACAGATCGTCGGTGAACACCGCACCCTCGAACCGCAACGTTGCGCGCAGCAGATCGCCCACCCAACGGCGCGAGAAGCTCGCCGGCGCCGCATCGACCGCCGGAAACAGCAGGTGTCCGACCATCACCGCCGGCAAGCCGTTGGCGATGAGGCGCCGGTAGGGCATCAGATCGCCGTCCAGATCGTCGAGCTCACGCCGGTCGGTCGGCAGGGCCGCATGCGAATCCGCCGTGACCGCGCCGTGGCCCGGGAAATGCTTCGCGGTCGCCGCCATACCCGCCTCGCGCATGCCGTGCACGTAGGCGAGCGCGAGCTGGCTGACCGCTTCCGGCCGGCTGTGCAATGCCCGATCGCCGATGAAGCTGACGCCGTAATCGATGTCGACGCAGGGCGCGAACGACAGATCCACCCCATGGGCGCGCAGCTCCGCGGCCATCAGCCAGCCCATCGAACGCGCCAGCTCCAGGCCCCGGCGCGCGTCGAGGTCGAACTCGCGGCCGATGCGCCGCGCCGCGGGCAGCGCCGAGAATCCCTCGCGGAAGCGCTGCACGCGCCCGCCCTCGTGATCGACCGCCACCAGCAGCGGCGGCTGCCGCACCGCATGGATCTGCGCAACCAGCTCGGTAAGCTCGGCCGGCTCGCGGTAGTTGCGGCTGAAGAGGATCACGCCGCCGACCAGCGGATGGCGCAGCAGCTCGCGCTCCTGCGCCTCGAGCGTCGGACCCGACAGATCGATCATCAGCGGACCGAGCGTCACGCGGACACCTCAGCTCGCGCGCAGCAGCGCCAGGGACTCGACATGCCCGGTGTGGGGAAACATGTCGATCACCCCGGCCGCATCGAGCACGAAGCCGTGCTCGTGCACCAGCATCCCCAGGTCGCGCGCCAGACTGCCGGGATGGCAGGAGACATACAGCACCCGGCGCGGCCGCATCGCGGCCACTGTGGCGAGCATCGCGCGCGCCCCGACACGCGGCGGATCGAGCAGCACGTGGCTGTAATTCCGGCGCAGCCACGGGGCGGACGGCTCCGGCGGGTGGGAAAGATCCGCGGCGTGGAACTGCGCATTCTCGATGCCGTTGAGCGCGGCGTTCCGGCGCGCGCGCTCGATGAGCGATCGCTCCCCCTCCACGCCGACCACTTGCGCGCCCGAGCGGGCCAGCGCCAGGGTGAAGTTACCCAACCCGCAGTACAGATCCAGCACGGCATCGCCCTCGGCCGGCCCCAGCAACTGCACGGCGCGCGCCACCAGCGCGCGGTTGATCGCAGCGTTGATCTGCACGAAGTCGCTCGGCGCAAACTCCAGCCGCAGGCCGAACTCCGGCAGCGTGTAGTGGAGCGGCTCGCCTCCGCCGTCCCCGTCGAGCGGCGCGATGGTCTCGAGTCCGCCCGGCTGCAGGTACAGTCGCAGCCGATGGCGTTCGCCGAAGGCGCGCAGTTGCTCGAGATCCGTCGGCGACGGGGCCGCGAGCACCCGCAACACCAGCGCGGTCGCGTTGTCCGCCACCGCCACCTCGATCTGCGGCAGCTGCGCGCGGATGCCGAGCGCCCCGACCAGCGCGCCGAGCGGCGCGAGCAGTTCCCCGACCGGCTCGCTGAGCACGTGGCAGCGCTGCACGTCGGCGACGTAAGGCGCGTGGCGCTCCCGAAAGCCGACGACGACCTTGCCCTTCTTCGCCACGTACTTCACCCCGAGCCGCGCTCGGCGCCGATACCCCCATACCGAGGCGGTCAGCGGCGCGAGCCAGTGCCGGCACTGCACCTGCGCCAGGCGCTGCAGGTTGTCGGCAAGCTCCTGTTGCTTCGCGGCCAGCTGCGCTTCGGGCCCGAGGTGTTGCAGCAGGCAGCCGCCGCAGACCCCGAAATGGGCGCAGCGCGGCGCAACACGCTCGGCGCTCGGCTCGAGCACCTCGAGCAGACGGCCTTCGTCGTGTTGCCGCCGGCGGCGCGCGCGCACGAAGCGCACCGTCTCGCCGGGCAGCGCCCCGGGAATGAACACCGTCTTGCCGCCGCGCACGATGCCCTCGCCCTCGTGCGTAAGCGCGTCCACGCGCGCGCACTCCGGCTCACGCTCCGGCACACGCGCGGCGGTGGCGCCAGTCACGCGCCACCCTCCCAGTTCTGCAGGAATTGCGCGAAATGCGGCCCCTGCCCCGAGCGCAGCAGCGCGCGCACGCGCTCCAGCTCGGCGGCATGCTCCTCGCGTGTCAGCCGCCCGCGCAGCAGCTCGAAGCGCAGGTACACCAGATAGGTGTTGAGCACGTCGGTCTCGCAATAGCGGCGGATGCCGCCGATGTCGCCGGCCCGGTAGGCATCCCACACCTGGGCGCCGGAGAAGCCGAGCTTGCCGGGCAGACCGAGCAGCACCGCGATGCGCTCGAGCGAGACCCGGCCGCGGCCCTGGAAGCCCGACAGCACGTCCATCAGATCGAGGTGGCGCCAGTGGAAACGGTTGAGATAATTGTTGTAGCGGAATGCCGGATCCGAATCGCCCGTCTCCCAGAAGCGCGGCGCCTGGACGCCGGCGGCGAGCGCGCGGTACGAGAGCACCGGCAGATCGAAGCCGGAGCCGTTCCACGAGACCAGCTCCGGGGAGAACCGCTCGATGCCGTCGAAGAAGCGCTCGATGAGCTCGCGCTCGCTCGAGCGCTCCTCGCCCAGACTCCACACCGTGAGCTGGTCGCGGCTGCGCAGCACGCAGGAAACGGCGACGATCCGGTGCTGCTCGTGCGGCAGGAAATCCCCGCCGGTCTCCTGCCGCCGCAGGGCGAACATCGCCTTGGCGACCGACTCGTCCTCCAGCCCCTCGAGCCCGTACAGTCGGCGCCCGAGCGCCACGTCCGGCACCGTCTCAATGTCGAACACGAGACAATTCATGGTATTCACGCGCGCAACAAGACCGCCACCGCCACGACCAGACCGGCCTCGTCGGTGAGCGTCACGTGACCCTCGCCGATGCCGAGCGCGCGGCGCACGCGCTCGCCGCGCTCGGAATAGACCACCTCGGGCCGGCCCATGCGGTTCTGAACGATACCGACATCGCGGATCCACACACCGTGGGCGAACCCCGTGCCCATCGCCTTGACGATGGCTTCCTTGGCCGCAAAGCGCATGGCCAGGAAGCGGTTCGGCCGCTGCGTGCGCGTGAGCTGCGCCCGCTCCTGCGGCATCAGGAGCCGTTCGATGAAGCGCTCGCCGCGCCGCGCAAGCACCGCGTCGATCCGATCGGCTTTGAGCACATCGACGCCGATGCCGAAGATCATGCGCGCCCGGTCCTCATCAGCGCCTTCATCTCGCGCACCGCCGCCGCCAGTCCGTGGAACACCGCGCGCGCGATGATCGCATGGCCGATGTTGAGCTCGATGATCTCGGGAATCGCCGCCACCGGCCGCACGTTGTGGTAATCGAGCCCGTGCCCGGCGTGCACCGTGAGTCCGAGCCGCGCGCCGAGCCGCGCGCAGCTGACCAGCCGCTCGAGCTCGCGCGCCCGATCGGCGCCGCTCGCCTCGGCATAGGCGCCGGTGTGCAGCTCGACCGCCGGCGCTCCCAGCTCGGCGGCGCACTCGAGCTGGCGGGCCTGCGCATCGATGAACAGCGAGGCGCGCACACCGCTCGCGGCGAGCCGCTCGAGCGCCTTGCCGACGCGAGCGCGCTGCCCGGCGACGTCGAGCCCCCCCTCGGTGGTCAGCTCCTGGCGCTTCTCGGGCACCAGGCACGCGTACTCCGGTCGCACATCGCAGGCGATCTCGAGCATCTCGTCCGTGACGGCCATCTCCAGGTTCATCGGCGTCTTCAGCAGCGCGCGCAGTGTGCGCACGTCGGCATCCTGGATGTGGCGGCGGTCCTCGCGCAGATGCAGCGTGATGGAGTCCGCGCCGGCCATCTCGGCAGCCAGCGCCGCGTGCACCGGATCCGGATCCCGTCCGCGGCGCGCCTGACGCAGCGTCGCGACGTGATCGATGTTGACACCTAACGTGATGGAGTTGGAATTCACGAGTTTGTTCCGACCTGAACGATACGCGATCGCCGCGCGGCCCGCCGTCGAGCCCGCCCGCTCCAGCCGCCCGCCGCGCACGGCGTATTCTTGCCTACTCCACGTCCCGGCGCGACCCCCGCCGCACCGAGCGGGCCACGCGGCGGGTGAAAAGCTCCCGACCCTCCAGGCATTCGGCGAGCGCCGCCCCGAGCAGCACACGCGCGTCGGCCAGCGTGCGCGGCGCGCCGAGCTCGCCCCGCCCGAGCGCCGCGAGCGAGCGGCCCGAGACCGCGCCGGGCCCATCGGCGCCGACCCGATACAGCCCCTGCGAGGGACGAAAGCGGTAGAAGCCCTCCGCCTCGAGCGCTCGACCGCCGGCCTCCGCGCCGAGGTCGAGCCCGTAGCCGGCGCCTCGCAGCAGCTCGAGCTCGAACAGCCGCAGCGCCGCCTCGATCTCGCGCCCCGCGCGCAGCCGCTCGAGCGCGGCGGCGTACGCATCGAACAGCTCCGGCGCCGCATCGTGCCGCAGCGTGAGCCTCAGCAGCAGCTCGTTGAGATAAAACGCGGGCATCACGCTCGGCGCGGGCAGCGCCGCGGTGGGTTCGGCGATTTCCGCGCCGGCGAGCTGGCCGGCCTCGCGCCCGAGAGAGAATGACAGCAGCAGCGGCTGGAACGGCTGCAGCACGGCCGCCAGAGACGACTTCGGGCCACTCACCCCGCGCGCGAACAGCGTCAAACGCCCCAGGTCCCGGACCAACACCTCGAGGATGCGTCCGGTTTCCCGATAGGGCCTGTGGTGCAGCAAGTAGCCCGGCGCCAGCGCGACCCGGCGGGCCGGCGCGCTCAAGACTCGAGCCCGAGGTCCTTCAGCGCGCGCGCGTTGTCCGCCCAGTTCTCGCGCACCTTGACCCACAGATTGAGGTGTAACCGCCGTTCGAGCTGCGCATTGAGCGCGCGCCGGGCCGCGCTGCCGACGCGCTTGAGGCGCTGTCCGCCGGCGCCGATCACGATCGGCTTCTGTCCCTCGCGCTCCACCCAGATCACCGCATCCACCACCAGCCGGTCCTCGACTTCCTCCAGCCGCTCGACCTGCACGGCGATGCCGTAAGGCAGCTCCTGGTTCAATTCGAGCGTCAGCTTCTCACGCACCGTCTCGGCGATACGGAACGCCAGGCTGCGGTCGGTCAGCGTGTCGCGATCGAACAGCGGCGGGGATTTCGGCAGGTGCTTCGCGATGGTGGTCAACAGATCGGGGATACCTTGCGCCTTGAGCGCCGAGACGGGCACCAGCGCGAGGAACGGATGACGCTCGGCGAGCTGCGCCAGATAGGGCAGCAGCCGCTCGCGCGGGCGCACCCGATCGGCCTTGTTGACCACCGCGATCGCCGGGCGGCCCGAGCGCGCAAGGCGCGCCAGCACGAGCGCGTCATCGTCCGTCCACGTCAACGCCTCAACGACCAGCACCACCAGATCGGCATCGCTCAGCGCGGCGGCGGCGGTGCGGTTCATCACCTTGTTCAGCGCGCGGCTCGCCTGCCGGTGCAGCCCCGGCGTGTCGAGGAATCCGATCTGCGCATCCGGCAGCTGGGCGAGTCCCAGAATGCGGTGCCGGGTGGTCTGGGGCCGCGGGGTCACGATGCTGAGCTTCGCGCCCACCAACGCGTTGAGCAGCGTCGATTTGCCGACGTTCGGACGGCCGACGAGCGCCGCGAAACCGCAGTGCAATTCAGTGGCCAGGGTCATCGCCCTCGAGGCCGGCGAGAATATGCTCGGCGGCCTCCTGTTCGGCCCGGCGGCGGCTCGATCCTCGCCCGCGCGCCCTCAACCCGAGTGCGCTCACGGCGCAGGCCACTTCGAACGTCTGCGCGTGCGGGTCGCCTTCGACGCGCTCGACGCTGTAGAACGGCAATGCGAGGGAGCGGGACTGCAGATACTCCTGCAGGCGAGTCTTGGGATCCTTCAGCGCCTCGGGCGGCGGAAGCGTCGCAATGCGCAGGGCCAGCAGCGGCGTGACCTTCTCCTCGGCCGCATCGAGCCCCGCGTCCAGGAACAACGCGCCGCAGAGCGCCTCGAAGGCGTCCGCCAGAATCGACTGGCGGCGGGAGCCGCCGCTCTTGAGCTCTCCGGAGCCCAGATGCAGCGCCTCGCCGAGGCACAGCGAGCCCGCCACCTCGGCCAACGGCTCGGCACTGACGACACAGGCGCGCAAGCGGCTCAGATCGCCCTCGCTGGCCGCCGGGAATGCCTCGAAAAGGTGGCGCGCGACGAGGAGATTGACCACCGCATCGCCGAGGAACTCCAACCGCTCGTTGTTCGGCCCCGGCGCGCTGCGATGGGTCAGCGCGGCGCGAAACAGCCCCGGATCGCGCGGGGTGTAGCCGAACTGCTCGCGCAGCCAGCGCAGCGGCCATTCGGTGCTATCCACTGCCGTGTACGATGACGGACTTGTCGAACGCCACGCGCAGCGTGACGTTGCCGAACAGCGGCGCATAGTCGTAGTACGCCGCCACCACCCTCCAGCCGCCGGGGACGCGGTTGATACTGATGTCCCGCAGCGTCGGGTAGTTCACGCTGTCGATCTCGAAGTGGCGCGAAATGGAGGTTTCGATCGCGAATTCGCTGGCGCCTCCGCTGTTGAATTCGGTCTTCAAAGTCTGCAGCGTGCGCGAGACCTTCAGGTAGTTCAGATACACCGGAGTCAGGCGCATCCCGGCATACAGACAAATCGCCAATGGCGTCAGCAGGAACAGCCAGCCGACCAAGGTGATTCCGCGTTCTCGTCGCATCGCTTGACCCTCCGCTACTTGATCTTCATGCCGATCCGGCTCCAGATCGGCCCCCCCTTGCGATGAATATCCCAATTGAACCAGATATAGGTCGCCTTGCCGACCAGATCCTTGCCGGGCAGGAAGCCCCAGAACCGGCTGTCTTCGCTGTTGTCGCGATTATCGCCGATCATGACATAATCCCCGGGCGGCACGATCGCGTTCATTCCCTTCTTCTGCAACAGGAACGCATCCGGCGGCGGTGTGCCGCCGCAGATATAGCCTTGGGCATCCGTGCGCGGACACGTCGGCAGCGGGTCCTCGGTCACCGCGAGCCGTTCGGGACACAGCAGCACCTGGTGCGTATGCGTGCCGAGATGCTCGGTGGCGATCTCGATGTTGCGGTAGCAGCCGTTCTTGTAGATACCGTTCACCACCAGCGGGATCTTCTTGCCGTTGATGATCAGGCGGTCATCGCGCACCACCACGTGGTCGCCGGGCAGGCCCGCCACCCGCTTGATCCAGTCCTGACTCGGCCTGAACGGCGGGCGGAACACCGCGACCTGGCCGAGCTTCGGCTCGCCGATGTCGAGGATCTTGGTGTGCACGATCGGCAGGCGCAGCCCGTAGGCGAACTTCTCGACCAGGATGAAGTCCCCGTCGCGCAGCGTCGGCATCATGGAGTCGGAGGGAATGCGAAACGGCTCGAACAGGAACGCGCGCACCAGCAGCACCGCGAGCGCCACCGGAAAGAAGCTGCGCGCGTAGTCGACCGTGGTCGGCTCGGGCTGCTCGGCCGGGTCCCTGCCGGCGGCGCGCGCCGCGGCCGCGCGCCGCTTCGCGAGCCAGCGCGCGTCGATCAGCCAGATGACGCCCGAGAGCACCGAGATCACGAGCAGCACGGCGCTGAAGCTGACCATCCGGGCGTCGTAGATCCGCACCACCACCGCGAGCAGCAGCAGCGGCAGCGCCCGGTAGCACCATAGCGTGAGCGTGGGCTCCGGCGGCGGCTGCGCGCCGGCGGCGAGCTGACGGCGCGGCCGCAATACCCAGTCATCGAGTATGCACACCAGGCCCACGGGGAGGGTCAGCCAGGACAGAAGGTCGATGAGCTGCATCAGAATCAACGGCATGAGGACTCCATCTATTGGTCTTGTTGCTACTTGCGGCCCACCTTGAGCACGGCCAGAAACGCCGCCTGCGGAATTTCCACGCGGCCGACCTGTTTCATGCGTTTCTTGCCTTCTTTCTGCTTCTCGAGCAGCTTGCGCTTGCGGCTGACGTCGCCGCCGTAACATTTGGCCAGCACGTTCTTGCGCAACGCCTTGACGGTGGCGCGCGCGATGACGGCGCTGCCGATCGCCGCCTGTACGGCCACTTCGAACATCTGGCGCGGAATCAGCTCGTGCATCTTGTCCACGAGGTCACGCCCGCGGGCGTAGGCGCTCTCGCGGTGCACGATGATCGAAAGCGCATCGACCCGCTCGCCGTTGATCAGGATGTCCAGTCTCACGAGCGGAGCGGCCCGGAAGTGCGAGAACTCGTAATCGAAGGACGCATAGCCGCGGCTGACCGATTTCAGCCGGTCGAAGAAATCGAGCACCACCTCGGCGAGCGGCAGCTCGTATTGCAGCGACACCTGGGTGCCCAGATAGAGCATCTTTTTCTGCGTCCCGCGCTTCTCCGTGCACAGCTGCAGGACCGCCCCGACGTGCTCCGGGGGCGTCAGGATGTTGGCGATGATGATCGGCTCGCGGATCTCCTCGATCTCGTTGACCGCGGGGAGCTTGGCCGGATTGTCGACGTATTCGACCTGCCCGTCGGTGCGCGCCACCTCGTAGACCACCGTCGGGGCGCTGGTCACCAGATCCAGGTGGTACTCCCGCTCCAGACGCTCCTGCACGATGTCCATGTGCAGCAAGCCCAGAAAGCCGCAGCGGAACCCGAACCCGAGCGCGGAGGAGACCTCCGGCTCATAGTGCAGCGCCGAATCGTTCAGCCGCAATTTTGCGAGCGCGTCGCGAAAATTCTCATAATCATCTGAATTTATAGGAAATAGTCCCGCAAATACCCGCGGCTTGATCTGCCGGAACCCAGGCAGCGGCGTCGCCGTCGGCCGATTCTCGAGCGTGATGGTGTCGCCCACCGGCGCGCCATCGATCTCCTTGATGCCGGCGACGATGAATCCGACATCGCCGGTCGCAAGGTGCTGCTCGACCACCGGTTTGGGCGTGAAGCGCCCGAGCCGATCGACCGTGTGCGCGCGGCCCGTGGAGACCACCCGGATCTTGTCGCCCGCCGCCACCTGGCCGTTGACCACCCGCACGAGCGAGACCACCCCGACGTAGTTGTCGAACCACGAGTCGATGATCAGCGCCTGCAAGGGCGCCTCGGGATCGCCGCGCGGCGGCGGGATGCGCCGGACCAGCGCCTCGAGCAGCTCGCCGACGCCCTCGCCGGTCTTGGCGCTCACTCGCAGCGCATCCTGCGCCTCGATGCCGATGATCTCCTCGATCTCGCGCACGACCCGCGGCGGATCGGCCGAGGGCAGATCGATCTTGTTGATGACCGGCAGCACCTCCAGGCCCTGCTCGATCGCCGTATAGCAATTGGCCACGCTCTGCGCCTCCACGCCCTGGGAGGCATCGACGACCAGCAGAGCTCCGTCGCACGCGGCGAGGGATCGGGAGACCTCGTAGGAGAAATCCACGTGCCCCGGCGTATCGATCATGTTCAGCTGATAGCGCTCGCCGTCACGGGCGTCGTAGTAGAGCGTGACGCTCTGCGCCTTGATGGTGATACCCCGCTCGCGCTCGAGATCCATGGAGTCGAGCACCTGGGCCTGCATTTCACGGTCGGCAAGACCCCGGCAGAGCTGAATGAAGCGGTCCGCCAGGGTGGATTTGCCGTGATCGACGTGAGCGATGATGCAAAAGTTACGTATGAGCCGCATGAATCCGGGCCGCGTTCTCCGCCGCGCCAGACTGCCAGCGGCGGGGGGATTATACCTGTCTCAACAGCCGGCGCAGCTCGCCGACATCGAGGCGATGGCGGCAGACGACGGTCCCCTCGAGCAGCAGCACCGGCACATGCAGCCCGTAGCGCCGCTGCAGAACCGGATCCTCATCGACGTCGCGCAGCTCGATCGGCGGAAGCTTCTCGGTCTGCCCGAGCGCGCGCAGCTCGGCCAGCATCTCGTCGCACAGCAGACAGTCCCGCCGGGAGACCAGCGTCAGCACCGCGTCGCTCATCGCGTCGGTTCCGGTGCGGCCGGCGGCACCGCCCGCACCGACGCCGCGATCGAGCGCACGGTCAGCGCCGGCGCCTGGCCAACCGCCGTCACCCGATGGCCGTCGACGATCGTGGAGAAGACATACGAAGCGCCCATGTGCGCCGCTTCGATGGCCGGATGCGCCGCACGCGGCTCGGCATGCCGCTCGACGAACACCGAAACCGAAGCCAGACCATCCGTATAGACCAGATGATCGACCGGCCCCGGGGCTCCCGGCATCACTTGGACCACGTGCGTGGCCATGTGAAAGCCCGGCGGCAACCACGAGGCATTCCAGGAGAAGCCGCCGCTCGGCGGCGGCGGCGCGGCGCGGTTGCGCAGCCAGCGGTAGCCCGCTGTGGACAAATGCGGCGTGAACGCCGAGTTGGGAATGCGCGGATCGATGGTGAGCGTCGCGAAGGCGATCTGCTCGACCACCTGTCCGCCGTGGCGCACGTTCCAGAGCTGGATCTTCAGCGGCATCCCCTCACGGTCGATCCACAGCCGATAGCCATAGCGGTAGCGATCGCGCGGCATGACCGTGATCAGCCGCGTGTCGTGCCGATCGACACGCATGCGCGGTCCTTCGTGGATGGCGTAGAAGCGCGCAATGTGCCGATCGTACACCGGCAGCCTGGCGATCAGCGAACTGTCGGGCGGAACGTGCTCGACCAGCACCTCGTGCCGGTCGGGGAGGTAGCAGGTCAGGCGCGTCCCGGTGCGGATCAGCTCCCGCCCGGAACCGTTGAGAGACTCCAGCCGCTCCGACACCACGCCGCTCTTCATGCGGTGAATGATGCGCAGCATCTCCACCCGCCCCCTCTGCCAATGGGCGAAGGTTCCCTCGTAATCGAGGTGGGTCAGGGCATGATTCATGCGCTCGAGCCACACGGCGGGCTGCGCGGCGCGTGCCACACCGGCCAGCAACGCGGCCAGCGCCGCGCCGAGCAGGGACCCCCTAATGTGCTGAAGCGGTCGCATGGCCGTGCCCGGAAGCCCGCTGATCGGACCGGACGGATGGGCCAAGGGGTCCCGGGTTCTTCACCATCAGCGAGGACAGCAGGCCCCCGCCGCTGAACGGCCACGCGTACGCGCTGTGCGCCACGACATAATCCGCCAGCTCGGTCGGCGGCATGAGGCTCTCCGCCTGCGTGGACGCCGCCGGCACCATGAAACCGTCGGCCGCGGCCCCGGGCGCCGAGTGCGCCGCACGTTGCACCGACACGCTGGCCATCTGTTGCGGCGCGGCGATCGGACCGAGCGCATGCCAGCGCAGCCACAGAATGGAGACCGCGGCGACAGCGGCGGCGAGGCCCGCCCCGGACACCACGCGCAGCCACGCCGAGGGACTGCGGAACCCCTCGTCGGGCGCACTGTCCGCGCCGCTCGCCAGTTGCGGTTCGCGCAGCAGCGCGGCGGTGACCCGGCCCGCCACGGCACTCTGCAGCACCACGCCTCGCTCGGCGCGGATCACCGCGCCCATCAGCGCATAGTGTCCCCAACGCGACTTTAGCGTGTCGTCACGGGAAAGACGGCGGGCCAGCAGCTCGCATTCGGCGGCCGGCAATTCGTCGTCGAACATCGCGGAGAGCTGACTGTCGAGTTCCTCGTTCATCCGAGTTCCTCCGTACGGCCAAGTCCTCCCTCGAACACCTCGCGCAGGCGACGGTCAATCGCCTCTCGCGCCCTGAAAATGCGTGAGCGGACCGTGCCTACCGGGCAGCCCATGGCGCCCGCGATCTGCTCGTAGGAGAGCCCCTCGAGCTCGCGCAGCACGATTGCGGTGCGCAAGTCCTCGGGCAACTGCTCGATCGCCGCGTTGACGGTGCGGCGGATCTCATCGGTAAGCACCAGTCCCTCGGGTGTTTCTGCGTCCTTCAATCGGCCTTGCATATCGTAGGACTCGTCGATGCTGTCACGGTCGAAGTTGTAATCGACTGGGCTGCGGTCACGCGACACTACCGCGTTCTTGGCGGTGTTGATCGCGATGCGGTACAGCCAGGTATAAAAAGCGCTGTCGCCGCGGAACTGCGGCAACGCCCGATACGCCTTGATGAAGGCTTCCTGGGCGATATCCTCGGCTTCAGCGGGGTTCCGGACATAGCGCGTCACCAGCTTGACCAATTTGTGCTGGTACTTCAGCACCAGCACATCAAAAGCGCCTTTATCGCCTCTCTGCACCCGGCGAACCAGGCTCAAGTCACTGACATCGGCGCCCATTCGTGCGCCCCGCTCCTGAGTAAGGAAGGTCGCACGCGCCGCGACCTGAATAGACCCTGAACCTTTGCAAAAGTTCAGAAGCCCTCGTATTTTGAACAGAGTCCAGACATCCTCATATTCGGCCAACCGCCTGCCGGCAAGAACTTCCGCCCCGGATGCGAGCCGCCAACGCCGCCAGCTCGGGGTCCTCGGGTCGTTCCCCTGCGACAAGGTACCGCGCCAATTCAGGGTCAGGCAACTCCAGCAGCCGCGCCAGCGCGCTCCGCTCCACCGGTCCGGCCGAAGGCAGCAGCCTCCCGGCGAACGGTTCGAGCAGCACATCCAGCTCTTTCATGCCGCGCCGGCAGCGCCACAGCAATCGTCGTCCCTCGACATCGAGCGGCGCAGCCAAAGCGCTAGCTCTGCCGCTGAACGAGCATCTTCTTGATCTCGGCAATCGCCTTGGCGGGGTTGAGGTCTTTCGGACAGACGTCCGTGCAATTCATGATGGTGTGACACCGGTAGAGTCTGAACGGATCCTCGAGCGCATCCAACCGCTCGCCCGTCGCTTCGTCACGGCTGTCAATGATCCAGCGGTACGCCGCCAGGAGCGCCGCGGGTCCCAGATAACGGTCGCTGTTCCACCAGTAGCTCGGACAGGCCGTCGAGCAGCACGCGCACAAGATACAGGCGGCGGGCCGGTCGATCTGCTCCTGCTCGGCCTTCGACTGCAGACGTTCCCCGTCCGGCGGCGCGGGCGTCTGGGCCATCAACCAGGGCTTGACTGAGGCATATTGCGCGTAGAACGTGGTCAGGTCGGGCACCAGATCCTTCACCACCGGCATGTGCGGCAGCGGATAGATGCGGATCTGCGGACCGAGGTCGCGCAACGAGGTGATGCAGGCCAGTCGGTTGACGCCGTTGATGTTCATGGCGCACGAGCCGCAGATGCCCTCGCGGCACGAGCGACGAAACGTCAGTGAGGCGTCGCGGCTGTCTTTGATGCGGATCAGCACATCGAGGACCATCTGGCCGCATTCGGCCGCATCGAGCTCGAAGGTGTCGACGCGCGGGTTCTCGCCGGAGTCCGGATCGAAGCGATAGATGTGCACGGTACGCACGTCGCGCGCGCCCTGCGGGGCCTTGTGGGTCACTCCGCCGACGATTCGTGAGTTGGCGGGGAGTCGGAATTCAGCCATGGATCGCCTTGCTCAATAGACCCGCGCCTTCGGCGGGATGGTCTCGACCTCCGCCGTGAGCGTCTCGAGGTGCACGGGCCGGTAGTCGAAACGCACGTTGCCCGCGCCCTGCACCCACGCCAGCGAGTGCTTCATCCAGTTCCGATCGTCGCGGTCGGGGTAATCCTCGCGCGCGTGCGCGCCGCGGCTCTCGGTGCGGTTGAGGGCCGAGTGGACGGTGGCGGTGGCCTGCATGAGCAGGTTCTCGAGCTCCATCGTCTCGATCAGATCGGTATTCCACACCAGCGAGCGGTCGGTCACACGCACGTCCGCGAACGACTCGTAGGTCCGCGCGAGCTTGCGCGCCCCCTCCTCGAGCGACTCCTGGGTGCGGAACACCGCGGCATCGCGCTGCATGGTCTTTTGCATCTCCAGGCGGATCTCGGCGGTCGGGCGCGAGCCGTGCGCGTTGCGCAGCCGCTCCAGCCGCTCCAGCGCGGGATCGGCGGCATCCTTCGCCAGCGGCGCGTGGCGCGTGCCGGGAGCGATCAACTCGGCGCAGCGGCGCGCGGCCTGACGGCCGAACACCACCAGATCGAGCAACGAGTTGGAGCCGAGGCGGTTGGCGCCATGAACCGAAACGCACGCCGTCTCCCCCACGGCCATCAATCCCGGCACCACGCTGTCGGGATTTCCGTTGCGCGGCGCGATGGCTTCGCCGTGATAGTTGCAGGGTATGCCCCCCATGTTGTAATGCACGGTGGGCTGTACCGGAATCGGCTGGCGCGTCACATCGACGCCGGCGAAGATGCGCGAGGTCTCGGCGATGCCCGGCAGACGCTCCTGGATCACCGCCGACCCCAGGTGCTCCAGGTGCAGGTGGATGTGATCGTGCTCGGAGCCGACGCCGCGGCCCTCGCGGATCTCGATGGTCATGGCGCGGCTGACGACGTCGCGCGAGGCGAGATCCTTGGCATTCGGCGCATAGCGCTCCATGAAGCGCTCACCGCCGGAGTTGGTGAGATACCCGCCCTCGCCGCGCACCCCCTCGGTGATCAGACAGCCGGCCCCGTAGATGCCGGTGGGATGGAACTGCACGAACTCCATGTCCTGCAGCGGCAGCCCGGCGCGCAGCACCATCGCGTTGCCGTCGCCGGTGCACGAATGCGCCGAGGTGCACGAGAAGTACGCCCGGCCGTAGCCGCCGGTGGCGAGGATGGTCATGTGGGAGCGGAAGCGGTGCAGCTTGCCCTCGGTCATGTCCAGCGCGATGACGCCGCGGCACGCGCCATCCTGCATGATCAAGTCGATCGCGAAGAACTCGACGAAGAACGTGGCCGAACGGCGGATCGACTGTTGATACAAGGTGTGCAGCAGCGCGTGTCCGGTGCGGTCCGCCGCCGCGCAGGTGCGCTGCGCGACGCCTTTGCCGAATTGCGTGGTCATCCCGCCGAAGGGGCGCTGGTAAATGCGCCCCTGCTCGGTGCGCGAGAATGGCACGCCGTAGTGCTCGAGCTCGATCACGGCGTGCGGCGCCTCCTTGCACATCAGCTCGATCGCGTCCTGGTCACCGAGCCAGTCCGAGCCCTTGACCGTGTCGTACATGTGCCAGCGCCAGTCGTCCTCGCCCATGTTGCCGAGGGCGGCGCTGATGCCTCCCTGGGCGGCCACGGTGTGGCTGCGGGTCGGAAACAGCTTGCTGATGCAGGCCGTGGACAGCCCGGCCTCGGCGAGACCGAGGGTGGCGCGCAATCCCGCGCCGCCGGCGCCGACCACCAAGACGTCGTACGTATGATCTATGATTTCGTAATCGCTCACGGCGCGCCTCCCAACGCGACTCTGAGCACCGCGAACACGCCGGCCGCCGCGGCGATCACGTGCAGGTAGGTCACCACGGCCAGCACCGCGGTCTTCGGGCCGGCGCTGTGCACATAGTCTTCCACCACCACCCGCACGCCGAGCTGCGAGTGCCGCGCGGCCGTGAGCACGAACAGGATCAGCAGCACCGCCGTCCATCCTTGGCTCATCCATGCGGTCACGGCGGAGTAGCCGAGCGAGGGCAGCGACAACAACGAGACGACGAACCAGATACCGAGCGGCACCAGGGCGACGGCCGTCATGCGCTGCACCCACCAATGATGCACGCCCTCCTTGGCGGCGCCCCGGCCAAGCACGCTCGCGAGCGGCGTGCGCAGGCTCATGCGAGCACCCGGATGAGCAGCCAGCAGGCAAGCCCCACGAACAGCACCGCGCTCGCCCCGAGCACGAGGTAGGCGCTGGCGCGCGACTGCGCGCGCTCCAGGCCGCTACCGGTGTCCCACACCAGATGGCGCACGCCGGCGCACAGGTGATAGGAGAACACCGCCAGCAGCACCAGGAAGATGGCCTTGAAAATCCACAACGCGAAGACGGACTCGGCCTGCGCATAGGCGCCGGGCCCCGAGGCGGCCGCCATCAGCCAGTAGATCAGCAGAATCAGGCCCGCGGCGAGCGCCAATCCCGTGACGCGGTTGAGTATCGACGTGAGCAGCGTGTAGCGGTGCATCCGGTACACGGAAAGGTGCGGCGAGAGGGGTCGTTCAGCCATGGTTGTTCGAGGATCAGAAATCGATACAGCGGCCCTTGCGCTCCCAATCGCCGTAGCGTGTGGGCTCGGGCCCCTGAGGCCCGCCGATCTCTCGTGGCGTGTCCCGCGCTGGTCGCTGCGCTTCAGCCGCCGCGGTCGTGGCGCGCGCGCCGGCTTCGACCGGAGCTGGCGCCGGAGCGTTCTTCGAATCACTTTGCATGCGCGGCAAGTCTGCCAGAAACCGGCCGCGGCCGCCATAACCGCCAAGGATCACAGCAGGATAGAATGCGCCATGGCCACGCATTGCGAGCTCGGGCGGTTCGCCCTGGAAGATTTCGGCGCCGTGCGCATCGCGGGCGCCGACGCGGTGCGTTTTCTGCAAGGACAGCTGTCGAACGACGTGACGCGGCTTGGTCCCGAGCAGGCGCTGCTCGCCGGATATCACAATCCCCAGGGCCGCACCATCGCGCTGCTGCGGTTGGCTTGGCTCGCGGACGGGGAATTGCTGGCACTGCTGCCCCGCGAGCTCGCCGGCGCCGTTGCGCAGCGGCTCTCGAAGTACGTGCTGCGCGCCAAGGTGACCGTCACCGACGTCTCGCAGGAATGGCGTGTCAGCGGTCTTGCCGACGCAGACGCGCTCGAGCAAGCCGAGCTCGTGGTGCTGTCCCGCGAGCAGCTTCCGGGCGCGCACCCCTACGCGCAGCGCCGTCTCGGCGAGCGCCTCGTGCTCACTGCCGGCGGTCCGAGCGGGCGCTGGCTGGAGGTCATCCCGCGCACGGCGGCCGCACCGCCGGCCGCCCCACGCGAATCCTGGCGGCTGCTCGACGTGCGCGCCGGGATGCCGCAGGTTTACGCCGCGACGTCCGAGCAGTTCGTGGCGCAGATGTTGAATCTCGACGTGCTCGGCGCCATCGCCTTCGACAAGGGCTGTTACACCGGACAGGAAGTGATCGCGCGCGCGCATTATCGCGGCCGGGTCAAGCGGCGCGCGCAGCGCTTCTGTACGGACGGCGCGCTGGCGCTCGCGCCCGGCGCGCTCGGCCGCCTGCCCGACGGTCGCGCGTTCACGGTCGTGGACGCCGCGCGCCGGCCCGACGGCCGCTGTGAATTCCTGGCGGTGACGGCGCTGCCGGGCGAGCCGCCCGGCGCCGACGTCGAGACGAGTCCCGCGAGCGTGCAGGCCGAGCCGCTCGATCTGCCGTACGTCCTGCCGGCGTAGCCGCCTCTAGAGATCGATCAATTCCACTTCATCCGGTGCGATGGGCCGGGCGAGAAAGCGCGCGCCGATCCGCGCGAAGCGCTGCGGAGCATCCGTGGCGAGCAGCCGCACCGCGCCGGCGCCCGCGGACGCGGCGATGCCGGAGCGCTCCAGCGCGCGGCGCACGTGGCCGGCCGTGGTCTGCGCCGAGTCGACGATGTCGATTCCCGGCCCGACGGCGCCGCGGATCGCGCGCCCGAGCATCGGGAAATGCGTGCACCCCAACACCAGCGTATCGATGCGCCCCGCCGCGGCGAACAGAGGATCGAGATAATGATGCGCCACGGCCTCGGCGATCGGGCCCTCGCACACGCCCTCCTCGGCCAGCGCGACGAACAGCGGCGCCGGCACGGCGGTGACTTGCGCCTCGGGCCTGCGCCGGCGGATGGCCTGTTGATAAGCACCGCCGCGCACCGTTCCCTCGGTGGCGATCACCGCGATGTGACCGCAGTTCGATGCCGCGCAGGCCGCCTCGGCGCCCGGCTCGATGACACCGATCACCGGTACGCTCGCGATGCGCGCACGGACCGCCGGCAGAGCAACCGCCGAGGCGGTATTGCAGGCGATCACCAGACACTTGAGCGGGAATGCCGCGAGCGCGGCGGTTGCCTGCAAAGCATAGCGCACGACCGTCTCGGCGCTCTTCGTACCGTAGGGCAAACGCGCGGTATCGCCGAGATAAACGAACTGCTCGGCGGGCAGCTCCGCGGCGAGCGCCCGCAGGACCGTAAGGCCTCCCACGCCGGAATCGAAGACGCCGATCATCCGCGCGGAGGCGCCCATGATCCTGAGCGACTCACGCAGCGAGGACAGCCGGGCCGCGGCCCGACCCAACCCAGGGCGCGCGGACGCGCATGCTCACGGCCCATCCGCCCCCGCCAGATCACCGCGGCGGCGGCTTCGTCGACGCCGTATCGACCGCGCCACCGGCCGGCGGAGAATCCAGGCGCGCGGCCACAGCCCCCTCCGGCCGCAGATGCGGAAAGAGGATCACGTCGCGGATCGAGGGCGAATCCGTGAAAAACATCACCAGCCGATCGATGCCGACGCCGAGCCCGGCGGTCGGCGGCATGCCGTACTCCAGCGCGCGCACGTAATCGGCGTCATAGAACATGGCCTCCTCGTCGCCTCGATCCTTGCGCGCCACCTGGGCGCGGAAGCGCGCCGCCTGGTCCTCCGGGTCATTCAGCTCGGAGAAGCCGTTGGCGAGCTCGCGTCCGGCGATGAACAGCTCGAACCGGTCGGTGATGAACGGGTCCTGATCGTTGGCGCGGGAGAGCGGCGAGACCTCCGCGGGGTAGGCACACACGAAGGTTGGATCGAGCAGCGTGGACTCGGCGGTCTTCTCGAAGATCTCGATCTGCAGCTTCCCCGCTCCGTCATGCGGCTGCACCGCGATGCCGAGCCGCGCGCAGACGCCGCGCAAATAGCCCACTTCGCGCAGCGAGCCGCGCTCGAGCTGCGGATTGCGCTCGAGAATCGCCTCCTCGACCGTCACCCGGCGGAACGGCCGGGAGAGATCGTAGCGGCGCCCCTGATAGGTCAGCTGTTGGCTGCCGTGGACCGTCTCGGCCATGCCGCGGATCGCCTTCTCGATCCAGTCCATCAGATCGCGGTAATCGGCGAACGCGAGATACAGCTCCAGCATGGTGAATTCCGGGTTGTGCTGGGTCGAGAGTCCCTCGTTGCGGAAATTGCGGTTGATCTCGTACACGCGCTCGAACCCGCCGACCACCAGGCGCTTCAGGTACAGCTCCGGGGCGATGCGCAGATACATCTGCTGATCGAGCGCGTTGTGGTGCGTGACGAAGGGGCGCGCGCTCGCCCCGCCGGGAATCGGCTGCATCATCGGGGTCTCCACCTCGATGAAATCGAGCGCGTCGAGAAACTCGCGCAGATAGCGCACGACGCGCGCGCGTGTCCGGAACACGTTGCGGCTGGACTCGTTGACGATCAGATCCACGTACCGCTGCCGGTAGCGCGTCTCCACGTCGGCCAGGCCGTGCCATTTGTCCGGCAGCGGCCGCAGCGACTTGACGATCAGGCGCAGCCGCTCCACGCGCACCGAGAGCTCCCCGGTCTTGGTGCGGAACAGCACACCGGTGGCCCCGACGATATCGCCGATATCCCAGCCCTTGAACGCCTCGTAGAGCTCGGCGCCGAGCGCGTCCTTCTGCACGAACAGCTGGATCTGCCCGGTACGGTCGGCGATATTGGCGAAGCTCGCCTTGCCCATCACCCGCTTCAACAACATCCGGCCGCCGACCGTCACGCGCGTCGCGTGGCTGTCGAGCCATTCACCGCTGCGCTCGCCGAAGGCCTCCTGCAGCTGCCCCGCCAGCGCATCACGGCGGAAGTCGTTTGGATACGCCGCGCCGCGCGCGCGCAGCGCGCCGAGCTTGGCGCGCCGCTCGGCGATCAGCTTGTTCTCGTCGGTTGGGCCGCCGAGGCGGGTCGACTCCGGGTTGCTGTCTGTCATGAGCGCTCTACAACCCCGCCTTGAGCGAGGCCTCCAGGAATTGATCGAGATCCCCATCCAGCACCGCGACGGTGTTGCCCACCTCCACGCCGGTGCGCAGATCCTTGATGCGCGATTGATCGAGGACGTAGGAGCGGATCTGATTGCCCCAACTGACATCCGACTTGGTGTCCTCGAGCACCTTCGCGGCGGCGTTGCGCTTGTTGACCTCCAGCTCGTAGAGCTTGGCCTTGAGCATCTTCATGGCCGTCGCCCGATTCTTGTGCTGGCTGCGCTCGTTCTGGCAGGCCACCACGATCCCCGAGGGAATGTGCGTGATGCGCACCGCCGACTCGGTCTTGTTGACGTGCTGGCCGCCGGCGCCCGAAGAGCGGTAAACATCGGTCTTCAGGTCCGCGGGATTGATGTCGACCTGGATGTCATCGTCGATCTCGGCGGAGACGAACACCGAGGCGAACGAGGTATGGCGCCGGTTGCCCGCGTCGAACGGCGACTTGCGCACGAGGCGATGCACGCCGGTCTCGGTCCGCAGCCACCCATAGGCGAACTCGCCGCGCACTTCGATGGTCGCGCTCTTGATGCCGGCGACCTCGCCCGGGCTCGAATCGATCACCTCGCAGGGGAACCCGCGCGCCGCGCCCCATCTGAGGTACATCCGCAGCAGCATCTGCGCCCAATCCTGCGCCTCGGTGCCGCCGGCGCCGGCCTGGATGTCGAGAAAGGCGTTGTGCGAGTCCATCTCGCCGCGGAACATGCGCTTCAATTCCAGCCGCCGCACCGCCGTCTCGAGCTCGCCGGCCTCGCGGCCGATCTCGCCCGCGGCCGCCGCGTCGTCCTCGGCTTCGGCCAGCTCCAGCAGCTCCACGGCGTCGCGGAGACCCGCGTCGACCCGCTCGATCTGCTGCAGGTCCGCGCTCAGGCGGGCGCGCTCGCGCCCCAATTGCTGCGCCCGCTCCGGCTGGGACCACACGCCGGGGTCCTCCAGCTCGCGCGCGACTTCCTCGAAGCGTTCCTTCTTGTTGTCGTACTCAAAGAAACCCCCGTAGGGAACTCATGCGCTCCTTGAGGTCTTTGAGCTGGCGCTTCAGAGGGTTGAGTTCCATTGTGCGTGCCGTTTCGCCGGTGATTGATCGTGAAATTTTACCGGCCGACGACCGCGATTGCCAGCGCCGGTCCAGCCTCGCCCGTTCGCCTCACGCATCGTTCTCGACGCGCAAGAGCCGCCCGAGCTGCGCCCGGCTCTTGATGCCGAGCTTGCGATAGGATTTGTGCACGATGCTGCGCACCGTCGCCGGGGCCAGCTCGCAGCGGCGCGCGATATCGGGGTAGTCGCTGCCCGCGGCCAGCAGCCGCACCACCTGGCACTCCCGCCGGGTCAGCCGCTCGCTGAGCGATACGCTCTTGACGCTGAGCACGAGGGAATCGGAGAACTTGCGCGCGGCGATCGTCTCGCCGCGGCCCGTCAGAGGCACCTCGGCCTCGCTCAACAGTCGCGCCAGCAGCCCCGCCGGCAGGCGCAATCCGCTCCAGTGCGGCCAGATCGCGCCGATCGCCTCGCGCACCCCACCGCCGCAGTGCAACACCGTGCCGTCGAGCAGCGTCACGGCGCGGCGCGGCCCCGGACTGAGCAGCGTCTCGCTGGAGGCGCGGCGCAGGCACAGCGCGCGATTCACTGAGCGGGACTCTATGAGATGCGGCATCAGCAGCCGCAGCGTGTCCTGATTCCCCGCGTCGAACGGAGCGTCACCGTGCGGGCGGTGCAACGACAACCACTGACCGCTGGCCGCGCTCGATCCGGCGCTGGCGATCAGCAGTTGCCGCGCGATGCCCCAGCGCTGCACCTGCGCGAGCGCCTCCCGGCTCGCCGGTTGCGCGTAGACCTCCGCGGCGTCCAGGATCTGCGCGCACCCCGGCGTGGTTGCCGCCATCGCCAGGGCCTGCGGGTGCTGACGCATCAGCGCGATGACCTCCTCGAGCGAAGCGCGCGGTACGCGATAGGCGTGCAAGCGATGGACGTGCAGCTGGCTTCCCGTGATCCGCCCGGTGAGCCACAGGGCCGCCTCGAAGCGAATGTGCTCGGCGAGGGCCTCCAGCACGCGGTCCTGAAAACCGTCCGTCGATGTGTCTTGCGCCGCCCGATACAACTGCTGCGTGAATTCGAAAATGGCTTCCATGATCCACATCCCCACCGTGAAGACCTGTGTGGCGCCGGCGCGCCCCAGCCGAATCCGACGCGACGCCGGGTCCGACAGGCGCTTCGGTTATTACGATATTCCCGTACGGAATATCCCGCCCCATTCCGCGGATGACCAAAACGACAGTACGCAGCAGTATAGAACGCGCCACGCGGGCGCGCGGGCATCACGATGTGATCGACCTGTGCTCGAAACCGCGGCCGATGCCGCCTAGGCGTCCTGCGCAGGCAGAACGTGATCGACCAGAAGCTGCAGCCGGCGCTCACCCTGGTACTCGTTGACGTCCAGACGGTACACGAGCCGGCATGCGCCGCTCGGCAGCGCGGCCGCCGCACCGGCATCGAGAAAGTTGAACGCTATCGCATCGAAGGCGCGGTTGCGCGGCCCCTGCACCCACATCTTCACGTGCCGCTCGCCGACCACGCGCGCGGTGCGCACCGTGAACACTCCATCAAAACACGGCTCCGGAAATGACTGCCCCCACGGACCGGCGGCGCGCAGCGCTTCGGCCGTCTCGAGTGCGATTTCCTCCAGCGCGAGCTCGCCATCGGTCTCGATCGCATCGCGCGGCGCGCCCTGGTCCGGCCACGCGGCCACCTCCGCATCGAACAGCCGGGCGAACTCGTCGAGCTTCTCGCGCGCCAGCGTCAGGCCGGCGGCCATGGCATGCCCGCCGAAGCGGCCGATCAGCTGCGGATGGCGCGCATCGAGGTGCGCCAGCACGTCGCGAATATGCACGCCCGGCACCGAACGGGCCGAGCCGCGCAGGGCGCCATCCGCGCCGAGCGCGAAGGCGATGACCGGCCGGCGCACGCGATCCTTGACGCGGCTGGCGACCAGACCCACCACGCCCTGATGCCAGCCCGCATCGAAAAGACACACCCCGCTGCGATCGCGCGCGCGTCCCTCGCCGTACTCCAGCCCGCGCACCGCCGCCAACGCCTCGGCCTGCATGCGCGCCTCGATCTCCCGGCGCTCTCGATTGAGCGCATCGAGCTGCGCGGCGAGCGGTTCGGCCGCGTTCGCCTCGGCGAGCAGACACTGGATGCCGATCGTCATGTCGTCGAGCCGACCGGCGGCGTTGAGCCGCGGCGCGAGCGCAAAGCCGAGGTCCGCGCTCGTCGCGCGCTCGGGGACCCGCCCGGCCGCGGCCAGCAGCGCCCGCAGCCCGGGGACGCAGCGTCCGGCGCGGATGCGCTTGAGGCCCTGGGCCACGAGCACCCGATTGTTGTGATCGAGCGGCACCAGATCGGCCACCGTGCCGAGCGCCACCAGGTCGAGGAACTCGGCCGCGCCCGGGGCGCCCGCCGGCGTCAGCCCCGCCTCATCGAGGCGCCGCTTCAGTGCCGCCATCACATAGAACGCCACGCCCACGCCGGCAAGCGAGCGGCACGCGAAGCGGCTGTCCGGCAGGTTGGGATTGACGATCACGCGGGCGGCGGGCAATTGCTCGCCGGGCAGATGATGATCGGTGATCAACACCTCGATGCCGAGCCGGTGGGCTTCGGCCACTCCGGCGATGCTCGCAATGCCGTTGTCGACGGTCACGATCAGGGTCGGAGTCTGCCCGGCCGCGACGCGCACGATCTCCGGGGTGAGGCCATAGCCGAACGCGAAGCGGTTGGGAACCAGGAAATGCGCCGCGAAGCCCCAGGCCCGCAGCGCGCGCACCATCAGCGCGGTGCTCGTGGCGCCGTCGGCATCGAAATCGCCGATCACCAGGATCCGCCCGGCCGCGCGCTGCGCGAGCAGAAGGTCGACGGCCGCCTCGATCGACTCCAGGGTACCCACCGGCGTCAGCCGATCGAGCGAGATGTCCAACTCGGCCGGGCTGCTGATGCCCCGTCCGCGATACACCCGGCGCAACACCGGGTGCAGATCGGCGCCGAGCGCCTCGCTCATGCCGCCGGCGCGGCGCACCACCCGCAGAGCGTTCATCCGAGCGCTCCGAGCCCGCCACGACGGGGCCGCCAGCGGCGCAGGCGGTCGGCGCGCGCAAGCCGCCACAGCCGATCGTTGGCGAGGAGCGTCAGCCGCTCGATCGATCCGGACCGAAGCGCCTCGAGCCCCGCGGCAATCCAACCTCGATCGAGCGCGGCGAGCGCTTCGGCGAGATCCCAACCCGGCTCGCGCCGCAGCGCCTCGGCGATCTCCAGCGCCAGCAGCGCCGGGGATTCGAGCGCCGCACGCGCGAGCGGCGGCGAAGGCGGCAGCGGCGCGCACGCGAGCCCGCCGAGACACGCCAGGCCCGCCAGATAGGGATCCGAGCCATACACGGCCGTGCGCATCGCCGCGTCGCCGGCCTCCCCCCGCGGCTGCGGCGTTGCGCTCGGAGGCTCGCCCGCGCCGGCCGCCGCCTGGCCGCCGCCCCAGATCCACAGCTGCGAGAGCCGCGGCTCGCCGTGCCGCGCGCGCATCTCGTTGAGCGGATGCGCATGCAGCCACATCTCGATCTCGGTGCCGAGCCGCCGCAGCGCCGCGGCGCCCTCCCCGAGCGGCAGCGCCTCCAGCAGCCCGGCCTGCGGCACGCGCGCCGGATCGCAGGTGCTCGCGCTCAATCCGGACGGCGCGCCGAGGAGAAACTCTCCCGAGGCGAGCGGCGCGAGCGCGAAGCCCGATCCCGCGAACGTGCTATTGAAATCCGCCGCGAGGCGCGCGAGTGTCTCGGGCGCCAGGCGCAGCCGGCCGCTGCGCTGCAAATGCAGTCGGCCGACACCCGCGATCAGATGCAGCGGGGAGGCGAACCAGACCGTCTCGCCCGGCGCCGGGCGGCCGGCGGCCGCGATACTCGCGGGCGGCAGGTCCGCGTAATGCGCCAGGCCGAGCCGGCGCGCCGCCCAGGCGCGCCAGTCGGCCTGCGGCACGCGCTGGTGCGCGAACCGCGCAATGTGCTCGAGCGCGGGCATCGCGGTCGAGGCGCCCGCCGGCGCTCCGGCGAGATATAAATCGGTGATGACGATGACGAGTTCGCGCACGAGCGGTATGGTAGCGTGATGGACATCACCTTAGAGAGCGGCGTGCAGCTCAACACGGTGCGCGCCTATTCGGCCGACGTGCTGCGGATCGGGCAGACCGAGGTGCGCGCCAGCTGTCTGGTCACCGCCGAGCGGTTGATCACGCCGTGGGTTTGCGCGCGCTTCGAGGCGCTCACCCTGGAGCATCTGGCCGAGATCTTCGTCCTCGAGCCGCAGGTCGTATTGATGGGCACCGGGTGGCGCCAGCGTTTCGCGCCGGCGCCGATCCGCGCGGCCTTCGCCGAACGCGGCGTCGGACTGGAGGTGATGGAGCTCGCAGCCGCCTGCCGCACCTTCAACGTTCTGGTCCACGAAGGCCGGCCGGTCGCCGCGGCGCTGTTCTTCGAGTAGCCGGCAGGACCGGAGGTCCGGCACAAGCCGCGCATCGAAGAAGACACAGGGGGAGGGGTCTTGACTCAACGATCCACCGCGCCGACGCCGCCGTGGCGCGCGACACTGTTGTTGCTTTTGCGGATCGTGATCTATTGCTTTTGTGTGGGCGTCCCCTCCTCCCTGTGCCCTCTGCGCGTATGGTAACCACGCGACTTTTGCCAAAGCAAGGAATTTCACGCCCCGGATCAAACGCCGGCCGGGACGCCGACCATCGCTCTGAGCCGCCCTGTATTTCGGACGATTGTGACGGGCGCAGGACTCCAGAGCATCCGCCGGGCGCCCGTACCGCCATTTGCATCGCGCAGTGGCCGAGTATAGCCTACGCTATCCATTACACCAACGTCGCCGGCCGACTCGGCACCCCCAGCGATTGCGGCGGGAGGGGCCGGCTGTATCCGTTTTCCCTCATCCTGACTCGTAAATCCTCGTGGAGGCCCGCCGGACCATGACGAAATCTTCCAGGATTGTGTCTTGGGCGCTGGCGATTGCCGCCGGCCTGGCGTCGGCCTTGCCCGCGAGCGCCGTCGCGCGCGTGAATCCCGATCTCTATGCCGGCCTGAAGTGGCGTAACGTCGGCCCATTTCACGGCGGCCGCGCGGCCGCGGTCACCGGGGTCATCGGCGAGCCCGGTGTGTATTACGTGGGCACGCCCGAGGGAGGCATCTGGAAAACCACGAGCGCCGGGGTCACCTGGTTTCCGATCTTCGACCACATCAAGCAGGTCGACAGTATCGGCGCGATCGCCGTGGCCCCCTCCGATCCGGATGTCGTGTACGCGGGCACGGGTGATCCGACCATCATCAACCCCTTCGTCGGCAGCCTGGGCGATGGCATGTGGAAATCCACCAACGCCGGCCGCACCTGGCGCCACATCGGCCTCGAGGCAACCGTGATGATCGACAGCATCGTGGTCGATCCTCACAACGCCAACATCGTAGTGGTATCGGCTCTTGGCGACGCCACACACCACGGGGGCGGTGTCTACCGGAGCACGAACGGCGGAAAAACATGGACCCGGGTGCTCAAGCCCGCGCACTATCTCGGAACGCGGGATGTCGTGTCCGACTGGGGCGATCCGCACATCCTGCTGGCCGTCGCCGCCGGCACGGGCGGCCCCTTCTTCAAATTCCGGCATGGCCCGAAAGCCAAGCCCAAACCGCCGCTGCTGTTCAAATCCACCAATGACGGCCGCACCTGGAGCGCGATCAAGATTCCGCCCTTCCCCGGCCGCGTGAGCGTGGCGATCGCCGATCATGGCCGGCGCATCTACATTGTCGGCAACACCATCGAGCACGGCTCCGGGCTGTTCCGTTCCGACGACGGCGGCGCCACCTGGAAGCACATGGCCGGCAAGGACAAGCGCATCAGCAACGGCCAGGGCAACTACAGCTGCGGCGTGTTCGTGGACCCACAGGATGCGAATGTTCTGTACACGGTCAGCACGGCCATGTACCGCTCCACCAATGGCGGCATCACTTTTCATGCCTTCAAGGGCGCCCCCGGCGGGGAGGATTACCACTCTCTGTGGATCGACCCCCAGAACGGCAAGCGCATGGAAGTCGCCTCCGACCAGGGCGCGAGCGTCACCCTCGACGGCGGTCGCACCTGGAGCCTGTGGTACACCGAGCCCTTCTCGCAGATCTACCATGTCGCCACCACGAGCCAATATCCCTATTGGATTGCCGGCGCGCAGCAGGATACGGGCGCGGTCATGATCCGCAGCCGCGGCAACTGGGGGCAGGTCGACTTCACCGACTGGAGCCCGGTGCCGTCTTCCGAATTCGGCTACATCGCCCCTGATCCTCTGCACCCGCACATCCTCTACGCGATCGGCTACGGTCCGGGCGGCGGCGGCGGCGGCCTGGTGAAGATCAACATGTTCACCGGCCAGTGGGAGAACATCGCGCCGAACTTCGGCGCGCGCGCCAAGGACTATCGGTCCATCGGCAGTCTGCCGATGAAATTCGACACGGCCTTCGACCCTGGCGCCCTTTACGTCGCCTATCAGTGTCTGCTGGTTACCCGCAACGGCGGCAATTCCTGGCAAGCCTTCAGCCCCGCCCTCACCACCGCCAAGGGCGCGGCGCAGGTGCCCTGCGGCACGCCCCTGCCCGCCGCGAAGAAAAAAACGCGCCGCCCCCGCAACCCCCTCAAACCCGCCGGACCCGTCATCGTCGACTTTTCACTCTCCAAGGTCAGGCCGGACGTGGTCTGGACCGTGAGCAGCAACAACCAGATCTACAACACCATGGATGGCGGCGAGCGCTGGAACAACGTGAGCAACATCACCGGCCTGCCGCCGCACGCCCACCTGCATACCATCGAAGCGGGCGATTCGGCCGATACCGCCTATGTCACCGCCCGCATCTCCCTCCCCCACCACCACAAGGCCGCCTCCGCGGTGCGCGGCACGGCGCACAAGGCCGCCCCGCCCGTCCGTGAGGACACCAACCTGCCGCTCATCTGGCGCACCACCGATGGCGGCAAAACGTGGGTGAACATCACCCGGGGATTGCCCCGCAACCAACGTAGCGGCAGCTGGGTGAATGTGCTGCGCGCCGACCCGAAGCAACCCGGGCTCCTGTTCGCCGCGACGGAGACGACCGTCTACGTCAGCTTCGACAATGGCAATCACTGGCAGTCGCTGCGGCAGAACCTGCCCAGCACCGCCGTCACCGATCTGGTCGTTCACACCGGATTCCACATGAACGACCTGGTCATCAGCACCTTCGGCCGTGGCTTCTGGGTGCTCGATGACTTCACACCGCTGCGCTCGATTGCCGCCCATGCCCGGGCCATCGCCGCCTCGCCGGCCTATCTGTTCCGACCCGAAACGGCCATTCGCGCCCGCCAGAACAGCAATTGGGATCAGCC
Source organism: Pseudomonadota bacterium (assembly GCA_021790795.1). Classification (GTDB taxonomy): domain Bacteria; phylum Pseudomonadota; class Gammaproteobacteria; order Steroidobacterales; family Steroidobacteraceae; genus 13-2-20CM-66-19. Next base: position 31,741 of record JAJYFU010000017.1, read on the forward strand.
CTTCGACATCGAAGTGCCGCATGCCCCCAACCCGCCCTATGGGGTGATCGTGGATTATTACCTCCGCCACGAGCCCCACGGACCGATCAAGCTGCAAATCCTCGATGCCCGCGGCAACCTGGTGCGCACCCTGACGAGCACGCTGCCGCCGCCCATCAAGGGCCAGCTCTATCCGCGCTACTGGCTGGCCTCGCCCCAGGCGCGCGCCCTGCCCATCCGGGTCGGTCTGAATCGCTTTGCATGGAATCTGCGCTATGGCCCGCCGCCCGCTTTCCGACACGACCTTGAAAACCAGATGAACACCGTGGCCGGCGCCACCACCCCGGGCCCGCATGGTCCCCAGGTGATGCCCGGTGTTTACACGCTCAAGCTCACCGTCGACGGTCACGTCTACACCCGCCACGTCACCGTCATGAACGATCCGCGCGTCGGAGAGAGCCGCGTACTGCTGGCCGCGCTGCGCGCCCAGAACCGCATGAACAGGCTCGCCTACCGGGGCATGCAGCGCAGCTACCGCGGCTATCAGGAGGTACACGCCGTCAAGGTTCAGTTGACGGCGCTCATGCACGCGCACCTGAGCAAGCCACTCGCCACACAGGCCAAGGCGCTCGAGGCCCGCCTGAGCAAGATTGGCGGGAAGAGATCATCGGGCGGCTTCCTCGCCAGGCTCCTGCATCCGCGGCCGAAACCGAAGCCCAACGCCCTGCGCTCCTTCGTCACGGTGAACAACGCCTACAACAGCCTGGTCAGCCTCATGCAGGTGGGCATGGACATGCGCCCGACACCGGCCCAGCTCACCACGCTGAGCGCCGACTGTCGTCACTACGACCGCACGGTCATCAGCTGGGATAGCCTGCGGACGGGCGAGCTCGCCACGTTCAATTCCGCGTTGGCCGCGAACCATCTGCGCAAGCTGCGGCTCGCGCCGGTCAGGCTCGCCATGCCGGCCTGCGGCTTCGTGGTTGACTCGCGCTGAGAGCGGCCCGGCCGGAACGCCGCGGCCGGCGCCCTGCGCCGGCAACCCCGGGGCATCCGCCGATTGATCGTCGCTAGCCCTTGCCGCCGAGCAGTGGCACGAAGGCCACGTGGCCGAGCGACTCACGCGTCACGCTCTCGTCGCGCCGCGTGAAGCGCATCAGCTCCTGCTCGCCCTCCGGTCCGACCGGCACCACCAGCCGACCGCCCGGGGCAAGCTGCTCCAGCAGCTCCCGCGGAACCGCCAGCGGCGCGGCCGCCACCAGGATGCCCTCGAACGGCGCCTGAGCGCTCCAACCCTGTGTGCCGTCGCCATGACGGAACTTGACGTTGCGGATGTCGAGCTCCCGCAGGCGCTCCTTGGCGCGCTCGAGCAATGCGCCGATGCGCTCGACCGTGAACAACTGCTCCACCAACGGGGCCAACACCGCCGACTGATAGCCGCAGCCGGTGCCCACTTCCAACACCTTGCCGAGCGGACCGCCCTGCAGCAGCGCTTCGCTCATGCGGGCCACGATGTAAGGCTGGGATATGGTCTGGCCGAAGCCGATCGGCAGCGCCGTATCCTCGTAGGCGCGGCTGCCGAGGGCCTCGTCGACGAAGATGTGCCGCGGCACGTTGCGAATGCGATCGAGCACCGCGAGGTTGGCGATGCCTTGCTCGCGCAGGCGCTGCACCAGGCGATCGCGGGTCCGCGCCGAGGTCATGCCGATCCCCGAGAAGCGCAGATCGCTCAATCGATTCCCTCCATCCAGTGCCGCAGCGGCTCGAGGGCGCCGTGGCGCGTCAGGTCGATCTGCAGGGGCGTGATCGAGACGCACCCTTGGGCGATGGCATGAAAATCCGTGCCCGGCCCCGCATCCTGCTCCGGGCCCGCCGGTCCGACCCAGTACACCGGCCGGCCGCGCGGATCGCGCGCCCGCACGACCGGCTCGGAGCGGTGCCGATAGCCCAGTCGGGTGACGCGATAACCGCGCAGCGCCTCGTACGGGACGTCCGGAACGTTGACGTTCAGAATGAGCGAGGCGTCCAGGGGGCGGCTGAGCAGCTCGGCGACCAGACGCCGGGCCACCGCCGCGCCGGTCTGGAAGTGCTGGGCGCCGGCCGCCGTGCCGCACAGCGACACCGCCAGCGTCGGCAGGCCGAGGAACCGGCCCTCGATCGCCGCGGCCACCGTGCCGGAATACAGCACGTCATCGCCGAGATTGGCGCCGTCGTTGATTCCGGAGACCACCATGTCGTGCTCGGTGTCGAACAGCCCCGTGATGGCCAGGTGCACGCAGTCGGTCGGCGTACCCTGCACGCAGTAGACTCCGGGCTCGACCTCCAGCACCCGCAGCGGCACGTCGAGGGTGAGCGAGTTGCTCGCGCCGCTGCGGTTGCGGTCGGGAGCGACGATGGTCACCTCGGCGAGCTCCGCGAGGCTCTGGCGGAGCATACGGATCCCCGGGGCGTGGTAGCCGTCGTCATTGCTGAGCAGGATCTTCACGGACGCGGTTCGATCTCGGCGAGGAACGCTCCTCGGGAAGGGCGCGACTATACTGGACTAAAACTCGGCGGAGGAAGCGTGTGCGTGTCGGATCCCGAGGATGACCGGCGGCTGTTTCGCGAGGCGGTTCGCGACGTCAAGCGGCTCGATCGCCCCGCTCGGGTGCCTGAGCGGCCCAAACCCCGTCCCGCGGCGCGCTTCGCGCGCGCCGAACGGCTGGCCGTGCTCGAGGAAAGCCTGCGCGACGTGCCGTTGGATCCGGCCCTCGAGGGCGGCGACACGCTGGTGTTTCGCCGCCCGGGCGTGCCGCCCGCGGTGCTGCGGCGCCTGCGCCGGGGTGAATTCCGCGTGCAGGGCGAGATCGACCTGCACGGCCTCACCGTGCGCCAGGCCAAAGAGGCGCTGCGGGAATTCCTGGCGGAAGCCCTGCGGCGCAACTGGCGTTGTGTGCGCATCGTGCACGGCAAGGGTCTGCGCTCCGGCCATCGCGGCCCGGTGTTGAAAGCCACCGTCGCGTCCGTCCTGCGCCGCCTCGGGCCCGTGCTCGCCTTCGTCTCGGCGCGCCCGGCGGACGGCGGCACCGGCGCCGTCTATGTACTGATCTCCTCCTGATCCTCGAACGCGCACACCTCACGCAGCACCGCCGTGGCAAACGCGCCGCGGGCCAGGTCGAACTCGAGCACCACGGCCCCGGGCTCGAGGTGTGCGCGAAGCTCGCGCACCGCCAAGCGCAGGCTGCGCCGCTGCGGGTCCATAGCGGCCGCCTCGATCAGCGCGCACGCCCGGGAATACCCGCCGGCCACGCGCGTCTCGAGCTCCAGCACCGCGCCGGCCGCGCCCGGCGTGCCACGCCCCCACAGCGGACCGGTCGGGTGGATCTCGAGGCGCGCGGCACGCTGGCGCAGCGTCTCATCGAGCGCCTCGACCGCGAAATGACTCCCGCGTCCATCGAGGATGGCGCGATCCCCCGGCTGCAATGCCTCCCAGCATCCCTGGCGCACACGCTCGGCGAGCACCGCGTTGAACACCAAACTGCGCGCGGCGGAGAGCACGAAGCCTCGCTCGCCCCCCCGCAACGCGCCCGGATCCTCCGGCAGGTCCCGTAGGTTCGATCCGTGGCGCCCGAAACGCTGCGGTCCGAAGTAGTTCGGGACACCGCGGGCGCGGATCGCGCGCAGGCGCGCATCGAGAGCGTCGGTCGGTGGCTCGAGACCGCGAACCCGGATGCGGAAGCGATTGCCCGCGAGCGCCCCGCGCGGGAGCTTGCGCGCGTGGGCATGGGCCTCGAGCACCTCGAAACCCTCTCCCCCGGCGCCCGGCCATTGCGCCACCGCTCGCCCGCGGCGCGGCACGGTGAACCATTGCACCGCCACGGCATGCCGGTCCTTCAGCCCCGCATAGCCGACGTCGACTGGACGGCAGCCGGCCAGACGTGCGAGCTCGCGCGCCACCCACAGAGTGTTGGCGGCACGCTTGCGCACCTTCAACAGCACGTGCTCGCCGGCACCCGCCGGCTCGAAGCCGAGCATCTCTTCGACGAGAAAGTCCTCCGGCTCGAGGCGCAGCCGCCCCTCCCCGAGGGGCTCCCCGAGCGCGCGCGGCGGCGCCAGCGCCGGCTCAACCTGCATCGAGCAGCAGCACCACCGCCTGCGCGGCGATACCCTCGCCGCGGCCCAGAAAGCCCAGCTTCTCGGTCGTGGTGGCCTTCACGTTGACCGCCTCGGGCGCCACCTCGAGCAACTCGGCCAGACGGGCGTGAATGCGCGCGCGCACCGGGCCGATCTTGGGCCACTCCGCGAGCACCGTCACATCGGCATTGCCGACGCGCAGGCCGCGCCCGACCAGCATTTGCATCACCGCACGCACGAATCCGCTGCTGTCGGCGCCCTTCCAGCGTGGGTCACTGTCCTTGAAGTGCTGGCCGATGTCGCCGAGGCCGGCGGCCCCGAGCAGCGCGTCGGTCAGCGCATGTAGCACCACGTCGCCGTCGGAGTGCGCGAGCACGCCGTGACTGTGCGGAACACGCACCCCGCCGAGCATCACGTGCTCGCCGGGACCAAAGGCGTGTACATCGAACCCCGAGCCGATTCTCATGCCCTGCACTCCAGCAATGCCGCGGCGATGGTCAGATCCGCGGCGCTCGTGATCTTCAGATTCGCCGCCGAGCCGGCCACCAGCTGCGGATGCGCGCCGCGCCATTCGATCGCCTGCGCCTCATCGGTCGGTCCGCGGCCGGCCTCGTGCGCCCGATCCAGCGCCTCGCGCAACGCGCCGTAACGGAACATCTGTGGCGTGAGCGCCCGCCACAGTGCGCGGCGATCGACCGTCTCGCACGCGCAGCCGGCGGCATCGGCGCGCTTGAGCGTGTCGGCCGCGGGGGTGGCCAGCAGCCCTCCCACCGGATGGTCCTCGAGCTCCCCGAGCAGCCGATCGAGATCCGCGCGCGCAAGGCAGGGCCGGGCGGCATCGTGCACCAGCACCCAATCGGCCTCGGTTGCCCGCGCCGCCAGGGCCGCCAGACCGTTGCGCACCGAGCGGCTGCGCTCCGCGCCCCCCTCGGTCGTCATGACCCCCTCAGGCGCGATACGGCTCCAGTATGGATCGCCCGCGGCCAGGGCCACCACGGCGCCGGCGCAGCGCACATCGTCCAGGAAGGGCGCGAGTGCCCACTCGATGACCGTACGCCCGCACAGCGGCGCATATTGCTTGGGCCGCTGCGCACCGAACCGGCGACCAATGCCGGCGGCGGGCATCACCAACCAGTAGCGCATGGATTCAGTGGCTCGGACGCGGCGGAAAGCGCGGCGGCTCGACCACCATGTAGAACGTTTCGTGCGGACCGATCATGCCGAGCTCGCTGCGCGCCCGCTCCTCGATGGCCCCGGTGCCGGACTTGAGGTTCGCCACTTCGGCCGCCAGGTGCGCATTGCGCCGGGCCAGGCGGTGATCGAGTTTCTCCTGCGCGGCCACGGTCCGCTCCAGCCGATATACCGAGCGCACGCCCTGACTCGAGACCCAGATGCGGTACTGCAGCAGCAGCAGTGCGGCAAACATGGCGGCGGCAAGTAGCTTCATGAGTAGGCGCTCTCACCTGACAGCTTACGAGCCCTCGCGCCGCCGAGCAACTCTTCAGCTCCCCTGCCGCGCGGCGAGCAGCGACTCCTCGAACGGGCGCGCCTTGGCGACCGCATCCAGGTCCTTCAGCGTCCGCAGCAGCGGCTCGATGCGATCGAGCGGCCAGGCATTCGGTCCGTCGGAGAGCGCCCGGGCCGGATCCGGGTGTGTCTCCAGGAACACGCCGGCGACGCCGGCGGCCACCGCCGCGCGCGCCAGCACCGGCACGAACTCCCGCTGTCCGCCCGAGCTCGCGCCGCGTCCGCCCGGCAGCTGCACCGAGTGGGTGGCGTCGAAGATGACCGGACAGCCGCACTCGCGCATCACGGCCAGCGAGCGCATGTCGGCGACCAGGTTGTTGTAGCCGAAGGAGAACCCGCGCTCGCAGACCATGATGGCCTCGTTGCCGGTGGAGCGGGCCTTGTCGACCACGTTACGCATCTCCCACGGGGAGAGGAACTGGCCCTTCTTGATGTTGACGGGCTTGCCGCACGCGGCCACCGCCAGAATGAAATTGGTCTGGCGGCACAGGAACGCCGGGGTCTGCAGCACGTCGACGACCTCGGCGACTTCCCGCAGCGGGGTGTCCTCGTGCACATCGGTGAGCACCGGCACCCGGAACGCGCGCCGCACGCCCTCGAGCACCTTCAGGCCCTGCTCGAGCCCGGGGCCGCGGTAGCTGCTGCGCGAGGAGCGGTTGGCCTTGTCGAAGGAGCACTTGAACACGAACGGCAGGCCGAGCTCGCGGGTGAGGGCCTCGAGGCGCCCCGCGACCTCCTGCGTCAGCGTCTCGCTCTCGATGACACACGGCCCGGCGATGACGAGCAGCGGTTGATCGAGTCCGATTGTCGCGCCCGCGAGCCGCATGGGTGCTCAGGCGAGCGCGGCCTGCGGCAGATGCGCGGTGCGCTGCGCGCGCGCGGCGCGGATGAAGCCGGCGAACAGCGGGTGCCCGTCGCGCGGCGTGGAGGTGAACTCCGGATGAAACTGCGTGGCGATGAACCACGGATGGTTGGCCAGCTCGAGGACCTCCACGAGACCGTCGCGTGAGAATCCACTGAAGCGCAGCCCCGCTTCGCGATAGCGCTCCAGATAATTGTTGTTGAATTCGTAGCGGTGGCGGTGGCGCTCGAG
>JAJYFU010000179.1 GCA_021790795.1 Pseudomonadota bacterium
ATCGGTGCGCTGCGCGAGAGCGCCGCGGGCGAGACGCGCGTCAGCCTGGTGCCCGAAGTGGCTGATAAGTTCGCGCGGCTGGGCGGGCGCATCCTGCTCGAGCGCGGCGCCGGGGAGCGCGCCCAGTTCCCCGATTCGGCCTATCGGGGCGTCGAGTGGGCGGACGCTGCCGGGGTGCTGGCGCGCGCGCAGGTGCTGCTGACGGTGCAGCCGCTCGGCCTGGCGCAGATCGGGGCGCTGGCGGCGGGCGCGGTGCTGGTCGGGTTCCTGCAGCCTTACGCGCGCCGCGAGGAGGTGCTCGCGCTCCAGAGCGGCGGCATCACCAGCTTCGCGATGGAGCTGGTGCCGCGCATCTCGCGCGCGCAGTCGATGGACGCGCTGTCCTCGCAGGCCTCGATCGCCGGCTACAAGGCGGTGTTGATCGCCGCCAATCACCTGCAGAAATTCCTGCCCATGCTGACCACGGCGGCCGGCACCATCCGGCCGGCCCAGGTGCTCGTCATCGGCGCGGGGGTCGCCGGGCTGCAGGCGATCGCCACGGCGCGGCGGCTCGGCGCGGTGGTGGAGGCGTACGACGTGCGCAGCGCCACGCGCGAGCAGGTCCGCTCCCTCGGTGCGAAGTTCGTCGACACCGGGGTGAGCGCCGAGGGAGCCGGCGGCTATGCGCGCGAGCTGAGCGAGGAGGAGAAGCGCAAGCAGCAGGAGGTGCTCGAGGCGCGCATCGCGGTTGCGGATGCGGTGATCAGCACCGCGGCCGTGCCGGGACGGCCGGCCCCGAAGATCATCCCGCGCGCCGCCCTCGAGCGCATGCGGCCGGGCTCGGTCATCGTCGACACCGCCGCCGAGCAGGGCGGCAACTGCGAGCTGACGCGCGCCGGGGAGACCGTCGTGCACCAGGGCGTGCGGGTGATCGGGCCGGTGAACCTGGCGGCCGAGCTCGCCTACAACGCCAGCGAGATGTACGCGCGCAACCTGCTGAACTTCCTCTCGCCGGCGCTGAAGGAAGGCGAGCTCGCCATCGATTGGAGCGATGAGGTGTTCGCCAAGGCGTGCCTGACGCACGGCGGGCAGATCCGTCACGAGCCGACACGTCAGTCGGTGACAGGCTGAGGCATGCGAGGGGGACGGTCATGACCGGAATCGTTGCGCTCTACATCTTCATGCTCGCGGCCTTCACCGGCTACGAGGTCATCTCGCGCGTGCCGGTGATCCTGCACACGCCGCTGATGTCGGGCTCGAATTTCGTGCACGGCATCGTGCTGGTGGGCGCCATGGTCGCCCTCGGGGCGGCGCAGACGCCGCTCGAGAAGACCATCGGCTTCATCGGGGTGCTGCTGGCCGCGGGCAACGTGGTCGGCGGCTACGTCTCCACCGAGCGCATGCTGGAGATGTTCAAGTCCAGCCAGGACAAGAGGAAGGGCGGGCGAGTATGAGCGCCCTGTCGCCTTCGCTGACGCACGAGCTGATCCAGGCGGTGTACTTCATCGCCGCGCTGCTGTTCATCGTCGGCCTGAAGCGCATGAGCTCGCCGAAGGGCGCGCGCGGGGGCATCGTGTGGGCCGGCCTCGGCATGCTGATTGCCGGCCTGATCACCTTTCTCTGGCCGGGGATGCGCAACGACATTCTCATCCTCGTCGCCATCTTCATCGGCGGCGTCGCGGCCTGGTGGAGCGGCAAGCGCGTGTCCATGACCGCGATGCCGCAGATGGTGGCGCTCTACAACGGCATGGGCGGCGGGGCGGCCGCCGCCATCGCCGGCCAGGAGCTCGTGCGCGGCCAGCCGATCGCCGCCGCCCCGGCGGTGCTGGCGGTCACGGGCGCCATCATCGGGGCGGTCTCCTTCTCCGGCAGCCTCATTGCCTTCGCGAAGCTGCAGGGCCTGATCGGCAAGTCGCTGCGCTACGGCGCCCAGCAGGCGGTCAATTCCGTGCTGCTGCTCGCCACGCTCGCACTGGGCGGCTGGATCGTCGCGCTGCACGGCGCGGGGCCGCTGTGGATGGTGAGCGCGTTCTTCGCGCTGGCGCTCGCGGCCGGCATTCTCATCACGCTGCCGATCGGCGGCGCCGACATGCCGGTGGTCATATCGCTGTACAACGCCTGCACCGGTCTGGCGGTGGCCTTCGAGGGCTTCGTGCTCGCCAATGCCGCCATGATCATCGCCGGCATGGTGGTGGGCGCGGCCGGCACGCTGCTCACGCAGTTGATGGCCAAGGCGATGAACCGCTCCCTCGCCAACGTGCTGTTCAGCAACTTCGGCGAATCCGCGCTCCAGGGCACAGAGGTCGCCGGCACTCTCAAGCCCATCGATACGGCGGATGCCGCCGTGATGTTGGCGTACGCGCAGAAAGTGCTCGTAGTGCCCGGCTACGGCATGGCGGTCGCGCAGGCGCAGCACAAGATCTGGGAGCTGTGCCAGCTGCTGATCGAGCGCGGCGTCACGGTCCGCTTCGCCATCCATCCGGTCGCCGGACGCATGCCCGGGCACATGAACGTGCTGCTCGCCGAGGCCGGCGTGCCCTACGACCTGATCGGGGACCTGGAGGAGATCAACGGCGAGTTCGAAACCGCCGACGTGGCGCTCATCATCGGCGCCAACGACGTCGTCAATCCGGTGGCGCGCACCGACAAATCGAGCCCCATCTACGGCATGCCGATCCTCAACGCCGACCGGGCCAAGAACGTCATCGTCATCAAGCGGGGCAAGGGCGCGGGATTTTCCGGCATCGAGAACGCGCTCTTCTATCTGGACAACACCCGCATGCTCTACGGCGATGCGCAGAAAGCGGGCGCCGAGCTGATCCAGGCCGTCAAGGC
>JAJYFU010000087.1 GCA_021790795.1 Pseudomonadota bacterium
GCGGGTTTGTCGATGACGAAGAGCGCGCGGTCCTGATACACGACGCTCAGCGGCAGGGCCTCGGGCTCGAGCCGCCCCTGCGCGGCCCAGTGCGCACGCACACTGACGTGCTCGCCGCCGAGCACCTTGTCCTTGGCGCGCATCCGCTGACCATCGACCTCGACCGCGCCTCCTTCGATCCAGCCCTGCAGCCGCGCGCGCGAGTATTGCGGCAGCGCACGCGCGAGCGCCTGATCGAGGCGCAGTCCGGCCGCCTCGGGCGGCAGGTCGAGCCGATGCTCGCGGAACTCCCCGGCACGGACCCGGTCGGAATCCGAAGCATCGGCGGCCGATTCGCTATACTGTTTCCCCATGCCATCCCATTCGAGCTCTCAGGGCCGTGCACGCGGCACCCTCGTCGCCGCGCTGTGCGTGCTGGCGCTTGCGCTTACCGGCTGCGCGCACCGCAAGCTGATGCTCAACAGTCCGGTCGCGGTCTATAAGCAGGCCAAGAAGGAGCTGGCGGACTACGACTACAACTCCGCGATCAAGCTGCTGCTGCGGCTGACCGCGGTCTACCCCTTCTCGATGCAGGCGCGCCAGGCCCAGCTCGATCTGATCTTCGCATATTACCGTGCGGGCCAGAACGAAGCCGCGATCAACGCGGCCAATACGTTCATTCAACAGCACCCCACGCAACCGCGGTGCGATTACGCCTGGTACATGAAGGGCGTGGTGGACTTCCCGAGGCGCGCCAACCCCATCGAGCGGGCCTTCGGAGCGAGCCTCTCCAAGCGCCCGCCCCTGAAGCTGCGCAAATCCTTCGACGACTTTCGCACGGTGGTCGAGCGATATCCGCACAGCATCTATGCCCATGACGCCTGGCAGCGGATGATCTACCTGCGAGACCGGCTGGCGGCGTACGACGTGTACGTCGCGCGTTACTACTACATGCGCAGCGCCTACGTGGCCGCGGCGCGGCGCACGAAGATGGTGCTCAACCGGTACCCAGGCGCTCCGGCCACCCGCTCGGCGCTTGCCCTGATGATCCTTTCGTACCGGCGCCTCGGCTTGAAAACCCCCGCGGCGCAGGCGCAGAGGGTCTACGAAAAGAACTTCAAGGGCTCGATCATCGCCGCGGCGGCGCTCAGACACCCGCATTGGTGGCGCTTCTGGTAGGGCCGGTCCGGACGGCACGCGATCCGGGCCGCAGTCCCGCCGGGTGCCGTTACCGGGACTCCCGGCGGTAGCCGTTGGTGATCGGATAGCGCCAGTCCCGGCCGAAGGCCCTGCGGCTGACCCGTACCCCCGGCGGCGCCTGGCGGCGCTTGTACTCGTTGCGCTTGACCAGATCGAGCACCCGGCCGACGGTGGCGCGGTCGAAGCCGCGCGCGGCGATTTCCTCGACCGAGAGATCCTCCTCGATGAACGCGGCCAGGATGGGATCGAGCACCTCGTACGGCGGCAGCGCATCGGAATCCTTCTGGTCCGCGCGCAGCTCGGCCGATGGCGCGCGGTCGATCACCCGCTGTGGAATCACGGCGCCGAGCCCGTTGCGGTAGGCGGCCAGGCGGTAGACGAGGAGCTTGCTGCAGTCCTTGATGGGGGCGAACCCGCCGGCCATGTCGCCGTAGAGCGTCGCATAGCCGACCGCCATCTCGCTCTTGTTGCCGGTGGTCAGCAACATCCGGCCGGTCTTGTTGGACAATCCCATCAGCAGCAGCATCCGGCAGCGCGACTGGATGTTCTCTTCGGTGGCATCCGCCGCAACTCCGGCGAATTCCCCGGCCAGTGTCGCGAGGGTCGCTTTGAACATGTCCTCGATGGACAGCACGCTGTACTTGACGCCGAGCAGACGCGCCTCGTCGGCCGCGTCGTCCAGACTCATCCGCGAGGTGTAGCGCGAGGGCATCATGACCGCGTGGACGCGCTCGGCCCCGAGCGCGTCCACGGCAATCGCCAGCGTCAGCGCCGAGTCGATGCCGCCCGATAGCCCCATCACGACGCCTGGAAAGCCGTGCTTGGTGACATAGTCGCGAACGCCAAGGACGAGCGCGCCGTAAACGCTTGCCTCATCACTCAACTCCGCCGCCACCGGGCCGGATCGCGGCACGACCCTACCCCGCTCCCGGACGAAATCGACGCGATACAGTCCTTCGACGAAGGGCGGCGCGCGCATGCAAACCTCGCCCGTGGCATCCATGGCGAACGAGTTCCCGTCGAACACCAGCTCGTCCTGGCCGCTGACCGTGTTGACATACGCCATCGGCAGACCGACGTCGGTGACGCGCGCCCGCGCAATCGCCTCTCGCTCGCGCTGCTTGCCGCATTCATAGGGCGAGGCATTGATCACGACCAACAGCTCCGCGCCGGCGGCTCGCGCCGAGCGGACCGGCTCGGGCACCCAGATGTCCTCGCAGATGAGCACGCCCACCCGGAAACCCTTGACCGTGACCACGGTCGGCCGGGAGCCGGGATGGAAATAGCGCTTCTCGTCGAACACCTTGTAGTTGGGCAACTCCGCCTTGCGGTGCACGCCCACGACGCGGCCCGCGCCGAGCAGCGCGGCCGCATTGGCGATGGTGTGATCGGTATATTCCGGGAAACCCACCACCAGGTGGCCGGCGGGCACCTCGCGGCAGACCTGCTGCAGCGCGCGCTCGAGCTGCACGCGCAGGCCGCGGTGGAACAGCAGATCCTCCGGCGGATATCCCGACAGCGCCAGCTCGGGAAACAGGGTGAGATCCGCGTGATGCTCGTCCCGGGCCGTCCGCGCGCTGTTCACGATGCGCGTGAGATTACCCTGCACGTCGCCGACCAACAGGTCGAGCTGCGCCAGAACGATGCGCAGAGATGTGCTCTCGAGGTCCTCGCCGTCGCTCAAGGCGGGATTCCTACGTCAGGGGTGCGTGTCCCGAACCGGTGTCGACCCGGGTGCCTGACCCAGACACCCGGAGTCGAGACCACCTTGCTACTGGATCCGCGTCGTGCAGGCCGCCCGCCGGCTCGCTCGCGCGCATCGCAGCAGGCGCCATCGGGATCGTAACCCCGTTCAGCGCCTGCGGGCGGTGCGCCCCGCGGATTTGCGGGCGGCCGCCCGGACGACCCGGCGCGCCGGCTTGCCCACCCGTTGTTTGATGACCTTCTTCGCCACCTTTCCGACCGCCTTTTTCACCGTCTTTGGCGCCGTTTTCCGCGCCGTCTTGGGCGTGGGCCGCTTCGCGGCCGGCTTGCGGGCCGCCCGTGTCTTCCTCGCTGCCGGTTTCGCGGCGGGCTCGACCGCGAGCCGCGGCGCGACCGGGACCCGCTTGACCGCGCGAGCGCGGCGGCGGCGCAGCAGGTCGCTCATCGCGCTGCCGAGCTCGGCGGGCGACTTCACCGTCCGCACGCCCGCGGCCTCGAACGCCGCGTATTTATCGGCCGCGGTGCCCTTGCCGCCGGCGACGATCGCCCCGGCATGACCCATGCGCTTGCCCGCCGGCGCGGTCACGCCGGCGATGTAGGCCACCACCGGCTTGCGGACGAATCGATGGATGTAGCGGGCCGCCGCCTCCTCGTCGCTGCCGCCGATCTCGCCGACCAGGATGATGCCCTCGGTGCCCGGATCGCGCTCGAACAGCTCCAGCACGTCGACGAAGTTCAGTCCGCGCACCGGATCGCCGCCGATGCCGACACAGGTGCTCTGGCCGAGTCCGATACGGGTGGTCTGATAGACCGCCTCGTAGGTCAGCGTGCCGGAGCGGGACACGATCCCGACCGTGCCCTTCTTGTGAATGAAGCCCGGCATGATGCCGATCTTGCACTCATCGGGCGTGATGACTCCGGGGCAGTTCGGCCCGACCAGCCGCGTGGCCGATCCGGCCAGGGCCGCCTTGACGCGCACCATGTCGTTGACCGGCACGCCCTCGGTGATGCACACGGCGAGCTCGATGCCCGCATCGGCCGCTTCCAGGATGGCGTCGGCGGCGCCCGCCGCCGGAACGTAGATCATGCTCGCGGTTGCGCCCGTGTCGCGCACCGCGTCCCTGACGGTATCGAACACGGGCAGGTCGAGATGCTTCTGCCCGCCGCGCCCCGGGGTCACGCCGCCAACCAGCCGCGTGCCGTACGCCAGGGACTGCTCCGAATGAAACGTGCCCTGCTTGCCGGTGAATCCCTGGCAGATCACTTTGGTCTGTTTGTTGACTAGAATGCTCATGCGTCGATGCCTTTACGCTTGTTCCAACGCGCCGCTCAGGCAGCGCGGCCTGCGGCGAGCGCCACGACTTTGCGCGCCGCGTCGGTCAGATCGGTGGCCGGCGTGATCGTCAGGCCGCTGCCGGAGAGCACCTCGCGCGCCTTCTCGGCGTTGGTGCCCTCGAGCCGCACGACCACGGGGACCTTGACGCCGACGTTCTTCACGGCATTGACCACGCCATCGGCGATCATGTCGCAACGGACGATGCCGCCGAAAATGTTGACCAGAATCGCGCGCACCTTCGGGTTGGAGAGAACGAGCTGAAAGGCGTGCGTGACGCGCTCGCTGGTCGCGCCTCCGCCGACGTCGAGGAAGTTCGCCGGCTGCCCGCCGTGCAGCTTGATCAGATCCATGGTGGCCATCGCGAGTCCGGCGCCGTTGACCATGCAGGCGATGTCGCCCTCGAGCGAGACGTAATTGAGCTCGTGCTCGCTGGCGCGCCGCTCCATCGGATCTTCCTGACTCGGGTCGCGCAGCGCCGCGAGGTCCGGATGGCGGAACACGGCGTTGGCGTCGATGTTGAACTTCGCGTCGAGCGCGAGCAGCGCTCCGGAGCGGGTCACGATCAGCGGGTTGATCTCGAGCAGGCTCGCATCCAGATCCTGGTAGACCCGGTAGAGCGCGAGCGCGATGTGCTGGAACTGTTTGATCTGCTCGCCCGCCAGGCCGAGCCCGAAGGCGAGCTGCCGCGCCTGGAAGGGCTGCAGGCCCGCCGCCGGATGCACGGTGGTGGTCAGGATCTGCTCGGGGGTCTTCTCGGCGACCTCCTCGATCTCCATGCCGCCGGCGCTCGAGGCGATGAGCGCGATACGCCCCTTCTCACGGTTGAGCGTCAGGGACAGATAGATCTCCCGGGCGATCTGCGAGCCGCATTCGACGTAGACCTTCTCGATCGGCAGTCCCTCGGGACCGGTCTGCCGGGTGGCGAGCCGGGTGCCGAGCATGCCGGCCGCCGCGCTGCGCACCGTCTCGAGGTCGCCCGCCAGCTTCACGCCGCCGGCCTTGCCGCGACCGCCGGCGTGCACCTGCGCCTTGACGACCCATACCGCGCCGCCGAGCGCCTCGGCCGCCGCGACCGCCTCCTCGGGGGTGCTGGCCGGCCGGCCGGCGGGCACGGGAATTCCGTATTTCCTGAACAGCGCTTTGGCTTGATATTCGTGCAGGTTCATCTTTGAGCTCTTGAAGTCCTGGCCGAAGGCGTAAAGCGGTGGATTCTCGCCAAAAAGCCCGGCCGCCGCCAATAAATCACGCTTAATGACGCTCACGCTGCGACGCTCATCGCGCCGTTTATCGACCGCCGGTGCTAGAGTCCGCGCCGGTCTGTCACCTCCCGCCCCGCCCCACTCATGCCGGCCAGCGCCGCGACCACCCCCTCCGCTCCCGCCGATCTGGCCCGCCGCATCGGCGGCTGGCTCAGCCTCTATCGGCTGTTGGTGCCGGCGGCCCTGATCGGCACGCGGGTGCTCGCCCGCACCTCGTTCATGCCGGTGCCGCACCCCGATCTGTTCATCGGCGCCTGCGCCGGCTACTTTGCCGCCGCGCTCACCCTGGTCGTGCTGCAGGGGCTGCGCGGCGCGCAGCCGCTGATCCAACCGCTCCCCAACTCGGTACTCGACTCCGCGGCCATCGGGCTCATTCTCTATGCGAGCGGCGGGGTCGCCAGCGGGCTGGGGATTCTGCTGGCCCTGCCGGTGCTCGCCCTCACACTGCTGGCCCAGCGGCGCGACGGGCTGCTCATCGCCGCCGGCGCAACCGCCGCGGTGCTCGCGCCGCAGGCGCTCATCAGCGTGCACTCGGCGCACCCGGCGGGTTTTGCCACGGCCGCAATGCTCAGCGTGGTGCTGTTCGCCATCGCGGTCTCGGTCTGGCCGCTCACCGATCGTCTGCGCTCGAGCGAAGCGACGCTGCGGCGCCAGGAAGTCGATCTGGCGAATCTCGCCCAGCTGTCCGAGTACATCGTGCGCCATCTGCGCGAGAGCATCCTGGTGATCGACCCGGAGGATTGCATCCGCCTGATCAACGAGTCGGCGGTAGGGCTGCTCGGCGAGGGGGCGCGCGTGCAGGCACCGCTCGCGAAGGTCTGCGGTCCGCTGCTGGAGCTGCTCGCCCGCTGGCGCCAGAGCACCGACACCACGGGCCTGTTTCCGGTCCAGGATCCGACCTTCATCGGACCCGACGGCGCACGCGAGATCCGCGCCCACTTCGCCTCCCTGGGCGAGCGCAGCCCCGCGGCCGTGCTGGTGTTCCTCGAGGACACGAGCGCCCTGGCCGAAAAGGTGCAGCAATCCAAGCTCGCCGCCCTGGGGCGCCTCTCGGCGAGCATCGCGCACGAGATCCGCAATCCGGTCGGGGCCATGAGTCACGCCGGGCAGCTGCTCGGGGAGTCGGCGCACCTCGGCGCCGAGGACAAGCGCCTGACGGAGATCATCCGCACCCATGCCGAGCGCGTCAGCCACATCATCGACAGTGTGCTGCGTCTCTCGCGCCGCGAGGCGGCGCGGGCCGAGCAGCTCTCGCTGGCGGACTGGACCGAGGCGTTCCGGAAAGAGTTCTGCGAGACCATGGAGCTGCCCCTCGAGCGTCTGTCGCTGGCGCGCCCCGACGCCTCGTTCGAGATCCGCTTCGACCCGGCACAACTGCGCCAGATCGTCTGGAACCTCTGCGAGAACGGGCTGCGCCATGCCATGGGTCCCACGGGCGGTGTGATCGAGATCCGGTGCGGGCGCCGCCGGATCAGCGGACGCCCCTATCTAGAGGTCGCGGACCGCGGTCCCGGGGTGCCTCACGACCAGGTTGAGCGTATCTTCGAGCCCTTCTTCAGCTCGGGCCGAGGCACGGGCCTGGGCCTGTTCCTGGCTCGCGAGCTGGCACAGGCCAATGGCGCCACCCTGCTCTATGAGCCGCGTCACGGCGGCGGCAGCGTATTTCGGCTGGTATTCGCGGACCCGAACCGGTGGACAGGGGAGATCGAGCCTTGAGCGCGAGCGAGAGCGCCTTGCGGACTGAGGTCAACCGACCCGCAGTGCTGATCGTCGACGACGAGCCGGACCTGCTGGAGCTGCTCAGCCTGACGTTGCGGCGCATGAATCTGCGGACGCGCACGGCCCCCGACCTCGGCACTGCGCACCGGCTCATCCGCAGCGAGCCCTTCGATCTGTGCCTCACGGACATGCGCCTGCCGGACGGCAACGGCCTGGATCTGGTGGCCTGGATTCAGCAGAACCGCGCCGACCTGCCGGTCGCCGTCATCACCGCGCACGGCAGTGTGGAGTCGGCCGTGCGGGCCCTGAAGCTCGGGGCGTTCGATTTCGTGTCCAAGCCGCTCGACCTCGGGGTCCTGCGCAAGCTGATCGACAATGCGATCCGGCTTGGCGCCGGCCCGCCGCCCCCGGAATCCGGCCGGCCGCGGCTCATCGGCCATTCCGCGCCGATGGCGCAGCTGCGCGAGCTGATCGCGCGTGTCGCGCGCAGTGAAGCGCCGGTGCACATCAGCGGCGAATCCGGCACCGGCAAGGAGCTGGTCGCCCGCCTCATCCACGAGTCCGGCGCGCGCCGCGAGCGCGAGTTCGTCGCGGTCAACTGCGGCGCCATTCCCACCGAGCTGATGGAAAGCGAGTTCTTCGGTCATCGGCGCGGCAGCTTCACCGGCGCGGTGGCGGACAAGAAAGGTCTGATCCAGGCCGCCGAGGGCGGCACTCTATTTCTCGACGAGGTCGCCGATCTGCCGCTGCACATGCAGGTGAAGCTCCTGCGCGTGGTGCAGGAGAAGACCGTGCGCCCCGTGGGCGAGTCGAGCGAGGAGAAAGTGGACGTGCGCATCCTCTCGGCCACGCACAAGAGCCTCACCGAGCTCGTCGCGCTGAGCCAGTTCCGCGAGGACCTGTTCTATCGCATCAACGTCATCGAGCTGCACGTCCCGTCGCTGCGCGAGCGGCCGGAAGACATTCCGGACATCGCGCGCGCCGTGCTCTCGCGCCTCGGCCGGCGCGGCAATGCCCCCACGCCGAGTATCGCGGACGATGCGCTCGCGATGCTCGAGAGCTATTCGTTCCCGGGCAACGTCCGGGAGTTGGAAAACGTGCTGGAGCGGGCGCTGACGCTGTGCCTCGGCGGGCTGATCACCGCCGAGCACATCAAGCTGCGCACCGCCGCGCGGCCGCAGTCGCCCGCGGCGCACGTCGAGCACGCCGCCCCCGGAGCGCTCGGCGATCACCTCGAGGACATCGAGCGCAGCGCCATCCTGCGGGCGCTGGAGAAGACCCGCTACAACAAGACCGCCGCGGCGAAGCTGCTCGGCATGAGCTTCCGCGCGCTGCGCTACCGGATCAAGAAGCTGGGGATCGAGTAGCCCCGAGATCCAGCCGATCGATCGGGGCCATGCCATACCGGGCCCGGGCAGAAGGCCGGGTCCTGTGGCGCCTTGCCGAGCGGATCGGCGCTGTAGCTTCCTCGCTCGCGCCGCCGGTTCATGACCGCCCGGGCGAACCCTTCCCCACCCGGTATCCCTCGTGCCGGCCGAGGGAGAGCCGCGCCAGGGCCGGATCGATCTTGTCGGTGTCGAGTTGCATGCCGGACCTCACGAGGGGTGCTCGGCGATGTCTCCATTGTCCCAGAACGTGCCTTCCCACCCGGCGATGCGTCCCTCGTCATGACAGCGGGGACAGAACCAGAGGACGTCGTTCGTATCGATGTCGAAAAAGAGGGTGAGCAAGGCTCCGCAGGGCTTGCGGCCCGGTCGGCGCCGGCAGCGCAACGTCGTCGGATCGTCGTACCGGGTCGCCTGAGAGACGATCTCCGTCCAGTAGGCGAAGAGACGCTCCGCCCGCGGCGGCAAGGGCGCCACCTTGCCGTTCGGCAGCAGGAAGTGCTGTAGATTGACGACCCAGGACTTGATCATGCGCGTCTCAGGGCTTGGGCCCCGGACACGAGCCAGTGCGGTGACCCTGAGCCGAGATACGCACCATCGTGGCGGGAATCGACACCGGGGCGCCCGTGATTCGCTCATGCACGGTACCGGCGAGGCTGATCTGGCTACCGCCGTTGCCCGGCGTGATCACGAAATTCTCATCCATGTGCGCAATCATGCCATTGGGCTCGCGCGCCGTGCAGGCCATCGTCACGTGATATCCCTTGGCGATGACCTGCAGCGCCGGCGCGGCGCACCGGATGTTGGGCGGCAGCTTCGCCATCAAGGGAATCCTGGCCGGATTGGTATCTTTGATGCATTCCCGGGAAGTCTGGTTGAGGGTCCGGACCGCCCCGGCGAGCATCTGCACTGTGGACGTGTAATGAAACGCCCACAATCCCGGCTTCAGTGTCGGCGGCGGACTCGCCGCCGTCGACGACGCGGGCGGCAGCAGCAGTGCGAGCGGAGCGCAGAGGATCTTCAGACGGCCGGCTTTCATGTGAACTCCCCCCGGAAATAACGGTGATTTTGCTCGTGAACGGCCTGTTTCATCCGGCGGTCTGCTCGAATGGCCCATTCGACACCGGCTGTGGTTTCCCCTGCCGCCTTTCAATGAACGGTCCGGTTCCCCGATTCCGGCGCGCCGCAGCAGCGCTTGTATTTCTTGCCGCTGCCACAGGGACAGGGGTCGTTGCGACCGACCTTGGAACCGGCCCGCGCGTAGGGCTCGTGCTGTGAACCATGCGCGGCCGCCGCCCGGGCATGCTCCAACCGATCCTGCTTGAAGTACCGGTACGCGCGCGCCGCGCCCTCGAGCATGTCCGTCCACATCGCGTTCGATTGTTCCTCTGTGAGTGGCTCCTGCGGCCAGGCGGGGTCGACCTCCCCGGCCGCGATCGGAATACGGCGCACCAGCTCCTCGCGTTCATCCTGGAGGAGGCGGCTCCACCCCTCCCGGGCGAGACCTATGCCGCGCAGGTAGCCGCGCGCCCAGGCGCGGCCTGGAACACCGTCCTCTGCGGGTTCGCCCCGGTAGCCGACGTGGTAAGTCTCGTGCTCGAAATCCTGCGCGATGGCATTCCAGTAGCGCATCAAGAGCGCCATCATCTCCTGCACGCCGGCAAGATCGCCGAGGGCTCCCCCCAGGATCACCGGCAGGTACTCGTGGGGCATGACCAGGGCGGGGCTCGCGATGAGCGCGCAGAAGAGGCCATCGACCGCCTCGAGCGAGAGCGCGCCGGGATTGCGGATCGCGGCCAGAAGCGCCACGAGCCGCTCGATCTCGGCCTGAGAGAGCGATGGGCGTACGAAGTCGGTCATGGAGCGCCAAGCAGGAGACCGGATCGGTCCCTCCCGCGATGCGGATCGCGATCGCCGGTCGTGATGGGCTTGTGGACCTCGCGCGTGCCCAGCCGGTCGATGTTGCTCATCTGCCGTCGTCCGAAGGCGGAAACCGGCGCCAATTATGAACCGACTTATGAAACCTGCGAGCCCTTGAGTCAAGCGGAGCCGGGTAGCGTTTCAAAACTTATCCTTTGTGAGACCAGCGGGTGCCGCCCTTCTTGAGCAGCCGCGTCGAGTATCCCTGTCGAGTCAGGAGAGCCACGGCCTGCTTGTCGAAAGACACGAAGGTATCCCCGCCCCGCCGTACGCCTTCCACGGCGATGACGGCATCCGCGAAATCACCACCGGCCTGCAGCATTCTCAGTCCCGCCTCGACCAAGTCGTCATCTGCGTGGACGCTCTCAGTCGCCAGGAGTGT
>JAJYFU010000088.1 GCA_021790795.1 Pseudomonadota bacterium
CGGCGGCAGACTCCCCTACCGCGTTGCGGTTTACAACCAAATCGGAAGCAGGCGGGAATATGGGAGGGGTGCGGTAACATCGCCGATGAGGCATTCGGTAACAAAATTACGTGAGGCAATACGAGGGGTGTAGCGGCGGCATGGTCCGTCACGGACACGTCATTGTGACGGACCGGCGGCCGTAATCGACTCGCGGATTGACATCAATGACATCGGTGGAGCAGTCTGCGGTTTTCAAGCTCTCCGGTCCCGTCAAGGACCCTCACAGACAAAGAGCGGCCGGGATAGAATAACTATGGCATTCCCGACTCGAAGGACCTCGATCGAGAGTGGCCGAGGTTTGTTGGCCGTTGCATCGGCGAGCCTCGCCCTCTGGATTCTCGCCTACGGCCACCTGATCCCGCAGCCGTTGCCCTTCGGGACGCCCTGGCGGGAAGTCTGGGTATATGGGTGCGCGCTAGCACTTTTGGCGGCGAGCGTCGGCCTGTGTTTCGCGCGCACCGCCATACCGAGCGTGCTCACGATCGGCGCCTACCAGGCGGCCGCGGCCGCAATATCGACGCCCCAGATTCTCGCCAGGCCGCTCAACATCGACGCCTGGTATCCGTTTTGTGAAGCGCTGACTCCGCTTACCGGCGCATGGATCCTGTTCATCCTGCTGCGAGCGCGGTCGCGCGGACCCGGGTCGCAAATCGCGGGCGAACCCACGCTGCGCATTGCGCGAATGCTGTTCGGCCTCACCTGTGTCTTCTACGGCGTTTCGCATTTTGCTTATGCCGGTCATACCGCCGGCATGGTGCCCGGCTGGCTGCCGTACCGTCTGGCGATCGCTTACGCCACCGGCGCATGCCACGCGGCGGCGGGACTCGCCATCATCGTCGGTATACTGCCCCGTCTCGCGGCAACGCTCGAGGCAATCATGATGAGCGCGTTCGGCGCTCTTGTGTGGGTGCCGAGCTTCTTCATGCACCCCCGCCCCAGTTGGGCAACTCGGCCGCAACAGCTGTGGTCGGAGCTCGTGGTGACGCTCGTGTTGGCCGTCGGGGCGTGGATTGTCGCGATTTCTCTTGCCGAGCGCTCCTGGGCGTTCGCATCGCGCGCTCGTGTCGAGTGAGCACGCCGACTTCCGCGTATAACTGGCGGCGACGTTTCTTTCCACCCTGCTCCGGCAAGGACGGCGGCCATGAGACCTCAAGGTGTCCACGGGGGCCCTCCCGACAGGCGCTTGCGCGAGCGCACCCGGAGGGGGGCTGCCTGGAACTCTCCCTCTCCCGGCTACGTCCGGAGCAGGACCGCCGGGAGGAGGACGATAACTGACCGAGAAGTCTGTTCTTTCAATTGGGGTTCGTACCGCAGAGGGTCTTCACCAAACTGGTCATCATGGTGGCGGTCACGACCGTCATGACCGGACGGTTGCCGCAAATTGTGCCGCCAAATGCCGGCTATGCCGTTCCCTTCGGCGTCGAGGCCTGACGGAATCCGTGCTTGCGGCCTCACGGCGGCAATCGGGTCCTGCGGCGCGGCGGCCGCCTGCGCAAAGCTGCCGCACCGTGTCCGGCCGTCGGGACCTGGAAGGAGCATGCACGCCCCGCGGGAGCCGGCCCAGCTCCCGGCGACGCATTTCACGCGATCGCGCGGGACATATCGAATAGAATGCTCTCTTCGCATCGCCATATCGATTCGTTATGAATCTGCATCATCTCGAGATCTTTTACACCGTCGCGGAATCCGGCAGCATCACCGCTTGCGCCGAACGGCTGCATATCTCTCAGCCGGCGATTTCCCGCCAACTCAAGGAGTTCGAGCAGCGTATCGGCGTCGTGTTGTTCGAACGCCTGCCGCGGGGCATGCGGCTGACGCAAGCGGGTGAAGTGCTGCGCGAGTATGCCGCCCGGCTGTTCGAGATCGCGCGCGCGGCCGAAGTGTCGGTGCGGGAACTGGCCGATGCCCGCCAGGGCCACCTCGCGATCGGCGCCAGCAACACGGTGGGCACTTACATCCTGCCGAGCCTGCTGGCGCGCTTCCGCCGCACACACCCCGCCGTCAGAATCTCGATGTTCGTCGGCAATACGGAACAGGTTGCCCAGGGCGTGGCCGATCTGCGCTTCATGCTGGGCTTCATCGAGGGACCGTTGCACGGCCGGGATCTGCGGGTGCACCGATTTCTCGATGATGAGATCGTGCCCGTCGCCTCCGCGGATCACCCGTTGAGCGGCAGAAGGCGCCTGTTGCCGCCCGACTTGTCCGATCAACCTCTGTTGATGCGCGAGCCGGGCTCCGGCACACGGGAATTGGTCGAGAGGCGCCTGCAGCGGCACGGCATCCGCCTGAGCAATATCGTGGAGCTGGGAAGTACCGAGGCGATCAAGAAGGCGGCGGTGCACGGCGGCGGCATCGCCTGGTTGCCGCGCGTGTGCATGCACTGGGAGCTGGCGGCCGGCGAGCTGGTCCGATTGCCCGTGAAGTCTCTCGACATCCGCCGCCCGCTCAGCATCGTTCGTCGGCCGGACGGCCATACCGCGCCGCCCGCCGAGGCGTTTCTCGGATTGCTCGAGATGCCGTCCGGCGCGGTCGATTCCGACGGCTGAGCTGGATCGCGCGATCCCCGCGGCTGTCGGCGGCGCGCCGCTTCCGCGGTGATACACTCGCGGCCCCATGCATGAGAGTCGAGTCCCGGCCGTGCAGATCGACTTGACGAACACCAACGTTCTGGTCACCGGCGCGAGCCGGGGCATCGGCGCCGCCGTCGCCCGCGCGATGGCCGGTGCGGGCGCGAGAGTCGCGGTTCACTATAACGATCAACGCGCTCGAGCGATGACCCTCGCGACGGAACTCGGTCGTGGCGCGGAGGCCTTTCAGGCGGACCTGGCCGATGCCGCGGCGTGCGTGGGACTTTGGCACGGCGTGGCGAGCCGCTTCGGGCGGATACACACACTGATAAACAATGCCGGCATTGCGGTGTCGTCCCCGCTCGAGGCGGACATCGCCGGATGGACCGCCGAATGGGACACGACCATGGCCGTCAACCTTCGTGCGCCGGGCATTCTCTCGAAGCTCGCGATTGCGCATTTCGTCGCAAACGGCGGCGGGCGGATCATCAACATCAGTTCGCGCGCGGCGTTTCGCGGCGACCAGCCACCCTACCTTGCATATGCCGCCTCCAAGGCGGGACTGGTGGCGCTGACGCGTTCCGTGGCTCGCGGCTTCGGCAAGGCCGGGGTGCTCGCGTTCAACGTTGCCCCCGGGTTCACGAGAACGGACATGGCGAGGGATTTCATCGATCAATACGGAGAGGCTCACGCCAGCGGCGACATTGCCCTCACGCGATTGACGGGCCCGGATGACATAGCGCCTATCGTCGCATTTCTCGCCAGCGGCCTTGCCGACCATGCGACGGGCTGCACGATCGACGTGAACGCGGGCTCCTACGTGCACTGAAGATCGCGCGTCCGGCGCTGGCGCGACGGTAAGCTACATCCAGCAGCGGTAGCGCGGGACGCGGAACCGCGGCGCACGCCCGCCACAAGGGCCCATGCAAGCCGGTCCATCTGCCGGCGACCCGAGGAACACCTTCCGTTCGCAAGCCGCTCGCGCGCCCGCGGGCCGATACGGCCCGACGATCCGGCGATGTCGAGGCGCCCCCGGAGCGGAGTACGGCCCCGCCCTGATATATATAAAAATGGCAGCAATGCTTATGTTATTTGCATTGGATTTATATCTGCGCCGTGGCCATCATCGCCCCACGTTCCAAGGAGAAAGGCGCACTCGTCAATGCGGCCTGCAGCGAAGCAACCACAGCCTGAGCGAACCGTCGCGCGCACGACCTGCTACATGTGCGCCTGCCGTTGCGGCATCAAGGTACATCTGGAGAACGGCAAGCTCCGCTACATCGAGGGCAATCGCGACCATCCGATCAATCGAGGGGTGCTCTGCGGCAAAGGGTCCGCCGGTATCATGACTGCGATCTCGCCGGCACGGCTCTCCACGCCGCTGCGGCGCACCGGCGTCCGAGGCTCCGGCGAGTTCGAGGCGATTTCCTGGGACGAGGCCCTGCGGATCGCCACGGATCGGCTCGCCGCGATCCGCGCCACCGACCCGAATCGCCTCGCGCTGTTCACGGGACGTGACCAATCGCAGTCGCTCACGGGCCACTTCGCACGGATGTTCGGTACGATCAATTACGCGGCGCATGGCGGCTTCTGCTCCGTGAACATGGCCGCGGCGGGGTTGTACTCCGTTGGCGGCGCGTTCTGGGAATTCGGCGAGCCGGACTGGGAGCACGCGCAGCTGTTTCTGCTGTTCGGCGTCGCGGAAGATCACGACTCCAATCCGATCAAGCTCGGTCTGGGCAGACTCAAGGCGCGCGGCGCGAAGATCATCTCGATCAATCCGGTGCGCACGGGATATTCGGCCATCGCCGACGAATTCGTCGCCATCACCCCCGGGACCGACGGTCTGCTGGTATTCGCGTTGATCCACTGCTTGCTCGAGGCGGGCCGGGTCGACACGGAATTCCTCGTCCGCTACACGAATGCTCACCATCTGGTGATCGATGCCCCCGGAGATGCCGAGCACGGATTGATCGCCCGCGATGCGGCCGGCCGCGAGCTGTGCTTCGACCGTTCGTCGGGCGCCCTCGTCGCCGCGCAGGCGGTCGGGACCGATCCGGCGCTGCTCGGCGAGTTCGCGCTGCCGGACGGACGGCGCGCCCGCCCGGCCTTCGCGCTGCTCGCCGAGCGCTATTGCGGGCCGGAGCATGCCCCGGAGGCCGTCGCCTCCCGCTGCGGCGTCGACGCCGCCACCATCCGTCGCATCGCAGCGGAGATCGCCGAAGTCGCGTTCAATCAGCCGGTCGTACTCGATCAGCCGTGGACGGACACGGCGGGGCGCCGTCACGCGACCATGACGGGCCGGCCCGTCGCGATGCATGCCATGCGCGGTGTCTCGGCGCATTCAAACGGGTTTCACACCTGTCGCGCGATTCACGTGCTGCAGATGTTGCTCGGCGCGATCGATACGCCAGGCTCCTGGCGCTACAAGTCGCCCTATCCGAAGCCGATTCCCGGCGGACCGCCGCCCGGGAAGCCCGGCACGCCGGGCGGTCCGCTCGATGCGCCCCCGCTCGGCTTTCCGCGCGGACCGGAAGACCTGCTGGTCGACGAGGCCGGCGAGCCGCTGCGGCTCGACCGCGCGTTTTCCTGGGAGGCCCCCATCGCCATTCACGGCCTGATGCACATGGCGATCGCACGAGCGTACGAAGCCGGCCCCGAGGCAATCGACACGTTGTTCCTGTTCATGTCGAACATGGCGTGGAATTCGGCGATGAATCCGGGCGAGACCACCCGGATGTTGAGCGAGCGCGATGCGCAGGGCGGTTACCGCATTCCCTTCGTCATCGTCGCAGATGCCTTCGCCTCGGAAACCGTCGCGTATGCCGACTTGGTGCTGCCGGATACGACCTACCTCGAGCGCTACGACTGCATCTCGTTGCTCGACCGTCCGATCGGTTCGGCGGAGGGTCCGGCCGACGCGATCCGCATACCCGTGCTGCGGCCCGATCGGGACGTCCGGCCGTTCCAGGACGTGCTCATCGAGCTTGCCGGCCGCCTCCGCCTGGCGGATTTCGCCGACGAGCGGGGCGCGCCGCTCTATTCGTCCTACGCCGATTACATGGTGCGCCACGAGCGCCGACCCGGCGTCGGACCGCTGGCCGGCTTCCGTGGTGAGGATGGTCGCGGGATCGGCAAAGGCGCGCCGAATCCGCGTCAGCTCGAGCGTTATGTCGAGAACGGCAGCTTCTGGCGGCACGAATTGCCGCACGAGCAGCTCTACTTCAAGCATGCCAACCGAGCCTACCTGACCGGCGCCAAGGCGATGGGCTTGATCGACGACGACGCGCAGATCGTCCTGCAACTGTATTGCGAGCCGCTGCAGCGCTTCCGTCTGGCCGCCGAGGGACACGGCTTGCGCCGCCCTCCGCTGCGCCTGCGCGAGCGCATCATGCGCTTCTTCGACCCGCTGCCCATCTGGTACGTGCCGCTCGAGGAGGCGATGACGGACCAAGTGAGGTTCCCGCTGCACGCCATTACGCAGCGGCCCATGGCGATGTACCACTCCTGGGGCTCGCACAACGCGTGGCTGCGGCAAGTGCTGCCGGAGAATCGCATCTATCTGCATCGCGATCTCGCCGCCCAATTGGGCGTCCGCGACGAGGATTGGGTATGGGTCCGCTCGCGCAACGGCAGCATCAGGTGCCAGGCGCGAACCATGGACGGCGTCAACCGCGACACCGTCTGGACCTGGAATGCCATCGGCAAGCGCGCCGGCGCCTGGGCGCTGAAGCACGACGCCCCGGAGTTCCGCCGCGGCTTCCTGCTCAATCACGTCATTTCGGAATACCTGCCGAAACGGGACGATGAAGTGCAGCACTCCAATTCCGATCCGGTCACCGGCCAGGCCGCCTGGTTCGATCTGTCCGTATCCATCGAGCCCTGCGGACCCGAGACACACCATGAGACTTCACCGCGCCCCGCGGCAAATCCTCTGCGGGTCCGGTGGGCCGCGGAGAATTCCTGATGACCATGCTTCCCGAGAGAGCGCCGGGCGCGAAGAAGCTCGGACTCGTGATCGACCTGGACACCTGCGTGGGCTGTCATGCCTGCGCGGTCAACTGCAAGGAGTGGAACACCGGCGGAGAGGCCGGGATCCTGCCCGACTACGACAAGTACGGCCCGGAGCCGGACGGAGTGTGGTTCAACCGGATCCATTCCTACGAAACCGATGGAGAGGGGGGCTCCCGGACCGTCAATGTCCCGCGCTCCTGCCTGCACTGCGAAGACGCGCTGTGCGTCACGGTCTGTCCGACCGGAGCATCCTACAAGCGGGTGCAGGACGGCATCGTTCTGGTCGATACCGACAAATGCATCGGCTGTCAGCTCTGTTCCTGGGCCTGCCCGTACGGTGCGCGCGAGCTCGACGAGAAGGCGGGCGTGATGCGCAAATGCACGCTGTGCATCGACCGCATCTATGACGAAAATCTCCCGCCGGCCGAGCGCGAGCCCGCCTGCGTCGCAACCTGCCCGTCGCGGGCACGGCACTTCGGCGACCTCGCCGACCCCGACAGCAAGGTCTCGAAACTCGTCAAGGAGCGTGGCGGCGTCGATCTGCTCCCGGGGCTCGGCTATCGGCCGACCAACAAGTACCTTCCGCCGCGCCGCGCGACGATCCCGACCGCACCGGTGAAACCGCCGGCCCCAAGCGGCAAGGGCATCGGCACGGCGCTGCTCGGCCTCCTCGACAAGGCTCTCAGCCGATGAAGCCGGCCGCCTCGGTTCTGCTGCTCACCACCTCGACCGGGTTCGGGTTCGGGCTGTTGGCGTGGCTCGGGGCATACTCGGCCCTGGGGCTGCTGCCGGGACACGCGCGGATTCTGGTCGTCGTCGGCGTCGCCACCGCCCTCTTGTTCGCTTCGTTCGGGCTCGGCGCCTCCATGTTTCATCTGGAGCGCAAGGAGCGCGCCTGGCGCGCGTTCAGCCAATGGCGCTCCTCTTGGTTGTCGCGCGAAGGCGTCGCCGCGGTACTGACGTACCCCGTGGCCATCGCCTTCGCCGCCGTCTTCTGGCGCGATGGGCAGGTCATCTGGACGCGATTGCTGGGCGTGGCGGCGCTCGTCGCTTCGCTCGGCACGGTGTATTGCACGGCGATGATCTATGCCAGCCTCAAGCCGATCCGCCAATGGCACAACCGGCACACCGCTCCGGATTATCTGCTCTATGCCGTCTTCTCCGGCGCCGTACTGTTCGCGACACTCCATACCATGGATCTCGGCGCACCGGGAGCGACGGCAAGTGTGGCTGCCGCCGCGGCGGCGGGCGTTGCGCTGATCGCCAAACGCGCCTACTGGCGGCACATCGACACGCAGACGCCGCTTGCGACACTTGCCGCCGCGATCGGTCTACCCAAGGGTGTCGAGGCGAGACCGCTCGACGCGCCGCACTTCACCGAAAACTTCATCCTGCGTCAGATGGGATTCGCCGTCGCGCGCCGGCACGCCGTGAAGCTGCGGCGCATGGTCCTCGCCATCGGCTTCGCCCTGCCGCTCGCCTGCAGCATCCTCGCCGGCCTGGCACTGGCCCCGATGGCAACCACGACGCTGGCGGTCGCTTGCGCCGGCATCGGTCTGCTCCTCGAGCGTTGGCTGTTCTTCGCCGAGGCCACACATGTGTCCGCGGTGTACTACGGCCGGAGGATTTGAGCTCAGCCGCAGCGCGCGCTGGGCCGAAAACTCCCGATTACGGTCGTTGCCCGGTTGCGAGGAAGATCGGGTAACGGCGCCGCTGGCCCTCCCGTTCCCGCTCGACCGTATACGCCGTGCGCATGCTCACTGCGGCAAATCCCGCCGCGCGCAGCCAGCCCTCCAGAGTCTTGCGCTCGAATCCGTGATGCTCCACCCCGGGCACATCGGGGCTATGGAAGCTGCCGTCCTCCGCGTCCAAGTCCGCCAGGGCGACCCAGCCGCCGGGAGCCAGCATGGAGAAGAACGTGCGCACCAACCCCGCGACGTCCGGGATATGGTGCAGGGCCATGCTGCTGAAGATCATATCGAGACGCGATGCGGGCGGCGGGCCGGTAGTCAGGTCGAGGACCTGTGTTTCAATCTTGTCCAGTCCCGCGGCGCGAGCCTTCTCGCCGAGCACGGCCAGCATGCCGGGCGACAAATCCGTTTCCAGCACATGACCCAGATGTGGCAGCAGTCTCAGCCCGACGAGCCCGGTGCCGCAACCATACTCGAGCGCCCGCCACTGGGGTTCCAAGGGGACCGCGGCCGCGATCGCATCGGCCACCGCCTTGGCCATGTCGGTACGCATCGGCGACTCATCCCATTGGGCGGCAATGGAATCGAATCGCGACCGGTTCTCGTCCTGGACCACTCTCGTCATGGGTATGGCAATCCTTCTCGAACGGCAGTGTATGGAAAGTAGCGGTTACGCGCGCGGCGCGCAGGCCCGGTTGTCAATGCGCCGGCGTGAATGAGAATTTCTGCCCGGCCACCGCCGCCTCGTACATCAGGCCTCCTTTGGCGATCGTGAACACGGCGACGCCGTTCACGTAGTGGCCGGCGGCGACCGCGTGGTGCTCGTTGCCGCTGACCCCGGCCTCGGTTCCGGCGGTACCGGCGCTCGCGGAGGCGGAGGCCGTGAGCGCCACGGCATTTACGTCCGCGCTCAGCGAGAAATTTCCGGATTCGAAGAGCTTGAGCGCCGCCGGATCCTTGAAGAACACCATCTCGCTGTACGCCTGACCACCAAGCTGAAACCCGAGACTGACCTGCGTCATGGAGGCGGTGCCGACGAGGCGGCCCTGCTCATAGACCCGTCCGTCGCCATATGCTGCGCCGATGCCGAACCCCCCTTTGGCGATGGTTGGGAAGACAGCGTAACCGTAGCTGCTCTTGAAAAATTCAGCGGTCGCACCGGCGCGTCTGAATGATGCGACCGTGTTGCTGTAACTGCCGGCGAGCGCGACCGGAGCGCTCAGCGCGAGCACGACGCACGCGAGACTTTGCCATCTGGCTGACTTCATGGAATCGACCTCCGGCGCCAAGGAGTGGAAATTATCTCACTGCGCGCTGCCGGCGTCGATCAGGATCCGCGCATGCCCCAGACCAGAGCGCGATTGTTCGCGGGCATCGGCCGGTCCTCCAGGAGCGTCATCCCGGACGACTGCGCCAGCGCATCCACAGTCTCGAAATCGCGAATGCCGCTGTGCGGCGATCGCTGCTTGAGCCAGCCATCGAACGCGGCATTGCTTGCGCTGGTGAAGGCGCCGCCGTATTTGAAAGGACCGTACGCGACCAACACCCCACCCTCCTCGAGTATCGCCGGCAGCGCGGCGAACAGCGCGCGCACGCCCGCCCAGCTCATGATGTGCAACGTATTTGCCGTGAACACGGCATCGAAGCGCGCGTCGGGCCAGGGACCGAAGACATCGAGGACGACCGGGGGCTTCAGGTTCGGCAGACGGGCCTCATCGATCCACAGGCGGATACCCGCCAGATTGGGCTCGAGATCGGATGTCTGCCAGATCAGCCCCGGCAGGGCGCCCGCGAAATGCACCGCATGCTGCCCGGTCCCGCTGCCGATCTCGAGCACCCGCCGCCGGCCGGCGAAATGCTGGCGCAGCACCTCGAGGATCGGACCTTTGTTGCGCTCGCAGGGCTCCGCATGGGACTTGGCTTCGGGCATGGCGGCTCTATGATATCCGCAGCGCAGCCGCGCTGTACCCCGGCGGAATTCTATGCAACACACTGGAAATCAAATGGGCATCGGCACGCGGCTGTCCAAGCTGGGCAGGATGTCCGATGAGCATTTCGGCTTCATCAATACACCGACTTACCGGGGCTCGACCGTCCTGTTCAAGACCCTGGACGACCTCGAGCAGGGCCGCGCCCGGTACACCTACGGCACCGCCGGCACACCGACCGTGGAGAGCCTGGAAAGCGCCTGGACATCGCTCACCGGCGCCGCCGGCACCGTGCTCTGCCCGTCGGGGCTCGGCGCGGTGGCGATGGCGCTGTTGAGCACGCTCAAACAGGGTGACCATCTGCTCATGCCGGACAGCGTGTACCTCCCGACACGCTCGCTGTGCTGCGGTTTTCTGGCCCGATTCGGCATCGAAACGACCTTTTACGACCCTCTGTTGGGCGGCGATCTCGAGCCGCTCGTCAGAGCGAACACGTCGACGATCTTTCTCGAGTCGCCCGGTTCACAGACCTTCGAGATCCAGGATGTGCCGGCCCTCATCGAGCTGGCCGGCCGGCGCGGCATCAAGACAATCATCGACAAT
>JAJYFU010000089.1 GCA_021790795.1 Pseudomonadota bacterium
CCCCCCCGCAACCCGGAGGCTGCGAGCAGGCCTTCTGATAAGCCGTGGCGGCCTCCGCAAGGGGATGTATTAGGAATCGAAGCGAAGCCGGAATGGCTTGACCGCGAGCGAAGCAGGCGCAGACCGCTTGGCGCCTGTATAGTCTTGCGGTATGCACTATACCGGCCCGCTGGCGGCGCGTCCATTTGACTTCTTCCCATCCGATGGCCCTCATTACATTACGCGACGCCTGTCTCGCTTTCGGCGACCGTCCCCTGCTCGACGGTGCGGCCCTCGCGGTCCGCGACGGCGAGCGGCTCGGATTCATCGGCCGCAATGGAACCGGGAAATCGACCGTGCTGAAGATCATCGCGGGCCTGACCGCGCTCGATGAAGGCGAGCTGCAGCGCCGTACCGGTCTGCGCCTCGCGCTTCTCGAGCAGGAGCCACAGCTCCCGCCCGCGCCGACCCTGCGCGAGAGCCTGATCGAGCGCGCGCGCACGCTGGCCCATGCCTCGAGCTGCACACCTGAGCAGCTTCATGGGACCGATCGCGAGCGCTGGCAGTTGCACTCGCGCCTCGCGGAATATCTGCAACGTCTCGGTCTGACGGGTGACGAGAGCCCCCAAGACTGCTCAGGCGGGGAACGCAAGCGCGCCGCGCTGGCCTTGGCACTGGCTGGCGAGCCCGAACTGCTGCTGCTCGATGAGCCGACCAATCATCTCGACATTGACGGAATCGCGCTGCTCGAAGAGCACGTCCGCAGGATGCCGGCTGCGCTCATCGTCACGCACGACCGCGCATTTCTCGATGCCGTCGCCACACGGATCGTCGAGCTCGATCGCGGCGTCATCCGTTCTTATCTCGGCAATTTCGCCGCCTACGAAGTGCGCCGGGACCAGGAGGCGGCGGCCGAAGATGTGGCGAGGCGCCGCTTCGAGAAGTTCTGGCAGCAGGAAGAGGTGTGGATCCGCAAGGGCGTCGAGGCCAGGCGTACCCGCAACGAGGGACGTGTGCGCCGTCTGGAACAGTTGCGCGAGCAACGCACCGAGAGACGCGACCGCATCGGCCGAATCAAGCTTGCGCTCGATGCCGGCGAACGCTCCGGCCGCCTGGTCGCCGAGCTCATCGGCGTCGGACAGACGTTCTCGTCACGTACGCTGATCGAGGACTTCTCGACACGCATTCTGCGCGGCGACCGGGTGGGCTTCATCGGCCCGAACGGGGCCGGCAAGTCGACGCTCCTGCGAATCATCCTCGGGACGCACACCCCGGAACGCGGCAGCGTGCGCTTGGGCACGAACCTGCAGATCGCCTACTTCGACCAGATGCGCGAGCAGCTCGACCCGCGGGCGACGCTCGCCGAATCCATCAGTCCCGGCTCGGACTGGATCACGGTCGCTGAGGAGCGCAAGCACGTGATCACGTACCTCGGCGATTTCCTCTTCCCGCCTCATCGGGCGCAGTCGCCGGTCGAGATGCTCTCCGGTGGCGAACGCAACCGGCTGCTGCTGGCGCGCCTGTTCGCCCGGCCCGCCAACGTGCTGGTGCTCGACGAGCCCACCAACGACCTCGACATCGACTCTTTGGAGCTGCTCGAGCAGCACCTGCAGGATTATCCTGGCACCCTGCTGCTTGTCAGCCACGATCGGCGCTTCCTCGACAACATCGTGACTCAGACCATCGCCGCAGACGGGGGCGGCCGCTGGCGCTCGTACGTCGGCGGGTACAGCGACTGGCTGCGGCAGCGACCGCCCCCGCAGCCCCAGGCGCCCCCGCCGGCACGCTCCGCCGTCGATCCCGCTCCGGCGAAACGTACCCCGAAGTCCGGACGGCTCGGCTACATGGAGGGACGCGAGCTCGCGGCCCTGCCCGCGCAGATCGAGGCGCTGGAGCGCGAGCAGACCGAAATCAGCACGCGCATGAGCCAGCCGGACTACCACACGCTGGGACCGGAACGCGCTCGCGCCGACGGCCAGCGTCTGCAGGATATAGAAGCGCAGCTGCAGCGCCTCTACGAGCGGTGGGAAGCGCTCGAGGCGCGCGCCGGGAGCGTCCGGCACGACGCGGCGCAAGAGCGCTGACTCGGCGGCCTAGCCGCGCATCGGATGCGCCGGACGCATCCACGCCCGCATCGCCGCGTCCCGCTGCTCGCCCGACGCGCCCTCGGGCACCCCGTTGCGCACCCGCCGCAACCCACGGTCGCCCTGCAGGGCCGAATCGGGCTTGATCAGTAGGAAATCACTGTCGAGCGCCTCGACGAGCGTCGCGGTCAGGTTCCCCACCAGCTGCACGGCGACCTTGCGGTGCGTCAAGGCACCGAGCGCGAGCACGTCATAGTCCCGTCCCGCGGCGAACGCCGCCAGCTCCCGCTCGGGAGGACCCGCGAGGATGTACGCATGATGCTCATCGAGGTCCGCCTGGCGCGCCAGGTTCCGCAGCCTGCCGGCATGGGTACGGCTCTCGGCATGCTCCGCCGACAGATGCTCGGCATAGATGAGATCCAACTCCCCGCCGGTCGCCAGCGCCAACCGGCGCGCGATCCGCACGATGGACGCCGCCAGCCCTTCGGTCTCCTCCTCCGATACGTCGACCGCCGCGGCGATGCGCAGGCGCTTGCGCCAATGCCGGCCCTGCACCAGCGCCAGCGTCGCCGGACAGGTCCGCATCAGCTGCCAATCATTCTCATCGAACGCACTGTGATTGCGCTGTTCGAATCCTCCGGCGGCCTTCATCACCAGATTCGGCCGACTGCGCGTCACCTTGGCCGCAATCGCCTCATACAGAGGGCTATCGCAGGCGGCGTCGATCGCCACGTTGCCGACGGCCGGATCGATCAGCTTGCGCTGCTCGAGCAGATATTCCCGGGCGCGCGCGACGCAGGCGGTCAATCCCGTGCCGCGGCTATTCTGCGCGTAGGAATGCTTCAGCGCGTAGGCCTGCTCGGACTCGCACAGAAACAGTTCCAGCCCGAAGCCGAAGGCGCGCGCCAGCGCCGCTGCCTTGGCCAACAGCACCGTGTCGGACCTGCCGCGCTGCGCAACCGCCAGGATGGAACTCGGTTTGCTCATGATGCCAACCTCAGCGCAGGTACGCCTCGGTCGCGTACCGGCGCATCATACGATGGGAGTTGAAATAGGCCGCGTTGATCGCGATCACGGCCTTCATGATCCGAACCCAGGCGTGGCGTCCGTCTTCTGTGGCATAGAACTGAGGCAATACCACACCTTCGAGCTTCCCGTAGAGCGAGCCCGCATCCTCGACCGCCCAGCCGGTCACGCCTTCAATGCACCCTTCCACCCACCAGCCATCGCACACAGACAGGCTCGGCACACCGTTGAACGCAGCCTTCATGCCGCTTGTGCCTGACGCCTCCAGCGGCGGCAACGGCGTGTTGAGCCAGACATCGGTCCCGGAGACCATCAGCAACGCCAGTTCGAGATCGTAGTCCGGCAGAAAGACCACCGGGATCGCGCCGGCGAGGTCACGGGCGTGCTCGTGCAAGCGTTCGATCAGCTGCTTGCCTTCCTGGTCGTGCGGATGCGCCTTGCCGGCAAGCACGATCTGAAGCGGATGCCTCCGGGCGATGCTCTTCAGCCGCCCGATGTCGGTGAAGAGCATCTCGGGTCGCTTGTAGGCGGTCATGCGGCGGGCAAAGCCGAAGGTTGCAACGGCGGGATCGAGCGTCACGTCCGTCAGCGCCTTCACCCTGCTGATGAGCGCCTGTTTCGCCTCGGCGTGCGCTTCGAGGATCTCCGAGTCGGCGACCCCGTGGACCCGGACCAGCAGTTCCGGCTCGTGATGCCAGCCCGGGACGTGCCGATCGTAGACCGCGCGGAAGCTCGCAACGCACCAAGTGTAGGGATGCACGCCATTGGTGATCGCCCGCACCTGATGGCCCGGATACATCCTGGCCGATACTTCAGCGTGGCGCTTCGCCACCCCATTGACGAAATCGCTGCACGCCAGCGCAAGTTGCGTCATGTTGAGCGCGTCGGGCCCGGCAAGCGCGGTCAGCACGGAAAAATCGATCGGACCGTGCTCGGTGCCCAGCTCCCCCGGTTTCGGCACTTTCCGATCGTCGTAGCCATAGACGCTGCTCGCCAGCAGCTGCTTGACCAGATCATACGAGAAGCGGTCGTGGCCCGCCTCGACGGGCGTATGCGTGGTGAAGCGGCACAGGTCGCGGACGCGCGGCAGGTCATAAGGGGGATCGCCTGGACGCAGATCGTCGGCCAGATACGCGAAGCGGCGCAGCAGCTCCACACCGAGCAGCGCCGAATGGCCCTCGTTCATGTGATAGGCGCTGATCTCGAAGGCGAGCGCCCTCAGGATGCGCACCCCCCCGAAGCCGAGCACCATCTCCTGTTTGAGACGGTAGGCGTCATCGCCTCCGTAAAGGTAGTGGGTGATGTCCCGATCCTCGACACGGTTCTCGGGCAGATTCGTGTCGAGCATCAGCACGGGCGTACGCCCGCCCAGATGGCTTTCGATCACGTAGAGCCAGACGCTCACCCATACGGGGCGATCCTCGATGCGCACCGCGACCTTCGCATCGAGCGGCTGGGCCCA
This sequence comes from Pseudomonadota bacterium, assembly GCA_021790795.1. GTDB lineage: Bacteria > Pseudomonadota > Gammaproteobacteria > Steroidobacterales > Steroidobacteraceae > 13-2-20CM-66-19. The sequence goes on from JAJYFU010000089.1 coordinate 4,552, forward strand.
GCGAGCCGGATCCCATGTGGCGGGCCGCTCGACCTGACGCCCGGCCGCGTCGATTCCCTGCCGGAAATACCCGGCGCGGCTCACGAGCGTCACACCGACGAGCGGCAGTTGCAGATCCGCCGCGGAGCGCAACGTGTCTCCCGCCAGCACGCCGAGTCCGCCCGCATAGGTCGGTATTTCGTTGCGCAACGCGACTTCCATGGAGAAGTAGGCCACTCGCGGCAGACTCACGAATTCATCCAGCATGCACGAACCTCGGACTGACGATGGCGCCCACCGCCTTCAGCGCAGCGCGTCCTCCGGAAGGTGAGCGCGCACCGCTCGCTCACCCTGGTGCACCAGGTCCTTCGGCACGGCCGCGGCCACGCATTCTCCAAGTCGCGGCGGCAACACCCGGCGCAGCATGCCGAGGAAGCGCGGATTGGCCATCAGCACGACGCGCTCGAAACGGCCCTGCCGGCGCGCGAGATCGAGCTGTTGAACGATACGCCGGGCGAACGCCATGGCCGCGTAACGGCGCGCCGAGCGCTCGCCCCCAGTGTCGTGATGGGCCATTGCACCGCGCCGCGTCGCAGGCATCGGCGCCCGATCGAACACCCGCCCCGGGCGATCGCTCACCAGGTCGCGCTCGTGCAGCCGCGCGCTCGGATCGAGCAACCGTCCTGATGGCCGCAACGACTTTTCCGGCAGATGCATGTCGTAAAAGCGCGCCTCGGCCTGATCCGCCACGACGATCCGGATGCGCATGCCAAACGACTCCCCGCTCGTACCGAGCACTCATCCACCCTTGTTAAAGACTGCACGACCCCACAGCCGCCCGCCAATACGTAAATGCCGGTCGCGGCCCGCGCGTCCGCACCCTCTCCTCCCCGCCGCGTCCCGCCTCGCCGGGCCCGACCGCCCGGGACTCTCGGCATTTCCGCGGGCCGGCACGCGCGCCCCGTCTCGGCGGAATGCGGCTACCCGCCCGCCGCATGGGCGTGCAAGTACGTATTGGAAATGGCCTCCGTGCGGGTCATTGTCTTCGCGGGTCCCCTAGACGCCGACTGTGCGCGAGGCGCTCGCCTTGCGGCACGCGTGACGAGGCTTAGCGAATGTACGAGCGCATCCTGGTTCCCGTTGATGGCAGTCCCGCATCCGACCTCGGGCTCGAGGAAGCGATCAAACTCGCCAAGGATCAGGGCGCAAACCTGCGCCTGCTGCACGTTCTGAACGACATGGTCATGATGTCCCCGGACAGCATCGGAACCAACCCGGGAGAACTCGCGGAAGCATTGCGCCGCAGCGGCGATGAGCTGCTCGAGGCCGCCGAGGCTCGCGCCCGCGCCGCGGGACTCACTACCACATCCACGCTGCTCGATGAGATAGGCACGCCGGTCGGCGCGGCCATCCTGCGCCATGCGCAGGAGTGGGCCGCCGATCTGATCGTCTGCGGCACCCATGGGCGGCGCGGCGTGCGGCGGTTGGTGCTCGGAAGCGATGCGGAGTACATCGTGCGCCACACACGCGTTCCCGTTCTTCTGCGCCGCTATGTCGAGAAGCCCGAACAGCAGTGAGACGGTCAGGTGATCCGCCGGACCGGAATCCATTACATGCATTGAGGAGATCCGACCATGCTCGTCGAAAATCTCATGACCCGACAGAGTCAATCGTGTCAACCGGGTGATTCGCTCGCCTCTGCGGCGCAGCTGATGTGGGAGCACGACTGCGGTTGCATTCCGGTGTGCTCCGACAACGGCGCACGGCGCGTCGTCGGTGTGATCACCGATCGGGACATCTGCATGGACGCGCTGTTTCAAGGCAAGGCATTGAAAGAACTGCGCGTCAGCGAGGCGATGTCGAAGTCGTTGACGACGTGCCGGCCCTCGGACTCCCTCGCCCAGGCCGAGCGCATCATGCGCGAGGCTCGCGTGCGGCGCCTGCCGGTGGTGAACGGAGACGGCGCACTGCTCGGGATGGTCTCCCTCGCCGACCTGGCGCGCGAGGCCGTGCGTGAGCACGCCCTTCCGCGCAAGGAAGTCACCGAGACGGACGTCGGAAACACGCTGGCATCGATCTGCGCGGTTCCGCGTCATTCATTGGCCGCGGCGTGAGGCTAGGGACGGCGCACGCAGCCTAAGTGCGCATCGCCTCGAGCGATCGGAGTCCGATGATGGCATTTCCTCTGCAGGTCAGCTTTCATCAGATCGAGGCCTCCGCCGCCCTGCGCGCACGCATTGCCGAACTTGCCGCGCGCCTCGAGCGGTTCAGCTCGAGCATTGAACGCGCTCGGGTACTCGTCCTGCGGCCGGCGCGACACGAGCAGCAGGGCGCACTGTACGATATCCGCATCAGTCTCGCCGTACCGGGCGCGGAGATCGTCATTCGACACAATCATCCGATCGACCACGCGCACGAAGACGTTTACGTCGCAGTGCGCGATGCCTTTCGCGCCGCACGCCGTCAACTCGAAGATTACGAGCGGATACGGCGCGGCGAACTCAAGCGGCGCGGCGGCGTCGCGCAACCCGCCCTTCGGCCCAGAAGCTCGAGTCCAGCCCGCCCCCGTACGCGTCCGGGCGAAACTCTGGGCAGCCCGCGCGGACGCGCCGGGAGCGCGTCCGCGCGCGGTTCTCCGACACTCCGGCACACGGCTCGCCGCGGCGCACCGTAAGGCGTACTGCGCACTCCGGCAGCCCCGGCCGGTGGTCGCAGCGGGTCGCCTCCCCCGCGGTCGGCATCGGTGTCGCAGTTGCACCCGCCGCGCCGCCCGGGATCACCCCGCCATCCCGCAGACGCCGTCACGCGCCAATCAGGTGATGGCGAGATAGATGCTGTAGCTCGCGACCAAAACGACCAGGATCGCCGAGACGACCAATTCGGTGCGCACGCCCGTGGCGCGATGCGGCTTCGGGTCGTCAATCAGGGCGGAAGTACGCATGAAGCGTATGGTGGCCAGCACGATGATCACGATGCCGACGCCGATGAACGCCAGGCCGTCATAACGGCCGAGTGGGCCACCGGAGAGGTGGGCGACCTTGATCCGGGATCCGAGTCCCACCGCAGTCCGCTCCAGCGTGATCAGGAAGAGATCGAACTTCTCGATGACGAAGCCGAAGGCGATGACCGCGATACCGGTCCGCACCCAGGCCAGGAACGTTCGCTCATTGGCTGCATGGTCACTGAAGCTTTGGATCATTGAAATCACACTCCGAAGCCCGGCTGAACGCGCCGCTTGTGTTGGTGCGCGACGTCAATTATACATACCTGCCGACCTCCGGCGCCGAACAGCAGGCCGCCGCCCGCACTCCTGCCGGCCGGCTGCCGCGGCGAGTTCCCAGCGCAGAGCCCTGGCGGCGCGGCGGCCACGATCGGCATCGGGGAGCGGAGGCGTTCACAGTCTCCGCGGGTGCCGAGGGGACGCCACGGACCCGGTCCGCCGGGAATCGCTCCGACCCCACGCGCTTTCCGGTCTCCGCCCGATTTCACGACAAGCCATTTGCCCGGCCGTATGCTGAAATAGGCGCCCCAGTGAGCCGGCTGATCGGCACGAGGAAAAGAATGGCGCGTCCAACACGACTACGGCGCGACGCAGGAGTCATCGGCATTCTGTATGTCGCCCTCGGCAGCACCATCGGCTCCGGCTGGCTGTTCGGCGCCTTGCATGCCGCCGTCCAGGCCGGACCGTGGAGCGTATTCTCGTGGATCATCGGCGCGGCCTCCGTCCTGTCGCTGGCATTCGTATTCGCCGAGCTCACCACGATGTTCCCGAACTCGGGGGCTCTGGTGCACATGACGCATGTGAGTCACGGTGATCTGACCGGGAAGATCTGGAGCTGGATCCTGTTTCTCACCTCCGTGTCAGTGCCGCCCGTGGAGGTCAGCGCGGTCCTTACCTATGCCAACAACTATCTGCCCGGACTGATTCACCCCCAGACGGGAATGATGACTGCGACGGGCACGACCGCGGCGGTGCTGGTGCTGGCCGCCGTCGTGGCACTGAACTTTCTGGCCATTCGCTGGGTCATCGCCATCAACAGCGCGGCCACGTGGTGGAAGCTCATCATCCCGGTCGCGACCATCGGCGTGCTGATGGCCTATTCGTTCCATCCGCAGAACATGCTCGCCCATGTCCACAGCACGCCGTTGAGCGGTGTGTTCACGGCGGTTGCCACCGCCGGCGTCGTGTTCAGCTTCTTCGGCTTCCAGCAGGCCATTGCGCTCGCCGGCGAGACCCGCGATCCAGGCCGCTACATGCCCATCGCCCTGATCAGCTCGGTGCTGATCTCCATGCTGGTGTACGTCGGCCTGCAGGTCTCGTTCATCACGGCGCTGCAGCCGGGGGAGCTGAGCGGCGGATGGGCACACCTGCGGTTCTCCGGCATGTTCGGCCCGCTAGCCGCGATCGCCATGGCCGCCGGAGCGTTCTGGTGGGCGGTGCTTCTCTACGTTGATGCGTTGATCTCGCCGCTCGGCACGGCATTCATCTACGTCACCTCGAGCCCCCGCGTCATCATGGCCGCCGGCGAGATGGGCACCGCGCCGAAACAGGTCGTGAGGCTGAGCCGGCAGGGTGTTCCCTGGGTTGGTCTCATCGTCACCTACTTCGTCGGCGTGCTGTTCTTCTTTCCGTTCCCGTCGTGGCAGAAGCTGGTCTCGGCCGTCTCGCTCGTCGCCGTACTGTCATTCAGCATCGGGCCGGTGATTCTTCTGCGGCTGCGCTCCGCTTTACCGCAGGCGCCGCGTCCTTTCCGCCTGCGGGCCGCCGGTCTCGTGTCGACCGTCGCCTTCATCGTATCCAACTGGATCATCTATTGGACGGGTTACGGCATCGTCCGGTGGATGCTCGGAGCGGTATTCGTTTATATCTTCGCCTATCTGTCGTGGCATCTCGCGGTACGCCGCCGACCGCTGGCGGATCTCGGGTGGCGGCACGCGTGGTGGATCCCACCCTATCTCGGAGGCATGTGGCTGATCAGCTCCCTGGGTCCCGCCGGCACGATGGGCGGAACGGGCGCATTCGGATTCTTTACCGGCATGTGGATCATCGCCGGCTTCAGCCTCGTGGTGCTGTGGGCCGCCGTCGCCGCAGGGCAGGGCAGCCAGGCCGCGCAACGCTGCGCCGAATTCGTCAAGACCCTCGCCTCGAGCGGGGTGGAATCGCCGACGCGCTCGCAGGAGCTGGAAGTCCCGTAATTCTCCAGCGGTGAATGCCGGCGGCGCAGTATCGCCGCGCGGCGGTTCATCGGCATGCCGCTTCACCCCGCTCGATGCAGCACCACCGCCTTGCGCTCGCTGCTGACGGCGATCAAAGCCAGCTTGTGCAGCTCGGGGTACTCCCGTGTGCTAACCACGAACCGCGTGAGGTGCAGGTGCTTCTCGACATCCAGCACGCCATCGGCGTAGCGATAACTGACCCGGTAATCACCGAACGGCGTGCTCATGCTGCGGTCCCTCGGCAGCTGCTCCGGCGTCATGCCGGGCGGCAGACGCAGGTACATGCTCTGGTCGATGGTGACCGGCTGCAGCACGCTGGGCACATGCCGCATGGCTTGGCTGGTGAACGGAACCAGAGTCCCGGCAATGCTTCCCGGCGTGGGCAGCAGCAGAGCCATCTGTTTGCCGGGAATGGCCGCATCGCTGTCATGCCATCGCAGAACGATCCGCACCGGCTTGTCCAGGTCCTCGCGATTGCGCACCGCGACCACGCGCATGGAACCGGCCTTGCCGCTCAGATAGAAATTGTTCTGCATGAACCGCTGCAAACGCCGGCCGCTGCGGTCGCTCAGCACGTCTTGACGCACCTGCATGGCGCGCCAGCCGGCAGCGGTGATCGTGCTGCGCCCATCGATGTCACCGTTTGCATTGAGCGTCAGACGTTGAACCTCGCGTGCCTCAACCAGCCCGGGCGCGGGACCGGGGGTACGTGTGAACCGCGGTTTCGGTCCGGTGATCAGCACCGGCCGACCCTGGTCTTCGGCAGGCAGGGCTGCGATGCCCGCATAGCGAGCGCTGGTATCAAGAAACAGATGGTAGGCCGGCACGTAGGCCAGAAAATGGTTGAACGCGAACGGATCGGCGCCCGGATACGGCACGAACCGCGCGGTGGGCGAGATCATCGCCGGCACCGCGGCGATCCCCTGCGCACGCAGCAGAGCGCACAGCAGCGTCACGTTCGCGTTACTGTCACCGAGGCTGCGCGCGAGCGTGCTCTGCGCGCTGGGGGGACGTAATCCGGCGTGATGGTAATCGACGTTAACCGACTGAACGTTCTGCTGCATCCAGTGATAGATGCG
>JAJYFU010000018.1:0-26948 GCA_021790795.1 Pseudomonadota bacterium
CCGCGGCGAGGTTGGCCTGCTGCTGGCTGTTGATGAGCTGCTCGCGCAGCCTGACCCGTTCCTGGTCGAGCGCGGCGTTCATGCTCTTGAGCGTGGCGAGCTGGCGCTGGTATTCGTTTTGCAGCTCGGGACTGTCGACGCGGGCGAGAATCTGGCCGCGCTGAACACGGTCGCCGGGGTGCACTTTGTAATGGACGGTTCCCGCCGCGGCGGCGACGAGCGTGGGGCTGACTGCGGCAATGACCGTGCCCCGGGCCGAGATGTCCTGAACGAAGGAGCCGCGTTTGACCGTCGCGAGCTCGAGGCTCGAGAGGGAAACGATGTTCGCCGATTGCAGCCAGCTGTAAATCAACCAGGCGGCTGCCAGGATTACCAGCGTCGTCACGATCAGAAGCGCCTGGGTCCGGCGGCGCCGATACCAAGGCGCGGACTGCGACGCGGCAATGTCCTGACCCGCGGTGCCGTGAATCGTCATTGGGGCCGGTTGTTCCGGGGTATCGGGACGAGGAGACTTGATATCGAGAATGCTCATAGATGACGCCATGACACCTGCGCAGCAGATCTCTTGCACGCCGTGTGCCAGGGGAGATCAATTTTGATAACTGCTTGATTCGACGAAAGGAGATCGGTTGTCGAACCGTGGGCTCGGGCCGGCGGATCGTCCGCCGCGCGGACAGCGGACAGTCCGCGGACAGTGGCGCTGTCCGGCGCTCGCATCGAGCGGGTCAGTTGGCGTCGCGGGCCTTTCCGTCCTATGCTCTACGAGCACCTCATGGGCGGGCTGTGAGCCCGCCGTTTCGGAGGCACAGCGAGTGCCGCATCGAGTCATGAGCCATCACGAGGAGGATTTATGGCAGCCCGTCGATCTGATCCGATTCCGACTGTCGAGGCCACAGAATCTGCACCAGCGTCCTCGCGCCGCGCGACGCGGCGGGCCAAGCCGAAGACCAAGGGAAATCCGGGCGCCGCGGTTGAGCAGGTGACCGAAGAGGCTCGGCGCGCCATGATCGCCAAGGCCGCGTATTTCCATGCCGAGCGCCGTGGCTTCGCGCCTGGCGGTGAGGCTCAGGATTGGCTCCGGGCTGAAGCGGAGGTCGATGCGCTCCTGAGAGCCGCGCACCCCGGGCGTCCGCAATAGCGCGGGACCCGATGACGCCGTCGGCGGCTCAGCGGTGCAGCAGCAGCGAGAGCTGCTTGCGGTAATCCGATACCAGGGCCGGGCGATCGGCGGCGAGCTCCAGAACGGACAAGAACGCGCGCCGGGCGGCGCCCTGATCGTAGTTCCGGTCGCGCCGGATGACCTCGAGCAGCTGCTCGAGCGCCGGTTCGAGCTCGCCTCGGGCGATGTGCTTGCTGGCCAGGGCGGAGCGGGCCTTGAGATCGTCGGGCCGTGCGGACACCGCCGCCTTCAGTGTGTCGAGCGCTGGAAGCGTCGCGGCTTCCCGCAAAGTCCCCAGGCGCGTGGTCAGCGAGCCATAACGGGGTTCCCCCTGCGCGCGCGCACTGACCGAAGAGAGTGCCTGGTCGGCATCCGCAATCTGCTGCGCATCGGGCGCGGAGGGCAGACGATTGAGCAGCACATCGGCGAGGTCGAGCTTGGCCTCGTCGTGATCCGGCTCGATGCGCAGCGCCGCGCGCAGCGCGGTGACAGCGCCGGTGAAGTCCCCCTGCCCGATCAGCTGGTGCGCGCGGCGCCGCTCGGACTCGGCCGGTCCGGGTAGCAGCCGATCGAGAAACGCGCGCACCTGGATCTCCGGCTGCGCGCCGATGAAGCCATCGGCGGGATTGCCGTCGACGAAGGCGAGCACGTACGGAATGCTGCGCACCATGTACTGCTGCGAGAGCTCGGGGTTCTCGTCGGAATTGACCTTGACCAGCTTGAACCGCCCGGCGTAGCCCGTCTCCAGCCGCTCAAGCACCGGTCCCAGGGCGCGGCAGGGCCCGCACCACGGGGCCCAGAAGTCCACCAGAACGGGCAGTTGCCGCGAGGCCTCGAGAACTTCGAGCTCAAACGTGGTCCGGTTGACCTCGATCATCATGTGTCTCCGTTGCGCTGCCGTCTGTCATCGGGGCGGCGAGCGGGTTTTTCAACCGCGACCGGGCGGGCGCCGACGCCGCCGGTGATTCACAGGGAAGCTGCACCAGGATTCGCCCTTCCCCCGGCACGAAGCGGGCATTGCCGCCGTGGCTGCGGGCCACCTGACGCACGATGGCCAGCCCGAGGCCGGAGCCGGGAGTTTGCGCATTCAGGCGGTGGAAGCGCTCGAAGACCGAGTCCTCCTGCCCCGCCGGGACGCCGGAGCCCTCGTCGCGCACCTCCAGCGTCAGTGCCGTTCCGCCGGGCGGCGGGGGCACGATGCGTGCGCGTACCGAGCCGCGGCCATGCACCAGCGCGTTGTCGAGCAGATTGCGAACCATGTCGCGCAGGTCATCCGCCCGGCCGCGCAGTTGCGCCGTGTTGGGTACATCGACCTCGAGCCGGCGGCCTTTCGCTTCCATCAGCGGTAACACCTGGGCCGCGGCCTCGCGCGTCAGGCGCGAGAGGTTGACGAGCGGCAGCTCCTGCGCGCCGTGCTCGTGGGAGAGCGATTCCTTGCGCGCCAGGTCGATGAGTTGATCGACCAGCCGGCCCATCTGGCTGAGCTCCCGCTCGACCGCCGGCCAGTCCGTCGTGCCGGTCAGGCGCGCGCGCTGCAGACGCAGATTCAGCACGGCGAGCGGCGTGCGCAGCTCGTGGGCGGCATCGGCCGTGAGACGCCGCTCGATGGCATAGGCGCGCGAGAGGCGGTCGAGTGCGCCGTTGACGGCTTCCACCAGCGGTTGGATCTCGCGCGGCAGCCCCTGGGCGGAGATGCGCAGGTCCGGCTGCCCCGGCCCGACTCGCGCGGCTTCCCGCGAGGCCCGCTCGATGGGCTGCAGGCTCCAGCCGCTGATCAGCCAAATCAGCCCGAGCGCGGCGAGCGCGAAGGGAATGAGCACGGACAGGTGCTCCGAGTCCTCCGCAAACAGACTGTCGACAAATGTGCCGCGGCTCATCCCGCGCCGCGCGACGACCACGGTGGTTCCATCCGCCGCGCGGGCCGCGACGATGGGTTTCTTGTTGGCGCCCACGCCGATGAATTCCACGGGGCTCACGCCGCCGCGGGCGGCCACCGGGATGTAGGGCAGAGGGCGCGAGAGGTTCGCCGACCACGCGCGAGGGCGGTGATCGGGGCCGAACACGGTGAAGGTGAACTGTCGCGACGGATCGGCATACACGCGCCGCCAGTCGGCGCGCAGGTGCAGGCTGAGCGCGCCGCCGGGAGCGACGCGGACCGCGTCGGTGAGCTCACGCGCCTGGTTCTGCAGCGTTCTTGCGTGCAGGCCCGCGATGATGTTGTGCACCTCGAAGCGGTACTCGGCGAACGAGGCGCCGAGCCCGAGCGTGAACAGCGCGAACATGACGCCGAGCAGCCGCAGCCTCAGACTGTGCGGGCGCCTCATCGCGCCGCGGCCTCGACCAGCCGGTAGCCGATGCCCCATTTGGTCTCGATGGACAGCGGTACCTGTGCGCCGGCCAGCTTGCGCCGCAGGCGCGACACGGCGGCTTCGAGGGCATTGGCGCTGCCGGCATCCTCCAAGGCGTAGAGACGGTCTTCGAGCAGATCCTTGGTGATGACTTGGCCCGGCATCCGCAACAGCTCCTCGAGCAGCGCGGCTTCCCGTCGAGTCAGATCGAGCGGTCGGCCGAACGCGGTGGCCTCGCGCGTGACGGTGTCGAACGTCACGCCTCCCAGCGTGTAGCAGCTGTCGCGCCGGCTGCCGACGCGGCGCAACACGGCGCGCAGGCGCGCTTCCAGCTCGAGGAGATTGAATGGCTTGACGATGTAATCGTCGGCGCCTGAATTCAGGCCCAACAGCCGATCATCGAGTCCGTCACGCGCCGTCACGACGATGGCCGGTACCTCGGCATGCAGGGCGCGTAACGCCGCGAGCAGCTGAATGCCGTCAGTGTCGGGCAGGCCGAGATCCAGCACCACGGCGTCGATGGGCGCAATGCGCGCCGCGGCGAGCGCCTGCTCGCCGCGGCCGACCGCGTCGACGGCAAAACCACGCTCGCGCAGATGATCGGCGATCATCTCGCGGATGGCCTGGTGATCTTCGACCAGCAGTACTCTCATGGCCTTTACGCGGGCTGTGCCGGAGGCACACTTTACTGGGTATTATCCGCACTCTGGACTCGTGCCGCTCGTCAGGACTTGGTCAGCAATGCCTGCCAAGGTGTGGCGCCAGCCTGAGGGTCGCCTGCGCCCGAGAGGCTATTCACATGATTTTGAGGAGAGACAGACGACCCATGTCTCGGATTGGCAGTTGCGGCCCGAGTCCGGCCCGACGGTATTCTAGCGGCCCGCGCGGCGTGCGGCCGGACCTCGCCGCCTTCAGGTCCCTGGTACGGGTAGCCGTCTGCGCCGCCGCCGCGCTTCTCGGTGGCTGCGCGACGTATCACGCCCTGCCGCTTGCGCGCGGGCCGGATCTCGCGCCACGACTGTCGCTGTTGCGCGCCACGGTGCCGCCGATGCGCGCGGGCGCTCGCCCGAGGCGGATCGATCTCTCCAGAGCGCTCTCGCTGAATGACATCGGGCTGCTTGCGGTGCTCAACGACCCCGCGCTGCGCTCGCAGCGGGGCGAGCGGGGTCTCGCCCAAGCCGGTCTGCTGCAGGCCTCCCTGCTGCCGAACCCGATGGCCAGCCTGACCTTCGAGCCGCTGGTGTCGTCCGGCGTCGCTCCGTCCTGGACGGCCATCCTCACGGAGAACGTGCGAGCCATCCTGACCTATCACACTCGTGTGGAATCGGCGCACTTCGCGCTGGGTCAGGTGGACGCGGATCTGCTCTGGCGAGAGTGGCAGGTCGCCCAGCAGGCGCGACTGCTCGCGCTCAATCTTTATTGGGGCGGCCGCTCGGTCAATCTCGCGCGACGCGAGCTCGGACTGCTGGATCGGGAAGTGCGCGCGGTTCGCTCCGCCACCAAGGCCCGCATTCTCGGTCTTGCGGCGCTGGCGCCGTTGCTCGCCGCCCAGGCTTCCGCGGAACAATTCCTGGACACGGCCAATCTCACGCAACTGCGGGGCTGGCAGGACCTCGACGCATTGCTCGGACTGGCCCCGGGGGTGCGCTTCGCCATCGCCACGCCCGTGCTGCCGCCGATGCCGTCCTCGCTGAAGTCCGAGATCGGCCGCTTGCCCGAGCGTCGTCCCGACCTGGTGGCGCTCAGGCTGGGGTACCGCTCGGCGGACGAGAATGTGCGCACGGCGATCATGGGGCAATTTCCCCTCCTGACGCTGGGGGGCGAGTGGGATCAGGACAATACCAACACCCGCAATGCCGGTCCCACCGCCGCCTTCGATCTGCCGATCTTCAACCGCAACCAGGGACAGATCGCGGAGGCGCGCGCCACGCGCCGGCTGCTGCATGAGCAGTATCAGTCGCGGCTCGATCAGGCGGTGGGGATGGCGCGAGGTCTGGCGGCGCGGATTCGCCAGCTGACCGGCGACCTCGGGCGCGCGCGCCGCGCGGCGCGGGTGGACGAGGCGATGTCGAGAGCCGCCCGCAAGGCCTATGCGCAGGAGAATCTGGATCAGCGCTCCCTCGTCGACTACGAGACCACCGCCCTGGAGCGCCGGATCGAGGCCCAGGCGCTCGAGCTGTCGCTGGGAGAGGCGCGCGTGGCCCTCACCGTCGATCTGGGGCTCGGGCTGCCGCGAATCCGCATGGTCCCGCCCGCACACCCGAGGACACTGTAACGATGAGCCGTCGATCCATTGCCCACGCCGCCTGCCTCGGGCTCGGCCTCTTCGGCGCATTGCCGCTGGTCCATGCCGCACGCGCCCCGGTGACGCCGAGCGTGCTGGTCACGCTGGCGCCATTGAAGGAGGGCGCCCTGCGGCACCAGGTCATCGCTTACGGCACCGTGGGCCCGAGCAGCACGGGCCGCAAGACCCTCATGGCGCCGGTGTCGGCGGTCGTGGGCAAGGTCTATGTGCGTCTCGGCGAGGCGGTCTCCCGGGGCGCGCCGCTCGTGCGCCTGATGCCGAGTCCGCAGACCGCCGCCGCATATGCGCAGGCGCAATCCGCCCTGGCCGTGGCGCGGCATCTGCTGACCAGCACGCGCAAGCTCGTCGCCGAGCGCCTGGCGACCGCGCAACAGCTGGCGGACGCCGAGAAGTCGGCGACCGATGCGCGTGCGCAGCTGCTGGCCTTCCAGTCGCTGGGGGCCTCGGGCTCGAATGTCGTTCGTGCGCCGTTCGCCGCCATCGTGACCGCGCTCACGGCCAGCCCCGGCGCGATCGTCACGCAGGGCTCGCCTCTGCTGGATCTGGCCGCGCCGCGCGAACTGGTGCTGACCGCCGGGGTGGTGCCCGTCCAGGCGGGGGAAATCAACGCCGGCGACAAGGCGCGCGTCACGCTGATCGGCGGGCATCGATCGGTGGCCGGGCGGGTGGTGCTGCGCGGGGAGGTGGCCCTGTCCGGCTCCGGGCTGGTGCCGATCGAGATCGCGCTGCCCCCGGGGCAGTTCATGCCCGGGGAGTTGGCCGAGGCGGCGATCACGACACGCGAGGTGCGCGGTTACGTCGTGCCCCATGACGCCATTCTGGTCAACAGCAGCGGCGCGACGTATGTCGTGCAAGCCGTCGATCGGATTGCGCACGAGGTGCGCGTGCGTATCATCGATTCCCTTGGTGACCGCAATGTCATCACCGGGCCGCTCATCGCGCGCGCGCCGCTGGTGTTGACGGGTAATCACCAGCTGAGCAACGGCATGCGAGTCCGGCTGGCCGATCCGCGCCCGCATGGAGCGGGTCGGTGACTTTTACCGATTGGATCGAGCGCCATCGGCGCTCGTTGCTGACGATCGCGTTCGCTTTGGGCTTGGCGGGCGTTTTCGCGTGGATCGTCATACCCGTGGGGCTCTTTCCGGTCACCAGTTTTCCGCGTATCCGCGTCGAGGTGAGCAGCGGACACGTGCCGCCGCGGCAGATGTTGATCGATGTGACCGAGCCGCTGGAGCGCGTGGCCAGGGCCGTGCCGGGCGCCGTGGACGTCAGCTCGACCACCTCGCGGGGATCGGCGCAGATCTTCGTCGACTTCCCCTGGGGCACCAACATGAAGCAGGCGGTGCTCAGGGTCGACGCCGCCTTCGCCCAGGAGTCGCCGGCGCTGCCGAAGGGCACCACGTATATCGTGATCAGGATGAGCCCGTTCATCCTGATGCCGTTCGTCTCCTACTCGCTGACCTCGAACACGGTGTCGTACGCGGCTCTCAGGCGCCTGGCGAAATATCAGATCGCGCCCCTGCTCACCGGCATCGCCGGCGTGCGCAAGGTGGGTGTGCTCGGGGGATCGACCCCGGAGGTGGAAGTCCGCGTCAATCCGCGTGAGCTGTCCGCCTACGGCCTGACGCTGACACAGGTCTCCCGGGCGCTCGCGCAGACCAACGTCATTCGCGGGATCGGGCGGCTGGAAGACAACGACTTGCTGTATCTCGCGATCAGCAACAACGCTTTCCACTCCATTGCTTCGGTGCGCAACGTCGCGCTGCGCGCAGGCCCCGACGGTGTCGTGCGCCTCGGGCAGATCGCCACGATCACCATGGGGTCGGTGCCGAGGTGGCTGATTGTCGATGACAACGGCCACCCGGGCGTGAACATCAATGTCTATCAACAAAGCTCCGCCGATTCCCTGAGGCTCGCCCAGGAGGTCAAGCGCAAGCTCGCGGCGTTCATGCGTACCGAGCCGCCGGCCATCCATCTGGACGAGTGGTACGACCAGACGCAGCTGGTGCGCTCCTCGGTGTCGGCGCTCGAGGAGGCGATCCTGATCGGCCTGGTCTTCGCCGGCATCGTCCTGTTGGCGTTCCTGCGCAACTGGCGCGTGACGATGGTGGCCATGATCGTGGTGCCGCTGTCGGTGCTGATCACGGTGCTGCTGCTGTCGCTGCTCGGCATGACGCTGAACATCATGACCCTGGGCGGCATCGCCGCGGCGATCGGGTTGATGATCGACGACGTGATCGTCATGGTCGAGCACATCGCGCGCCGCACGGGCCTGCCCCATATCGTGAACCCGCAGGCCACGGTCCTGCAGGCCGCCAAGGAATTCTTCGGTCCATTGCTCGGCTCCAGCCTGGCGACCACCATCATCTTCATCCCGCTCGCCTTTCTCTCGGGCGTTACCGGAGCGTTCTTCAAGTTCCTCTCCCTAACGGTAGCCTCGGCGCTCATCATTTCGCTGCTGCTGACGGCCTTCACCGTACCGCTGCTGGCCCGCAGCTTCATTGATTTCAAGACGTTCAAGGATCCCGCTCACGGCCGGGAGACCTGGTTCGTGCGTGGCCATCGCCGGATCCTGAACAAGCTGCTCGATCGGCCGCTGTGGCTGGCGCCGGGGATCGTGGTGCTGCTGGCCATGGGGTTTTTCGCCTACACGCATGTGGCCACCGGCTTCATGCCGAGAATGGACGAGGGCGGTTTCGTGCTCAATTACCACACGAAGCCCGGGACCTCCCTGGCCGAGTCCAACCGCGAGCTGCTCGAGATCGAGTCGATCCTGGAGAAGGATCCCTACGTGGAGAGCTTCTCGCGGCGCACGGGCGCCGGGCTCGGGGGTGACCTGAATGCGACGTACGAGGGCGATTTCTTCGTGCGGCTCATTCCCGCCGCGAAGCGGCCGGACATCTGGGCGGTGATGGACGAGATCTCGCGCAAGATCTCCGCGCAGGTGCCCGGAGTCCACTTCGACACTGCGCAGCTGATGAGCGACATGATCGGCGATCTGGTCGGACGCCCGCAGCCGGTGGTGATCGACCTCACGGCCCAGAATCCGGCGTTGCTGCCCGCGGTTGCCCTGCGGGTGGCCGCGGCGATCGCCAAGGTTCGAGACATTCAGCCGACCTCGGTCGACAGCGGGTTGGTCCCGGCGGGCGATGCGCTGGAGATCCACGTCAAGCGCGCGGCGGCGGCGATGGAGGGCGTGACGGCGCAGGAGGTGGCGAGCCAGCTGCATCACTATCTGTACGGCTCGGTCGTGACCCGGTATCTCGCGACCGTCCGCAACGTCGGCGTGCGGCTCTGGCTCGATACGCCGCAGAAGCAGATCTATCGGAACGAGCTCGGGAATCTCCCCATTCGCGCGCCGGACGGGCGGATCATGCGGCTCTCCACCGTGGCGCGGGTCAAGTTCGTCGCCGGACAGCCCCGTCTCACCCGCAACAATCTCGCGCAGATCGTGCCCGTGACCGCGCGCATCAGAGACGGCGGCAGCCTCGGTGCGGCGATCACGGCGGTGCAGCGTGTACTGGCGCGCCCGGGGATGATTCCGCGCGGGATCTATTACACCCTCGGCGGGCAGTACAAGCAGGAGCAGGCGGCGGTGCGCGGGATGATCAAGGTGTTCGCCGCGGCGCTCATCGCGGAGTTGATCCTGCTGCTGTTCCTGTACGAGCGCTTCTCGCTGCCGGTGGTCGTCATTGCAAGCTCGCTGTTCTCGACCGGCGCGGTGTTCATCGGCCTGTGGCTGACCGGCGTGGAGCTCAACATCACGGCCATGATGGGCATGGTGATGATCATCGGAATCTCCACGGAGATGGCGATCTTCCTGATCTCCGAGTATCAGGAGCTGCGCAAGACGATGCGGCCGCAGCAGGCGATCTACGAGGCGGCCCGCAACCGGCTGCGGCCGATCACCATGAGCACGCTCGCCATGATCCTGGCGCTGCTGCCGCTGGGGGCGGCGATCAGCGGCTCGGGCGACCAGATGTTGCAGCCGCTCGCCATCGCGATCATCGCCGGCGCGCTTCTGCAGCTGCCTCTGGTGCTGCTCGTCATGCCGGTCATCATCGGGCTCCTCTCGGGACGCTCGCGTACCGCGGCGGCGCCCTGAGGGGCGGCGCGGCGGACCCCGGGGCTCAGGCGCTCCAGTACCCCCGAGTCTGGTGCGCACGGCCGTCGGCCTGCAGCTTCAGCAGATGCGCGAGCAATGAGCGCGCGGCGAGGCGATGCAGCGCGGGAGGCACATCGACGTACACCTGCGCGACGAGTGTTGTCAGGTCGGCGGGCCGCCCGCCGCGCAGTGCGGCGAGTACCCGCGCCTCGCGCCGCAGCCGGTGGGCAATGAGGGCGCGCAGCGCGTCGTGGGGGCGAGCGATCACCGTACCGTGACCGGGCGCCAGCGCCGCCAGATCCTCGCGCAACAATCGCTCGAGCGACGTGACGTAGTGCGCCATGTCGCCGTCGGGCGGATCGATGACCACGGTCGAGCCCTGGATGATGTGATCGCCGGTGAACAGCAGGCGTTCCGGCTCGAGCAAGTAGCACAGATGATTCGAGGCGTGACCCGGCGTGTGAATGACGCGCAGCGCCGTCCCGGGCCCGAGCGCGATCCGCTCGCCATCGGCGAGCTCGCGTTCCGGAACGAAGGTGGGATCCTGGCCGCGCGCGTTCATGTTCGCTCGCCCGAGCAGGCGGGCCCCCGTCCGCTTCTGCAACACGGCCGCCCCGGGCGAGTGGTCGGGGTGGGTATGAGTGACGAGGATGCGACGGATGGGCGCCGCGGCGAGGGCCTGCAGAGCCTGCAAGTGCTGCGCATCGGCCGGGCCCGGATCGATCACTGTCCACTCGTCCGCCACGCCGACCAGGTAGCTGTTCGTGCCCGGGCCGGTCATTACCCCGGCATTGCCGCAGGTGACACGCCAGACCCGCGCCGAGAGCCGCACCGGCTCTCCGGGCCGGATCGGGAGATCTGCCGCCGGCATGTGCTTGCCGAACTCCTGGCTCATCGCGCCGAGAATGCTAGCATGGCGCTCGATCAGGCGGAGAAACCCATGTCGAGCCTCGCGCGCCAGCCGTCGATCTACCTCACCCATGGAGGCGGACCCTGTTTCTGGATGGAGTTCCCCGAGCCGTTCGGGCCGCGTGCCTATGACGGCCTGCGCGCCTATCTGGCCGGCCTGATGGCCAGCCTGCCGGCGCCGCCGCGCGCAATCGTCATGGTTTCGGCGCATTGGGAAGCCGGCGTGCCGACGGTCGGCACCGCACCCGCGCCGCAGATGCTGTTCGACTACTATGGATTTCCACCGCACACCTATCGGCTGCGCTACGGTGCGCCGGGTTCACCGGAGCTCGCCGAGCGCGTCGTGACGCTGCTGCGGGCTGCGGGCTGCGCGGCCGCCACCGACCCGGCGCGCGGCTTCGATCATGGCGTGTTCGTGCCGATGCTGATCATCGATCCCGAGGCGCGCATTCCCGTGGTGACGCTTTCGCTGGCGCATGATCTGGATCCCGCCCGGCACCTGGCCATCGGTGCGGCGCTCGCGCCGCTGCGCGCCGAGAACGTGCTCATCATCGGCAGCGGCAGCAGCTATCACAACCTGCGCGCGATCTTCGCCGGAGGGGAGGGGGGCTCGGTCGCATTCGACGAGTGGCTCAACGAGACGGCGACGGGTGTTGCGCCGGCCGTCCGGCGCACACGGCTGATCGACTGGCGCTCGGCTCCTGACGCGCGGGCCTGTCATCCGCGCGCCGAGCACCTCATTCCGCTGATGGTGGCCGTGGGTGCCGCCGGCGACGATCCGGGACGTGCCGACTTTCGCGGCATGATCGGCGCCAAGGCCTATTCCTGCTTTCGCTTCGGAGCCTGAGCGCCTCTAGCCGCGGGCCGATTGCGCCGCGGCCGGCAGCGTCGGGTAGTCGGTATAGCCGGCCGGGCCGCCATGATAGAAGTATTCGGGGCGCGGATCGTTGAGCGGCGCGGCGCCGCGCAGTCGATCGACCAGATCCGGATTGGCGATGAACAGCTTGCCGAAGGCCACCGCGTCGGCCTCGCCGCGCCGCAGCAGTTGCTCGGCGGCCTCGCGGTCGAGCCGTTCGTTGGCGATGTAAACGCCGCTGAACGAGCGCTTCAGCTGTGGGCCGATCCGCTCGCCTTCCAAGTGCTCGCGCGCGAACAGGAATGCGATGCGACGCCGGGCCAGCTCACGCGCCACATGTCCGAATGTCGCGGCACGGTCCGAATCCCCCATGGAATGCGTGTCACCCCGCGGCGCGATGTGCACGCCGACCCGTCCGGGCCCCCAGATGGCGATCGCCGCGTCCGTCACCTCCAACAGCAGTCTTGCGCGGTTCTCCACCGAGCCGCCGTAATCGTCCGTGCGGCGGTTCGCGCGATCCTGCAGAAACTGATCGAGCAGGTAGCCGTTGGCGCCGTGTATTTCCACTCCGTCGAAGCCCGCACGCTGGGCGTTCTCTGCGCCGCGGGTGAATGCCGCAATGACCTCGGGTATTTCTTCGCGCGCGAGCGCGCGCGGCACCACGTACGGTTGCTTCGGCGTGACCAGGCTGACATTGCCTTCCGGAGCAATGGCGCTGGGTGCGACCGGCAGCGCACCGTCGAGGAACAGCGGGTGCGAGATCCGCCCGACGTGCCACAGCTGCAGGAACATGCGCCCGCCCTCCTGGTGCACCGCGCGGGTCACGTGCCGCCAGCCCTCGATCTGCTCGTCGGACCAAATGCCGGGCGTATCAGCGTATCCGACACCTTGAGGGGTCACCACGGTGGCCTCCGAGAGGATCAGGCCGGCCGAGGCGCGCTGCCGGTAGTACTCGCGCATCAGCGCATTGGGCACTCGCTCGCCGCCGGCTCGACTGCGGGTCAGGGGCGCCATGACGATGCGATTGGGGAGGGTCAGCTCACCGAGCTGTAGCGGCTCGAACAATGAAGGCATGAGATTCGCGAAAGTCCGACGTGGGAATCGCGTATTGAAGCACGGGGGGTCAGAGGCTGCAAAATTCATCGTGCAATACGGCGAGCAGGCGCGTGACGAAGCCGGGGGCCAGGGAGTAATAAACCGTTTGCGACTGGCGTTCGGTGCGCACCATTGCGGCATTGCGCAGCACCGCGAGGTGCTGGGAGAGCGCGGACTGACTGAGCGGCACGCGCTCATTGAGCTGACCGACCGACAGAGGCGCCGGCACCAGGTGACACAGGATCATCAAGCGCTGCTCGTTGGCGAGTGCCCGCAAGACGCCGACCGCCTCCTGGCAGTGCGGCTGCAGGTCGCGGGCGACGCGCGCGAGCGTGCCGGCGCGTACCGGCCGCCTGGGGCTCCTCGGTGGGATCGGTTGCCCGGTCATCATGATGGAGCGAGTGTAATCCACCACTCTTGAAACCGCTACTTGCTAAATTAGTAATTACTAATATACTGACCGCCATCGCGCCTGCCCGGATGCACTCCGGGACCGCGCTCGGGAGAAAGCCATGACAATCGATCGGGTCGTATTCGCCTTCGCCGGCAGCCTCGTGTTGCTTGGACTGTTGCTCGCCTGGCTGGTCAGCTCCTGGTGGCTGCTCCTGCCGGCCTTCATCGGGGCGAACATGCTTCAGGCGGCGTTCACCGGTTTCTGCCCGCTCGCGCGCATGCTCAAGCATCTCGGCGTCAAGCCGGGCGCGGCGTTCTGAGCCGGAGCGGGCGGTCGTGCGACGAGCGGGATGCTGGGCCCTGGTTGGCGCGTGCGTGCTGGCCGGGGGGCTGGACGGGTGTGCCTCGCGGCACGCTCCGCCGGCGCGCGTCGCGGGCGCGCCGCTGGCCGCGCTGCGCGTGGAGCCGCGCAGCAGCGTTGCCGAACGTAGTTTCGACGGGATCGTGCAGGCGGTCGATCGCGCGACGTTGACCGCTCAGACCAGCGGACGTGTCGTGGCGATC
Organism: Pseudomonadota bacterium; assembly: GCA_021790795.1. Lineage (GTDB taxonomy): Bacteria > Pseudomonadota > Gammaproteobacteria > Steroidobacterales > Steroidobacteraceae > 13-2-20CM-66-19. Next base: position 13,735 of record JAJYFU010000018.1, read on the forward strand.
TACCGCGACGTCGATGATTTCGTGCCGGCCGGCGCGCTGTTGCTCCGGCTGCGCGCCACGATCCAGCGCGCCGATCTGGGTCGGGCGCGTGCCGCGCTGCATGCGGCCCGGGCGCGGGCCACGGAAGCCGACAAGCGCTATCGGCGCATCCGAGCCCTGTACGTGCAGCGGGTCGTACCCAAAGCGGACTTCGATCAGGTGACCGCCGCGCGCGACGCCGCGGTCGCTGCGCTCAACGCGGCGCGCGCCGCGGTCGCCGCCGCGGCCGAGGGAGTTGCTTACACCGAGATCCGCGCTCCCTACGCCAGCGTGGTGACCGCGCGCAGCGTGGAAGTCGGCGAGGCGGTTTCGCCGGGGACGCCGCTGATGCGGGTGGCGTCGCTGACGCGTCTGCGCGTGGTGGCGAGCGTGCCGCAGTCGATTGCCGGCACGATCAGGCGACTGGGCAAGGCCACGGTGAGCTTCGGCGGCCACTCGATCGAAGCGGCTCGCGTCACGGTATACCCTCAGGCCGCCGCCGGCTCCAACGCGTTTCCGGTGCGTGTGTCATTGCCCCAGCCGGTGCCCGGGCTGTTTCCGGGCATGGTGGTGCGCGTGCGTTTCCCCACGGGCCGGCGTACCGAGTTGCTCGTGCCGGCCGGCGTCGTCGTGCGTCGCAGCGCGGTGACCGCCGTGTACCTGGTGCAGCCGAGCGGAAACACGCTGCTGCAGCAGGTCAGGCTCGGCCGCAGGGTCGGCGGGCAGGTGGAGGTCCTCTCGGGACTGACCGCCGGCGAACGGGTCGCGCTCAATCCACTCGCGGCCATGCGCCGGCTCGAGCCGTTCCCGGTGCTCACCGGGAGCGCGCAGTGAGCACGGAGCTCGGATTCAGCGGGCGGCTCGCCCGGCGCTTCCTGCACAATCAGATCACGCCGCTGATCGCGATCGTGGCCGTGGTCGTGGGGCTGTTCGCGCTGGCCGTCACCCCCCGTCAGGAAGATCCTGACATCAATGTCACCTTCGCCAATGTGTTCGTCCCCTTTCCGGGGGCATCTTCGCAGCAGGTGGAACGGCAGGTCGCCACGCCCCTGGAGCAGGTGTTGGGCGAGATCCGGGGCATCAAGCACATCTACGCCGTCTCACGCCCGGGGCTCGCCGTCGTCACCGTCCAATACCGGGTCGGCCAGCCGCGCACCACCGCCATCGTGCGCCTCTACAATGCGATCTATTCGCATCGCGACCTGTGGCCCCCCAACTCGGGCATCCTGAGGCCGCTCGTGCGGCCGATGGGCATCGCCGACGTGCCCATCATGACGTTGACGCTCTGGACGAAGGACCCGAACCACGGCTCCTACCAGCTCGGTCAGGTGGCGCACGCCATCGAGACCCAGCTGCAGCGGGTGCCGGGCACCCGCAGGGTCCACACGATCGGAGCGCCGCGCAGCATCGTGCGGGTCCGTCTCGAGCCCGGCAAGCTCGCCGCCTACGGACTTGACGCGGGTGAGATCATGCACTCGCTGCAGGCCGCAAACCTGACGCTGCAGGCCGGCTCGCTCATCGGTGACAACAGGGTGGTGCCGGTCCAGGCCGGGCAGTTCCTGGCCGACCGCGATGAGGTGGCCAATCTGGTGATCGGCATGCACGATGGACGGCCGGTGTATCTCTCGGACGTCGCCGACGTCGCCTTCGAGCCCGATGCGCCGCATTCCTACGTGTGGTTCGGTACCGGTCCGGGCGCCGCCCGGCGCGACCTGCCCGCAGTCAGTTATGCACCGGCGGTGACCATCGCCATCGCCAAGAAGACCGGCACCAACGCCGGCACCGTCGCCGCCGGGGTGATCCGCCGCCTGCACCAGCTGCGCGGCACGTACATTCCCGCGGGCGTGCACGTCACTGTTACCCGAAATTACGGACACATCGCCGATCAGAAGGCGATGAAGCTCATCGAGAAGCTGATCGAGGCCACGCTCTCGGTCGTCCTGCTCGTCATGCTCGCCATGGGTCGGCGCGAGGCGCTCGTGGTCGGGGCGGCGGTGGGTGTCACGCTGATGGCGACATTGTTCGCATCCTGGGCGTGGGGATTCACGATCAACCGGGTATCGTTGTTCGCGCTGATCTTCTCGATCGGCATCCTGGTCGACGATGCGATCGTGGTGGTGGAGAACGTTCACCGGCACATGCGCCTCGGCGGCGGCACGCTGAGCGACATCATCCCGGTGGCGGTCGACGAGGTCGGGGGACCGACCATTCTCGCCACGCTCACGGTGATTGCGGCGCTGCTGCCGATGGCGTTCGTCGGCGGCATGATGGGCCCGTACATGAGCCCCATCCCGATCAACGCCAGCTCGGGGATGCTGATCTCGCTCGCCGTGGCCCTCATGTTCACGCCCTGGCTGTGCCGCAAGCTGCTCGGCGGCCGTCACATCGAGGCCACCGAGCACCGGCAGCAGATGCCGCTGCTGCCCCTGTTCCAGCGTGTGGTCGGTCCCTTTCTCGCGGGCTCGGACGGACGCCGGCGCCGCCGTTGGCTGTACGCGGCCATCGGCCTGGCGATCCTGGCGGCGTTGAGCCTGGCGCTGACCGAGTCGGTGGTATTCAAGATGCTGCCCTTCGACAACATGTCGGAGTTCGAGGTGGTGGTGGAGATGCCGGTCGGCACCACCGTGGAGACCACCGCGCACGTGCTCAACGAGCTGGCACAGGTGATTGCGCGGGTGAAGCAGGTGAGCGACTACCAGGTCTATGCGGGCACTCACGCGCCGGTGAACTTCAATGGCCTGGTGCGCCAATACTACCTGCGGCGGGGACCGCGCTACGGGGAAGTCGCGGTGGAGCTGGTTCCGAAGAGCGAGCGGAGTCTGCAGAGCCATCAGATCGCGCTTGCGGTGCGCCCGGCGCTGGCGCGGGTGGCGCGCCGATTCGGGGCGGATATCCAGGTGGTGGAGGTGCCCCCGGGGCCGCCGGTGCAGGCGCCCATCGTCGCGGAGATTTTCGGCCCCAGCTACGCCGCGCAGCGACGGCTCGCGCTGCAGATCCGCAAGGTGTTCGACAGCACGCCTCACATCGTCGATACCTACGACACCGTCGACGCGAGAGCCCGGCGCCTGGTCGTCGCCGTCGATCGGCAGAAGGCCGCGCTGCTCGGGGTGTCCCAGGCACAGATCGCCCGGACGCTCTCCATGGCGCTCTCGGGCTATGACGCCACGTACGTGCATATCGGACGGGAACGACACTTGATTCCCGTGAAGCTCGAGCTCTCTCCGGCCAACCAGGCGAGGATCAGCCAGGTGCTTGCCCTGCGGGTCCGGGCCGCCGATGGAGCGCTCGTGCCGCTCTCGGAGATCGTGCGGGTTCGCAAGAACACGTGGGACGGCGCGATCTATCAGAAGGATCTCCTGCCGGTGACCTATGTGATGGGAGACATGGCCGGTCCGCTGGACAGCCCTCTGTATGGCATGTTCGATATCGCCGCGAAGCTGCGTCATCTGAAGGTCGCCGGCCAGAGCCTCGAGCAGCGTTTCATCAGCGTACCCGCCAATCCCAACCGCTTCGCGGTGAAGTGGAGCGGTGAATGGCAGGTCACCTACGAGACCTTCCGTGACATGGGGATCGCCTATGCCGCGGGGCTGGTGCTGATCTACCTGCTGATCGTGGCGCAGTTCGGCTCGTACATCGTGCCGTTCATCATCATGGCGCCGATCCCGCTCACCATCATCGGGGTGATGCCCGGGCATGCGCTGCTTCACGATCAGTTCACGGCGACCTCCATGATCGGCATGATCGCGCTGGCCGGCATCATCGTGCGCAACTCGATTCTGCTGGTCGACTTCATCGACGGCGCGGTGCGCGCGGGCTATCCCCTGGAGGAAGCGGTGGTGCGCGCCGGTGCGATTCGCGCCAAGCCGATCGTGCTCACGGCTGTGGCCGCCATGCTGGGCGCGTTCTTCATCCTGTCCGATCCGATCTTCAACGGACTGGCGATCTCGCTGCTGTTCGGCATCTTCGTCTCGACATTGCTGACACTCGTCGTGATTCCCATCCTCTACTACGTTTACCTGAAGCGCAGAGAAGCGCGCACGGCGCGCGCGAACGCGGCGGGCGCCCCATGAGTGACGGGCGTCTGTTCGCGGCGGTGCGGTCCGTCACTCCCGGCGGAGAGTCTCTCCGCAGAGGTCTGTCATGGCACACGTAGGCATCGTCGGCGCAGGGCTTGGGGGCGTGCGGTGCGCGTATCGGGGGCGCAAGGTGTGCGGCGGCTCGGCCACGCCGGTCAATGCGCGTTGCGTGCTCAAGGCGCTCGACATCCACGCAGTGAAGGAAATGCAGTCATGAAGGTCCTGCGCGGCGGTCTTGCTGTCGCGGTGCTCGGCGCGGCGGCCGCTCTGTCCATGCAGGCTCGGGCCCAGACGCTCGAGCAGGCATGGCGACTGGCGGCGGCACACGACCGGACGCTGGCCGCGGCCGCCGATGACGTACAGGCGGCGCGCTACAGTGCGAAGGCCGCCCGCGACGGTCGCTGGCCGAGCATCGAGAGCCAGGCGAGCTACACCCGCTTGGGGCAGACACCGGAGCTGGACATCGTGACGCCGGTGTCGACGTTCCGCTCCGGACCGATCTTCAAGAATGACCAGTACGTCAGTGCATCGGTGCAGGTGCGCGTGCCGCTGTACAGCGGCGGCGCGATTCGCAACGGCATCGAGGCGGCGCGCGCGGGTCTGAAGGGTGCGTCAGCTACGGAACGCGCCGTGAGTGCAGACGTGAAGATCGAGGTCGCCGAAGCGTATGTGACGGTGTTGCGCGCCCAACGTGCGCTCGGTGTGGCGCGGGCAAGCGTCGCCAGCCTCGCAGCGCACGTGCGCGATGTGCGGGCGAAGTACGTGCGGCAGGTGGTCGCCAAGAGTGACCTGCTGGCCGCGCGCGTGGCGCTGGCGAATGCGCGCGAGCAGCAAGTCTCGGCGGGCAATGCGCTCGCACTCGCCCAGGCCGCCTACGACCGGCTGCTCGGCGAGCCGCTCGGGCGGGTGCCGCACCTGGATCCGAGGCTGCCGGTGTTCCCCGTCGACAATCTGCCGCTTGCGGCATTGCTCGCGCGGGCGCTGCACTCGCGTCAGGAGCTGCAGGCGCTCGGCGCGCGGGCCGCGGCGCTCTCGGCCCGCGCCCGTGTCGCCAACGCGAGTCGCCTGCCGCACATCGCCGCGATCGGCGGCTACACTCACTTCGACAACCAGATTCTCAATCACCAGAATTTCTCGATGGTTGGAGTGGGATTCACCTGGAAGCTGTTCGACGGCGGGGCGGCGGCGAACAAGGCGGACGCGCTGCAGGCGCGCAGCCGTGCCGAGCGGCAGCGTCTCGCCGACGTGCGCTCGCGGATCGAGCTCGCCGTCCGCGCCGCCTGGCTGCAGCTCGCCGCCGCGCGCGCGCGGATCGAGGCATCGCGGGCCGCGACGGCGCAGGCTGCCGAGAATCTGCGCATCTCGCGCGAAATGTACGGGGTGGGACTGGCCTCGAACACGCAGGTGCTCGAGGCCGTGACCCTGCGCGCCGAGGCCGAGCGCAATTATGACGACGCAACGCTCGATGCGGCGCTTGACCGGCTACGCCTGGCTTACGCGGTCGGTGCTCTGTGATGCGCGGCTACCCGAGCTTCAGCAGCTGAGCGATCAGCGCGTCGGTTCGGATCTCCTCGCCGCTCAGGGCCATCGCGAGCAGCTCGCCGCCGAGCAGCGGCAGCGTCAAGAGCACGTCGGGATGGGTACGCGCGACGCGGCCGGTGTTGCGGGTATCGCTGACGGCCGCGACGGTGCGCAGCTCGGCATTCATTTCCTTGGCGGCGAGCACCACGAACGCGTTGTACGAATCGTCCTTGCTGAGTGCGAGCACGGCACGCGCCGTCTCGACGCCGGCGCCGCTCAGGACGTTGGTATCGCTGCCGTCGCCGACCACGATGTCCTCGGTCAACTCCTCGTCCGTGGCCGGTTTCTCGGCAACGATATGGGTGACGATCAGGCCGCGGGCCACGAGCGCCCGGACCGAGTCCCGGGCGAGCGCGCCGTCGCCCACGACGATGATATGCGCGACGCGCTTCATCTTGGATTTCCTCCGCGGTTGCAGAAAATTCATCAGCCGCTTGTCGATCAGCGGGGCGGCAATGGCCGGCAGGGCCGTGGCGAATACACCCAGTCCGAGGGCGATCAGCGACATCGTGAACACCCGCGCGTCGCGCGTCACCGGCGTGATGTCGCCGTAGCCGACGGTCGACATCGTCTCGACGGCGAAATAGGCCGCGTTGGTGTACGAGGTGATGTGCGGCTGGAATCCGTCGCCGAGAAACATGGCGCCGAACGAGCCGTAGCCGAGCGTGAGCATCACGGCGGTGAGCGCGAACAGCGTGGCGGTGGCGAGGCTGGCGCGCACGAACGAGCGCCGCGCGGCCAGCAGCAGCAGCAGCTGCAGGACGCTGAAGATCTCCAGCGGCCGGGAGGCGCGCGTGAGGGGCGAGAATTCCAGCGCCACCATCGCCAGGGTGAGCATGAACGCCATCACCCAGGCGAGGCGCGAGCGCCACAGCATGCCGAACGCCACCAGCACCAGCAGCACGCCGATGGCGATGTGCGAGGCATCGCCGATCCGCAGGATGCCGACTCCGCCGGCGAGCGTGGCCAGTGAGGGGGTGGCGAGCAGCCGCATCATCGAGCGCAGCGAGCCGAGCGCCATCAGAATGTGCAACACGCCCTGGAAGCCGACCAGGATGGCGAGCGGAACGTGCGGAAACCACAGGCGGGTGTGCAGCCTGCTCTCGAAGTGGCGTTGCTTCTTGCGCAACCAGGCGCGCTGGCTGTCGAGCCATTTGAGAGTCGGGGATCTCACCGCCGCGCCCTCCCGATCGGCCGCAGTGGCTCAGGCGCCGCCGTGCGCGTTCGCGATGCTTGCGCGCGGGATCTGGACCCGCACGCGCCGGCGAACGGCCGGCCGGTCCGCCTGATCACGCGGCACCTGGGGTCTGCGGTTTCTGCGCGGATGCAATGCCGATCACGGTTCGTCCTTCAACGTCTCAACACTATAGCAGGACCGTCTCGGCCCGCGACCGAGCGCGACGGAACGCCGTGCGCGTGCGGCGGATGCGCCGGCCGGTCGCTGGCGGCGGGCGATCCCCGCCGGTAGAGTAGCGCCTTTCGCCGTTGCCGCGCACCGACGCGCTGAACTCGCCGCTGCGCAAAGTAAAGCGAGGTTGCGATGAGAGCTTCAACTCCGATCCGTATCGTGGCCGCCTTCATGCTGCTCGCGAGCCCCTTGGCGCTCGCATTGCAGGCCGGACCCCAGCGGGAGAACAATCAGGGCCGCACGCGGTTGCCCATGCCGGTGAGCAGCGCGATTCACTTTCGCTCGATCGGTCCGGCGATCGCCGGCGGGCGGGTCACCGCCGTGGCCGGCGTCCCGGGCAATCCCCGGGTGTATTACGTCGGCGGGGCCGATGGCGGAGTGTTCCGGACCGAGGATGGCGGCATGACCTGGAAGGCGCTGTTCCAGCATCGACCGGTCGCCTCGGTCGGCGCGCTGGCGGTCGATCCGCGCAATCCGGCCGTGATCTGGCTCGGCACGGGTGAGGCCAATATCCGCAATGACGTCTCCTACGGAGATGGCGTGTACGAGTCGAGCGACGGCGGCCTGCATTGGCGCCACCTCGGCCTGAGGCGCACCCTGCAGATCTCGAGTATCCTGATCGATCCGCACCATACCGATACGGTGTTGGTGGGGGCGATGGGCAATCCGTGGAAGAACAGCGGCGAGCGGGGCGTATACCGCACCAGCGACGGAGGCAAGAGCTGGCGGCGCGTCCTGTATGGCGGTCCCGACGTGGGCATCTCGGACATGGCCATGAACCCGCGCAACCCCAATGTGGTGTACGCGGCGACGTACCGCTTCCGGCGCACCCCCTGGCACTACTCCGACGGCGGTCCGCAGGACGCGATCTACAAGTCGATCGACGGCGGCCTGACCTGGACGCGTCTGTCGGGGCACGGGCTGCCCGCCGGACCGCTCGGGCGCATCGGGCTCGCCGTCGCCCCGAGCGCGCCGAATGTGGTGTATGCGGTGATCGGCAGCCACCAGGGCATGCTGTGGCGCTCCGATGATGCGGGGGCGAGCTGGACCTTGGTGAGCAAGGACCAGAGCATCGATTCGCGGCCGTTCTATTTCTCGCACATCGCGGTCGATCCGAAGAACCCGAACCACGTGTTCGCCCTGTCGATGAACCTGCTCGCCTCCGTCAACGGCGGGCGTACCTGGCGCCACATCGCCAAGTCCATCCACGTCGACAACCACGCCATCTGGATCGATCCGACCGGCAGCGGACGCATCATCGAAGGCAATGACGGCGGTGTCGCGCTGTCCCTCGACAACGGCAAGCACTGGGCGTACGTCGATAATATCGCGCTCGAGCAGTTCTACCACGTGGCCGTCGGCGGCGGATTGCTCTACCAAGTCTGCGGCGGCCTGCAAGACAACAATTCCTGGTGCGGGCCGAGCGCGAGCAAGAACCCGAGCGGCATCTCCAGCCGCGCCTGGTACGGCTTCAACGGTGACGACGGCATCTACGGGATGCCGGCGGCCGATGACCCGAACCTGATCTACAACGAAGGGCAGAACGGGGCGTATTTCATCTACAACCGCTCGGAGGAGCAGATCCACGATATCGAGCCCTACCCGCGCGACGACAACGGACGGGGCGCCGACGGCGCGCGCTACCGCTTCGCGTGGGAGGCGGCCTTCGCGGTCTCCCCGCGCGATCCCAAGGTGCTCTATGCCGGCGCCAACGTCGTATTCGAGAGCACCAATCGCGGCCGGACGTGGCGGGCGATCAGCCCCGATCTGACCCGCGACGACAAGGCAAAGGAGGGACCGTCGGGCGGGCCGGTCATTCAGGACAACTCCGGCGCCGAATACTACGACGCGATCCTCACCATCGCGCCGGCTCCGTCGGATTCCCGCGTCATCTGGGTTGGCACCGACGACGGACTGGTGCAGCTGACCCGCGACGGCGGCAAGCACTGGAGCAACGTCACGGGGAACATTCCGGATCTGCCGCCGTGGGGGCGGATCGAGTCGATCGACGTCTCCGCGGACCATCCGGGCAGTGCGCTGATCGCGGTCGATCGGCATTTCAGCGGCGACTTCCGGCCGTATCTGTACCGCACCGACGACTACGGCGCGCAATGGACCTCGATCAGCGGCAATCTGCCCCACGATGTCTATGCGCATGTCGTGCGCCGCGATCTGCGCAACCCCAACCTGTATTACGCGGGCCTGGAAAACGGTCTGTATGCGTCATGGGACGCGGGCCGCAAATGGTACAAGCTCGGCCTCGGCCTGCCGGATGCGGCCGTCTACGATCTGGCGCTGCAATCGCGCACCAACTCGCTGGTGGTGGCCACGCACGGCAGAGGGGTGTGGATCCTCGATGACCTGAGGCCGTTCCAGGACTGGAATGCGCGCGTGGCGCACGCCGATTTGACGCTGTTCAAGCCCCCGGAGGCGGTGCGTTACTGGCCGTTCTCGACAGTCGAGTCGATGGGCGATGGCGTCTTCTACGGACAGAATCCGCAGTACGGTGTGGACATCAGTTACTTCCTGGCACACGCGGCCAAGCGGCCCGGCAAGCTGATCATCAGCGACGCAAGCGGCAAAGTGGTGCGCACGTACGAGGGGCTTCACAAGGGCAAGCCGCCGGTCATGACCCCGGGGGCCGCCGTGGCCGCCCCCGCGGTGAAGGGTGAGGCGCCCTGGGTGCCGGGCCAGGCGGGTCTGCATCGGATCTATTGGAACCTGCACGCGCAGGGACCGGTGCGTTGGCGCGCCGCGCCTAAATACAACCGGGGACCGAGGAACGGCGCGCTGATGCCGCCGGGTATCTATACCGCGACGCTCGAGATCGGCGGCGCCAAGGCCTCGCAGAGCTTCACCGTGGTCAACGATCCGGCCTCCACGGGCACGCTCGCGGGCATGACCGAGCGCTGTCACGTCACCGCGGCGGTGCTGCACGAGATTTCGCGGATCGACGTGGCGCTGAACCGGCTGCATGCGATCCGGGTGCAACTCGCGGGCCTGCGCGCGGCGGTGCGGGGCTTGCCGGAGCGCAGTGCGGTGGATACGGCGATCGGGAAGCTCGCCCGCGCCCGCCGCACGATGCTCTTGAAGCTCACCAGTGACGCCGGCTCGTCGGAGTCGACCCTGTGGGTGCCGGACCGCATCCACGAGAAGCTGATGGCGCTCGAGCAGCTGCTGCAAGGCTCCGATGAGCCGGTCGATGCCGCGACGCTGCATGAGCAGGCGGTCTACACGCGCGAGTATCGCGGTGCGATCGCAACGTACGATCGGTTCCTGAGCACCGCGGTGGCGCACTTCAATCGCACCGTCGCGGGCTACGGCCTGGGGGTGGTGGCAAGCGGCGCGGCGTTGCGGCCCTAGGCGTCCCAACGGCGTGTCATGGGGCGCTGGCGCCGTGGGAGCGGCGCCAGCGGAGGCTCAGGGAGTCCGTCCGTCGCGAACCGGCGAGCCGGTCGGCGCCTCGTGCGCCGGTTCGGGTCCCGTGTGCTGCCCGGTGTTCACTCGCGGCGCCCACCCGCCTGGGCGCCGGCTGAGCACGAACCGGTACCACAGGAGGGCGGCACCCAACACGGCGCCGAGGGCGAGCAGGCTCGGGCGTCCGATCGACGCGTCGGCCCAGTCGGCGGCGGCAAATGTACCCGCCAGGGCGACGCCGAGCAGCGGCGCGAGCGGAAACAGCGGCGAGCGCCAGCGGTCCGCGCCGCCGGTGAGCCCCTTGATGCGCCCGACGAGCACCGCGGCGCTGACCAGCGCGAGCGCGTAGACGACCAACCCCGAAAGAAACACCAGCAGCACGCGCTGGCTGAGGACGCAACAGGCGGCCGAGAGCACCCCAACCGTCATGGTCGCGATCCGGGGTACGCCGCTGCTGCCGTGCACTTTCTCGAGTGCCGCGCTGATCGGGGTCGGAAAGACCCTGTCGCGGGCAAAGCTGTACCAGAGCCGCGCGGCGAACATGATCTGCGCGATCAGGGCGTTGAATACCGCGAGCGCGACGGCGGCACTCAAGGCAACGCCGGCCCAAGGGCCGGCCACCGAGCTGATGTAGGCGCTGAAGGGCGCGGCGCTCGCGAACACGCCGGGATCGCCGGCCGCGCCGAGCACCACCGCGATGACGGGCAGGGCGATGGCCACCGCACCGAGGAGGCAGGCCGCGAGCAGCACCCTGCCCATGTTGCGATGCGGGTCGATCAGCTCCTCGCCGAAGGCGATCGCTTGATTGCCGCCGACGGTGGCGAAGGCCGCGTTGACCGCCCCGAGCGCGAGCGCCGCCGTTGCGACCGGCGCCCAGTGCCCGGCCGCCGGCAGCTGCGGATGAGCGATGGCCGCCCACGCGCCCGCGGCCGGATGCAGGAATCCGGCGACGACGAGCGCCAGTACCGCTGCGAATTCGATGCCGAGGAAAATGCCGGTCACGACCGCGCTGGCGCGCACCGCCAGCAGCGCCACACAGAGGGCGGCGAGCAGCGAGCCGTAAACCCACAGCCACGGGACGGTTGCCGGCAGGACCTGGCCGGCATAGGTGGCGACGAGCTTGGCCAGATATGCGTCGGTCGGCAGGACGATGACCCCCCACAGGGCCAGGCAGGCAAAGCCGGCCGCGGACCCGAGCACCGAGCCGACGCCAACGTAGTCCCCGCCAGCGTACGGATACGCCGCGCCGAGCTCGGCGTAGACCATGCCCCAGACCGCCGCGACTGCGACGCCGAGGGCGAACAGCGCCGCCGCGCCGGTGCCGCTCTGGCGCAGCACCTCGGCGCCCGGGCCGTACACCGAGAACACCGGCGAGAGGCACGAGAGTGTCAACAGCAACGCGTCGAACGGCGTGAGCCCGCGGTGCAGTCGAGCCTCGGGTGTGGTTGCATTCATCGTGTTGTGCGCGCTCCCGCGTGATGGTGTGGCGGCCGTGCGGCAGGCATCGCACGCGTCGTCGCGCCGCGCCAACGGCTCATCGCAACTGCCGCGGGCGGCGCACGCCGGCCGGCCGCCGCGGTCGCATAGTAGCGTTTTCCCGCGGCCGGACGCTGCCGGCGGGCGAACCGCAACGAAAAAGGGGAATATCGTGAAGGCCAAGTCCATTTGCTCGATGCTGGCGATCGCCTCGCTGGGGCTGTGCGCGGTGGCGAGCGCCACGGGCATCATCCCGGAGCCCAACGCCAATGCCGTGCCGTATGCCACCAAGGCCGATCCGGAGACCCTGGTGTTGGATGCGCGCATGGCGGGACGCGGCATCGCGATCTCGACCATGCACATTCCCGTGCGGCCGGGCCCCTTCACGTTCGTGTATCCGCAGTGGATCCCGGGCTATCACTCGCCGGCGGGTCCGCTCGCGGACATCTCGCAGCTGAAGGTGAGCGCCGACGGCCACGCGCTCGCCTGGCGTCGCGACAAGGTGGACATGTACGCCTTCCACGTCGTGGTGCCGCAGGGCGTGCACTCGATCAAGGTGCAATTCACCATGCTGTTGAACGGAGGGACGAGCACGCGGGCGACGCCCAATCTCGCGGTGATCACCTGGACACGGGCCTTCTTCTACCAGAACGACATCAACTATCACCATTACTACCTCAAGGCGAGCATCATCCTGCCGAAGGGCTGGGGCTACGGCACGGCGCTCACCACGGCGAGCCGGGTGGGGCAGCGAATCAATTTCGCCGAGGAGCCGCTGACCTATGTCGGGGACTCGCCGCTGTTCACCGGCCGCTTCTACAAGAAGGTGCTGCTCTGGCACCAGGGCGACGCCCATATGTGGCTCGACATGTTCGCCGATGCGCCGCAGGACCTGGACGTGCCGGCCAAACTGCTCGACGCGTACAAGAACCTGCCGCGCGAGGCGTTCGCGCTGTACGGCACGCGCCACTGGTACAACTATCACGCGCTGCTGTCGCTTTCGAGCAAGATCAGCTTCGAGGGAATCGAGCACCACCAGTCGAGCGACAACCGGGCGCCGGCCGACTTCATGACGAACCCGACGCAGCAGCTTCTCGGCGGTGATCTGATCCCGCACGAGTTCTCGCACTCCTGGAACGGCAAGTACCGCCGGCCGTGGGATCTGCAGACGGACAACTACCAGATCCCGCAGCGCACCGACCTGCTGTGGGTGTACGAGGGCATGAACCAGTATCTGG
>JAJYFU010000018.1:27048-37578 GCA_021790795.1 Pseudomonadota bacterium
GCGCTTTCCGCACCTGGTGCGGATCCCCGGCACCGTGAACATGCTGGCGAAGATCATGGCGCCGCACGCCGGGCGCTGAGAGTCGGCAGTGCGTTGCACGGCCCGGGCCGCGGGGTCCGGGCCGTGCATTCGTCCGGCGCGCGCCTGGTGCGGGTGCGCCGTCCGAAGTAAGCTGCGGTGATAATCGCCGGATGCTGCCGGCGGAAAACCACAACGGGAAACAAGGGGGTCATCGTGAAGCTCAAATCCATCTGCTCGATGCTGGCGGTCGCCTCGCTGGGGCTGTGCGCGGTGGCGAGCGCCACGGGCATCATCCCGGAGCCCAACGCCAATGCCGTGCCGTATGCCACCAAGGCCGATCCGGAGACCCTGGTGTTGGATGCGCGCATGGCGGGACGCGGCATCGCGATCTCGACCATGCACATTCCCGTGCGGCCGGGCCCGTTCACCCTGGTCTACCCGCAATGGATCCCGGGTTATCACTCGCCGCACAACCCGCTGGCGGATGTCGCGCAGCTGAAGGTGAGCGCCGACGGCCACCGGCTCGCCTGGCATCGCGACAAGGTGGACATGTACGCCTTCCACATCGTGGTTCCCCAGGGCGTGCACTCGATCAAGGTGCGGTTCACCGTGTTGTTGAACGGGGCGACGAGCAAGAGGGCGACGCCCGATCTGGCGACCATCAGCTGGACTCGGGTGCTCTTCTATCAGAACGACATCAACTATCACCATTACTACCTCAAGGCGAGCATCATCCTGCCGAAGGGCTGGGGCTACAGCACGGCGCTCACCACGGCGAGCCGGGTGGGGCAGCGAATCAACTTCGCCGAGGAGCCGTTGACCTATGTCGGGGACTCGCCGCTGTTCACCGGCCGCTTCTACAAGAAGGTGCTGCTCTGGCACCAGGGCGACGCCCATATGTGGCTCGACATGTTCGCCGATGCGCCGCAGGAACTCGACGTGCCGGCCAAGATTCTCGATGCGTACAAGAACCTGCCGGGCGAGGCGCTGGCGCTGTACGGCACGCGTCACTGGTACAATTATCACGCGCTGCTGGCGCTGTCGAACCACATCACCGTCGAGGGCGTCGAGCACCACCAGTCGAGCGACAACCGGGCGCCGGCCGACTTCATGACCAGCCCGGATGCGCAACTCGCCTTCGGCGACCTGGTGCCGCACGAGTTCTCGCACTCCTGGAACGGCAAGTACCGCCGGCCGTGGGATCTGCAGACGGACAACTACCAGATCCCGCAGCGCACCGACCTGCTGTGGGTGTACGAGGGCATGAACCAGTATCTGGGGGATCTGCTGTCCTTCCGCAGCGGCATCCGCAAGCCGAGCGAGTATCCGCAGTATCTGGCGATGCTCTACAGCCAGATGGCGACCGAGCCGGGCCGCTATACCGAGCCGCTGATCGACCTCACCACCGGCGCGCCGTATTTCTACATGACGGGGTTCGGGGAGTATCCCTCGCTGCGCCGCTCGGCCGACGACTTCTACACCGAAGGCGAGCTGCTGTGGCTCGATGTGGACACCATCATCCGCGAGAAGACGCACGGCAAGAAGTCGCTCGACAACTTCCTGCACCTGTACTCGCTGCCGAAGCTCACCGGGCCGATCACCAAGCCGTACACACGGGCGGACATCGAGCACCTGCTCTACGAGGTGTGCCCGTATGACTGGCACGCGTTCTTCCAGCGCCACGTGTACGAGGTGGCGAAACTGCCGCCGACCGGGGAGCTGAAGCGCTCGGGCTGGCGCCTGGTGTATACCGCCAAGCCGAACCGGTTCATGACCGCCGCGGAAGCGATGTTCCATGTCAGCAGCCAGTGGGTGACGTACGGTTTCAACATCAAGGCGGGGGCGCTTTCGGACGTGCGCGAGGGGTCGCCCGCGTGGCACGCCGGGATGGCTCCGGGGATGAAGCTCGTGGCGGTCGACGGCCAGAGCTACACGCCGAAGGTGCTGCGCTACTACCTGGTCCAGGCCGAGCACGATCATGAGCCGACCACGTTCACCGTCGCGCAGGACGGCTGGGTCCACCGGATCAAGGTCAGCTATTTCGGCGGTCCGCGCTTTCCGCACCTGGTGCGGATCCCCGGCACCGTGAACATGCTGGCGAAGATCATGGCGCCGCACGCCGGGCGCTGAGAGTCGGCAGTGCGTTGCACGGCCCGGGCCGCGGGGTCCGGGCCGTGCCTCGATCCTGGCAAAGTCCGCACGGAGCCGCGCCAGGCGGATTGCCGGGGCGCGCGGACGCTGCGCGGCGCGCCCCGGCGGTCTGGCCGGATCAGGGATCGTCGCCGACCGCCGGCGGATCGGCCGAGTCGGGATTGATCACGCCGAATCGCGCCGGCATGTAAGCGTAGAACAGCCGTACCTTCTCGCGGTGCAGCAGGTCGAGGAGCTGGCGCGCCTCCGCTTCGGTGGCGATGAATTCGACTTCCACCGTGAGCGAGCCGGCGAGCTCGAAGAAGCGCGCCTCGTGCAGGGTGTGGTGACGGCCGAAACCCGCCATGGCCTTGAACGCCGAGCCGCCCCGGATTCCGAGTCGA
Organism: Pseudomonadota bacterium; assembly: GCA_021790795.1. Classification (GTDB taxonomy): domain Bacteria; phylum Pseudomonadota; class Gammaproteobacteria; order Steroidobacterales; family Steroidobacteraceae; genus 13-2-20CM-66-19. The sequence continues at coordinate 29,604 of JAJYFU010000018.1, forward strand.
TTGCCCTGTTCGAGCAGCCACTCCCAGACGAGCCTGCCCTGGTGGCGATGTCCCTCGTGCACGTAGAAGCGGAACAAAGAGCCCTGCATGAGATCGGTCCGGGAGCGGCGAAGAGGCTCGCGCACGAGAGTTTATGCGTGCGGCGAGACGGGTTCAAATGCCGTGCGGCGACAGTTGCGGGCGCCGCATCCGGCTGGCGGTTGCGGACCATCCGAAGTAAGCTCTGAAGTTCTCTCGGCGCCGAGCGCGCACCGGAAGCACCAGATCCAGATGCCCAAACACGAACTGCGCGCCGCCATCTCACTTGCCGCGGTTTTCTCGCTGCGCATGCTGGGCCTGTTCATGATATACCCGGTGTTCGCGCTGTTCGCGCGCGGCCTCGCCGGCGCTACCGCCTCGACCATCGGGCTCGCGCTCGGCATCTACGGTCTCACGCAGGGTCTGCTGCAGATGCCCTTTGGCGTGCTCTCGGACCGCGTCGGCCGCAAGGTGATGGTGGTGACGGGGTTGGTGCTGTTCGGTGTGGGCAGCGCGTGGGCGGCGCGGGCGCATTCGATCGATGCGATGATCGGCGCGCGCGCGCTGCAGGGGGCCGGGGCGGTCGGCTCGGTGGTCCTGGCGCTGGTGGCCGATCTCACCGCCGAGGAAAATCGCACCAAAGCCATGGCCCTGGTCGGCATCACCATCGGCCTGTCCTTCCTCGTGGCAATCGTCCTGGGCCCGGTGATCGCCGGTTGGGTCGGCGTATCGGGGATCTTTTGGCTGATGAGCGCACTGGCGGTCGTCGGCATCCTCGTCACGCTGTTTGCGGTGCCGACGCCGCGGCGGCGCCGGGTGCATCGAGAGGCCGAGCCGGTTCCCGCGATGCTGGGCGCCGCGTTGCGCAACCGGCAGTTGTTGCGCCTGGATTTCGGCATCTTCACCCTGCACGCGATGCTGACGGCAAGCTTTCTCGTGGTTCCCGTGCTGTTCGCCCGCACTCTCGGTCTGGGCAGCCGCAGCGATTGGGGGGTGTACCTGCCGGTTCTGCTGATCGCGGTGGCCATCATGGTGCCCGTGATCATCGTCGGTGAGCGCCGCCGACGCATGAAAGGGGTGCTGGTAACGGCGGTCGCGGCGCTCCTGGTGAGTCAGATCGTGTTGGCCGTTGCCGGAGACGAACGAGTGATGTTGCTCGCGGCGCTGACGGTGTTTTTCGCCGCATTCAACATAATGGAGGCGAGCCTGCCGTCGTTGGTGACCACGACCGCGCCGACCGCGGCCACGGGCACGGCCACCGGCGTGTATTCGAGCTCGCAGTTCCTCGGGATCTTCGTCGGCGGGGCCGTGGGCGGCTGGGTGTATCAGCATGCCGGCACGGGCGCGGTGTTCGAATTCAACGGAGTGCTCGCGGCGCTTTGGCTGGTGCTCGCGGCCACCATGCGCCCGCCGACCTACCTGGCTTCGCGCGTGTTGCGCCTGGGCGAGGGAGCGCGCGATGCGCGGCAGCTGGCGGCGGCGCTGCGTGAGGTTCCGGGCGTGGCGGAGGCGGTGGTGGTCGCCGAGGAGGGCGTGGCGTACCTGAAGGTCGACTCCAGGGTCTATGACGTGCGCCGTGCCGCGCAAGTGGCCGGGACGCCGCCAGAGACGCAATCGGCGTGAGCGCCGCGGCCCTCGTGCCGGTCTGAAGGTCTCCGTGCTAGGCTTACCGGCACGTCCCGTACGCATCGGGACGTGGGGGGGGCGTATGAGGATCCGGCTCGAGTGTTTGGTGCTTGTCGCCGCGCTGGCGATGGCGGGCGGGGCGGTTCACGCGGGGCAATGCGACGGCGTGTCGTTTCCCGATCAGGTGACCGTGCACGGTCAGGTGCTGGCGCTCAACGGCCTCGGCATTCGCAAGGCCACGTTCTTTCGGATCAAAGTCTACGTCGGCGCGCTCTATCTGGCGCGCCGATCGAGCGATGCCGCCGCGATTCTGAGCCACGACGAGTCGAGCGAGATCGCGCTGCATTTTCTCTGGCACGTGAGCACCGGCGAGCTGCGCGATGCGTGGCGGGAAGGGTTCGCCCGCAGCGCGCAGGGCCAACTGCCGCAGCTGCGCTCCCGGATCGCCCTGCTCGACGGATGGATGCACGGGGTCGATTCCGGACAGACCATGACCTTCGTCCACACCAGCGGCCAGGGCATCGAATACCTGCTCGACGGCGTGAAGCAGGGCACGATCCCCGGCGCGGATTTCGCGCGGGCGTTCCTGGGGATCTGGCTGGGGGCCCGTCCGCCCGGGAAGGCGCTGAAGGCGGGGTTGCTCGGCGGCCGATGCCGATGAGGCGCCATGCCCCCGGTATCCGGGCCAGAGGGGCCGCCATTGCCTGCTGACTGGCGGCGCATCACAGGGGGCGTCCGGCGGGCAGGGCATCCGTTGCGGCCGGGACGGGCGTTCCCCGGCCCCGGCTCATCCGCGGTATTCGCACCCGCTGGTGCAGGTCTCCCGGACCGTGATGCGGCTGAGCGTGGGCAGTGCGGGCTTCAGCCGCTCCCAGATCCAGATCGCCAGATGTTCGCTGGTCGGGTTCTCCAGGCCCGGCACGTCGTTGAGGTATTGGTGGTCGAGCGCCTCATGCACGGGAGCGAAGGCGCTCTTCAAAGCCGAGAAATCACACACCCAGCCCGAAGCCGGATCGAGAGGCCCGTCCACGTGCACGCCGATGCGGAACGAGTGTCCGTGGAGGCGGGAACATTTGTGCCCCGGCGGGACATTGGGCAGGCGATGGGCCGCCTCGAGGCGGAATTCCTTGTATATTTCCATGGCTGGACTGTACCGGAGAGTGGCGCGGTCGTCATGAGGGACTGTCGGCGGTGCGCAACACACCATGCGGCGGCGAAGGGGTAACATCGGCCGATGAGTTCGCGATCCCGGCCACTCCTGCTGATCGTCACGGTATTTTGGATTTACGTGGCGCTCTCCGACGTGCTCTACGCGAACCAGGTGCAGTCGAGTCTCACCGCGATGCACGTGGATCTGTTCGCGCCCTGGCAGGCGCGGCTTCTGCAGCATCTGCTGCTGTATCCTGTCCTGGTCGGGTGCGTATGGGCCTCGCTGCGCATGGGATGGCAGCCGATCCTCCGGCGTGTGCCCCTGCAGGCGCTCTTGGCGGTCGGGTTTGCGATCCTCGCCGAGCCCGCGCTCTGGCTCGGCGATGCGGCGCTGGTCGGGGCGCATCGGGCGCTGCTGCAATTCACCACGGTCAATGACACCGGGCCGGCGCAGCTCCTGCCGCTGATCCAGCTCTGGGTGGCCAGCGCGACGAGCTTCCTGCTGACGTATGGATTCGGGCTGGCACTGGCGAGCGGGTTCGACATCTATCGCCGCCTGCGCGATTCGCACATCCGTTCCGCGGCGCTCGAGCGGGCGCTTTCGGCGGCGCATCTGGCGGCGCTGCGCATGCAGCTTTCGCCGCACTCACTTTTCAATCTGCTCAACACCATTCATGGACAGATCGACGGCGATCCGGCCGATGCGCGCACCATGATCGTGCAGCTCGCCGACTTGCTGCGCCGCCTGCTGTACGCCGGAGAGCGGGAGTTCTCGCGTCTTGCCGACGAGCTGCACTTCGTGCGCCTGTACCTCGGGTTGCAGCAGCGGCGCTTCGCCGACCGGCTGACCGTGTCGGTGCCGGTCCCGGAGTGCGCGCCTCGGGCTTGGGTGCCGAGCCTGATCCTGCAGCCGCTGATCGAGAATGCGGTGGTGCATGGCCTCGCCAGCCACGTCGATGCGGTGCAGATCCGGGTGGAGGCGATCGCGGACGAGGCGCACCTGATACTGCGTGTGACCAACACGATCAGCGCCGGTGAGGCGGTGGGCAGGGACGGGATCGGCCTGAAGAACGTACGCGAGCGGCTGGCGATCCAGTTCGGCGAGCAGGCCGTGTTCGATGCGGTCGCGCGACCCGGCGGCCTGTGGGTCGCCGAGATCCGCATGCCGCTGCTGCTCGAGGTGAGCGAGCCGGTGGCGACGCCGGTGGCGGCCTGAGGCGCGTGCTCGAGTGAGTGATTCGACCCGCACGCTGCGGCGCGCTTCGGTGGTCTCACTGTCGGTGCTGACCGGCGTCAACCTGCTCAACTATCTGGATCGCTACGTCGTCTCCGCGCTTCTGCCCGCGCTGCAGCGCGCGCCCATGGGGCTCGATGACTTCCAGCTCGGTACGCTGATGAGCGGTTTTCTCATCGTGTACCTGCTGACGGCGCCGATCTTCGGGCGTCTGGGCGATCGCGGCTCGCGCACCCGGCCGATCGCGATCGGCGTGCTGATCTGGAGCCTGGCTACGGGCCTCTCGGGCCTCGCGCACAATTACGCGCAATTGCTGGGCGCGCGCGCCGTGGTGGGAATCGGCGAGGCCGCCTATGGCACCATCGCGCCGTCGCTCCTGGCCGATTATTTCGTGCGGCGTACCCGCGGCCGGGCGTTCGCCGTTTTCAACATGGCGATCCCGGTGGGCGCGGCGCTCGGTTACATCGTCGGCGGCATCGTCCTGGTGCATTACGGCTGGCGCGAGGCGTTCTACGTGGCGGGCATCCCGGGAATCGTGCTGGCGGCGTGGATCTGGCACCTGCCGGATCCTCCGCGCGGCGCCCGCGACAGCGATGACGTCTCGGTCGCCGCCGCCGGAGGCGGGATGGCGCTCGGGGCGCAGCCGGGGTCCTGGGCCGTCTATGCGCGCCTGCTGCGCCAGAGACCGTACCTGCTCACCGTGCTCGGCTATGCGGCCTACACGTTCGCGGTCGGCGGCCTGGCGGTGTGGATGCCGACGTTTCTCGAGCAGGTGCGCGGCGTGTCGACGGCGCAGGCCACCGAGGGTTTCGGGGCGATCGTGGTCGTCACCGGATTCGTGGGGACGTTCGTGGGCGGATGGCTGGGGGACTACTGGCTGAAGTTCTCGCCCCAGGCTTACCTGTGGATGTCGGGGTGGGTTACGCTGCTGGCGGTGCCGGCGACGTACCTGGCGCTCGCCTCGAGCTCGCCCTCGGTGTTCTACGCTGCGCTCGTGGTGGCCGAGCTGTTGCTGTTCATGTCCACCGGACCGATCAACACGGCGATCGTCAATCTGGTCAGTCCCGCGGAGCGGGCATGTGCGGTGGCGCTCAGCATCTTCGTCATTCACGCGCTGGGGGACGCCATCTCTCCCACCATCATCGGTGGAGTGTCGGATGCGACCTCGCTCGGCGCGGCGGTCATGATCGTGCCGTTCGTGGTGGTGGTGAGCGGGTTGTTCTGGCTGTGGGCCGCCCGGGCCGACGCCAGGGCCGCGGCCAGACTCGGGGCGGTCGGATAGGCGCACGGCCGCGAACCGAACCGCGGCCGCTCGCCTCGAAGCCGGCGGCCGCAGCGCAGCGCCGGTCCGAGGTTACTTGGCGACGAAGGCTCGCTCGATCACGTAGTCGCCGGTCTCGCCGATGTGCGGCGACATCCGGAAGCCGCGGCCGTCGAGCAGGGCGCAGGTGTCGGCGAGCATGGCGGGACTGCCGCATACCATGGCGCGGTCCTCGCCGGGATCGAGCGGCGGCAGTCCCAGATCGTAGGACAGCCGTCCGGACTCGATGAGGTGCGTGAGCCGGCCGCGGTTGACGTGCGGCTCGCGTGTCACGGCCGGATAGTACAGAAGTTTCTCGCGCACCCATTCGCCGAGCAGCTCGTGGGCCTTGAGTTCCTCGATGCGGTGCTTGAGCACGGCCGTCTCGCGCGCCCAGCGCACGCCGTGCACGAAGATCACCTTCTCGAAGTGCTCGTAGGCTTCCGGATCCTTGATGACGCTCATGAAGGGCGCCGCTCCGGTGCCGGTGGACAGCAGATACAGCCGCTTGCCGGGCCTCAGGTCGTGCAGCACCAGTGTCCCGGTGGGCTTGCGGCTGATCAGCACCGCATCGCCCTCGCGGATGTGTTGCAGGCGGGAGGTGAGCGGGCCGTCGGGGACCTTGATGCTGAGGAACTCCAGATGCTCCTCGTGATTGGCGCTGGCGATGCTGTAGGCGCGCAGCAGCGGCCGCTCGTCCACCTCGAGCCCGACCATGACGAACTGGCCGTTCTCGAAGCGCAGCCCCGCATCGCGGGTGGTGGTAAAAGTGAATTGCGTGTCGGTCCAATGCTGGACCGACAGTACCCGCTCCGTTCCAATCGCCGCCAAGTGTGCTACCTCTCTGTTCGGGTCCGAGCATCGGCGGCGCGCATTTTAAGGGGCCATCGGCTGAAATGGGGTGAAATTGCGGCATGTACTCATGCCGATCAGGCATTTCGGCCCGTTCGTCGGCGCAGTGCGACAGCGGCGGCTGCTAAGATCGGCCTGCCGCGTCGGGCGGCCTGACGGCGAGATGGGGTCATGGGACGAAGCCAGCATGCGGACCTGCGGGGGCGGACCCTATTCATCACGGGCGCGAGCCGCGGCATCGGCCTCGCCATCGCGCTGCGGGCGGCGCGGGAGGGCGCGAACGTGGCCGTGGCGGCCAAGACCACCGAGCCGCATCCGAAGCTGCCGGGCACGATTTACACGGCCGCCGAACAGATCGAGGCCGCCGGCGGCAAGGCGCTCGCGCTTGCGGTCGATATCCGCGACGACGAGCAGGTTCGCTCGGCGATCGAGAGGACCGCTGCGGTATTCGGCGGCATCGATATTCTGATCAACAATGCCAGTGCGATCAGTCTGACGCCGACGCGCGCCACCGAGATGCGCCGTTTCGATCTGATGCATGCGGTCAACACGCGCGGCACGCTGCTGTGCAGCAAGCTCGCCTCGGCCCACCTCGCGCGCTCGGCCAATCCGCACATCCTGGTGCTCGCGCCGCCGCTGAAGCTGGAGCCGCGCTGGTTCGCTCCGCACTTACCGTATTCACTGGCGAAGTTCGGCATGAGCCTGTGCGTGTTGGGACTCGCAGGAGAGTTCGCCGCCGAGGGCATTGCGGTGAACGCGCTCTGGCCGCGTACCGTCATCGGCACGGCCGCGCTGCAGGTGGCTCTGCGCGGCGCGCCCGCCGACGCGCTGCGCCGTGTACGCTCGCCCGAGATCGTCGCCGACGCCGCCTGCGCCCTGGTGAAGCGCGACAGTCGCGCCTTCACCGGCCAGTTCTGCAGCGACGAGCAGGTGCTGCGCGAGGACGGCGTCAGTGACTTTTCGCCGTATCGCGATGCGTCGGTGCGCGAAGAGGACTTGCTGCCGGATCTGTTCGTGTAGGCCGGCGCATCGCGCGACCGGTCCGGGGGCTCAAGCGATGCGGTGGCCGAGCGCGATTCCGGCCAGCTCGTAGCCCTTCCTGAAGTCGCGGATGTGTCGGGCCATCCAGGCGCCGGCCGCCTCGCTGTCGCGGGCGCCGACGGCCTCGAGTATGCGCCGCTGCGCCGCGGCGATGCGCGAGCGCGCCTGCGGCACTTGGTCGATCATGTCGCGCAGCGAGGGCTCGAGCAGCTGGATCAGAGGCTCGTGCACGAGTGCGAGCACCTGGTTGTGGGTGGCCGCGCCGAGGGCGCGGAAGAACTCCGCCGTGTGGCGCACCGCCTCGTCGGTCGCGCGGTTCTCGGCACCGAACAGACTGTGGGCACGCGCCAGGCGCTCGAGGTCCGGTGTGCTTCGCTCGCGTGCGGCGACCTCGGCGATGGGCGGCTCGAAGTGCCTCAGCGCCTCCCACACCTCGAGGAAGGTGACATCGTGCAGCGCCAAGGCGCGGCTGACATCCCGGGCCACCTCGCCGTGACTGGGCCGGCTGACCGTCATGCGCTTGGAGCCCGGGCGGCGCTCGAGCAGGCCGCTGCACTCGAGCTCGCGCAGTGCCTCGCGAACCGTCGAGCGGTTGACACCCAGCTGACGGGCGAGCTCGGTCTCGGGAGGCAGGCGCTCGCCTTCGCGCAGCGCGCGGCTGACGATGCGCTCGGTGATCGCCGCGGCCACCTTGCGGTAAGCCGGCGCGAGGGGCAGTTGCTCGAACTCGATGCTCATTCGGGCTCAGGCGGCAT
>JAJYFU010000090.1 GCA_021790795.1 Pseudomonadota bacterium
GCCGCACATGCCCGATGCGCAGCTCCTCCAGCAGCTCCTCCAGGCGCTGCTCGCGCGCGGCCCGGTCCAGATCGGCGCGTCTCTCGAGGATCGCGAGCACGTTGTTTTCCACCGACAGGCGGCGGAAAATGGATGCTTCCTGTGGCAGGTATCCCAGACCGAGCTCGGCCCGCCGATGCATCGGCAGGGCGGTGATGTCCCGATCCCCGAGATGGATCCGCCCGGCATCGCAACGCACCAGGCCCACTATCATGTAAAAGGCGGTGGTCTTGCCGGCGCCATTCGGGCCCAGCAGCCCGACGACCTCCCCGGGGGCCACCTCGACGCTCATTCCACGGACGACTTTGCGGGACCGGTATCGTTTTTCCAGACCGGTGGCCTTGAGCGACATCAGGATGGCCTTCCGGGCGGCTTCGGGCTCGGTTTCGCCGGGGGATGTGCCGTGCTCGCCGGGGGGTGCGCCTTGCTCTTGGACAGAGTCCGCGGTCCGATGGAGATATGAACGCGCTTGCCCGATCCCTCCGAGGTCGCCTCGATGCGGTCCTTGAGAATGTTGTATCGGATCTGCGGGCCGCTGATCTGGTTGCGGCCGTCGCTGAGCCATGCGTCGCGATTCAGGTCCACGGTACCGGCCGTCACGTCGTAGACGATCTCGTCGGCATGACCTTCCGTGAGCTGGCGCGGCGCCTTGCCCTGCTGGCTGAAATGCGCCGGACTTCCCGTGACAGTGACCTCCGTGACCCGCTGATTGTGCACCCGCACGACGGCTCTGTCAGAGCTCAAGTTGCCGTGCGGAGGCGCGTGTACGCGCACCTTGCCGATCAGAGTCCACTGGCCGTTGGGATCGCCGATGCCGATCGCGTGCGCCCGGTCGGCGAACACGGTGACCTTGCCTTGTGAAATCTTGATGTTCTTGAACACGCCCGTCTGCGTCTTGTAGTTGATCTCCGAAGAGGTCGCGTCGAACGTGTACTTCTGTCGCGGCAGAGTCGGCGGCCGCGCGGCGCCGAGCCCCGCCAGTGCCGCGGCGAGCAGCGCGATTCTAGTGCGACGGCGTAACAATGGCATGGACCTGGGATTCCAACTGGAGGCGATGTGTCTTCAAGTTCATGATCAGACCCGTGGCATCGAGCTGCTGGCCCGCCCACAGCAGTGTCACCGGGTCGGCGGTGCTCACTCGGTCAGTGTGGCTGTCGTAGGTCAGGGCGTCGGTGCGGATCAGGATGGGCGCGCGCGCGCCCTGCACCGCGGCGGTGACGTGGACGTTGCCCTCCAGTTTCACCTGGCCGCTGCCGCGCACGATGTCTCCCCGGTCAGCGGTCGCCAACCATTTGTTGCCGCTCGGATCGAGGAAGGTCAGGTCCACCCGGGTCATCTGCACGCTGTCGTGGCGCGGCAGCTCGCGGATCAGGGCGGCATTGACGGTATAAAGTGGCAGCCCGTTCGCGCCGGTTTCCCACACCTGCGCATCGCGCGCCGAATATCCGTCGCTCGCATCGCTGCGCGCGACGGTCGTCATCTGGGGCGAGCCCTCCTGTCGCGCCAGCAGCAGAGAGCCGATCACCACCGCCACCACCGTCAGGAACGCGAATATCCGGTAGATCACGTGGATCACGCCGTCTTCAAGTCGGGTGCCGGGCGGCGAGCAGCCGGTCGCAGACTTCGCGCACCGCTCCGTGTCCGCCCGGCAGCGCGGTCACGATGTGGGCGGCGCGACGGGCCTCTTCGTGCGCGTCGGCCACCGCAAATGCCAGGCCCGCCGCGCGCATCATCGGCACGTCGGGCGTGTCGTCGCCGATGCAGGCGCATTCGGCGGGCTCGATGGCCAGGCGCATGCACAGACGCTGCAATGCCCCCTGCTTGTCCGCCACGCCCTGGATGACATGCCGTATGCCAAGCTCGCGACAGCGCCGACGCGTCATCGGTGAGCGCCTCCCGGAGATTACCGCTACCACCATGCCCGCCGCGCACAGCTGCTTCAGCCCCGCGCCATCACGGACGTGAAATACCTTCAACGCCTCGCCGCGCAGACCGTAGTACAGGCGGCCGTCGGTCAGGACTCCGTCGACGTCGAGCACCAACAAACGAATGCGCGCAGTATCGGTGCTCACACGACCCCGGCGCGGAACAGATCGTGTACGTTGAGCGCGCCGACCAGGCGCCCCGCGGCGTCGGCGACCGGCAGCGCCGTGATGCGGTACAGCTCCATGCGGTGTACCGCTTCGGCCGCCAGTTCCTGTGGGCCGATCGTTTTGCACGGTGCCGTCATCACTTCGCGCATTGTGACCCGGTGGACGTCGATCTGGCGATCGAGCGCACGGCGCAGATCGCCGTCGGTGAAGACTCCGATCACAACGTCATCGGTGCCAGCGATCACCGTCATGCCGAGGCCTTTGCGCGACATCTCGAGCAATCCCTCGGCCAGCGTCGCCTCGGGACGAACCACCGGTATTGCCTGCCCGGAGCGCATCAGCTGCTCGACGCGCAGCAGCAGCTGTCGTCCGAGCATGCCGCCGGGGTGCGAGCGCGCGAAGTCCAGCTCGGTGAAGCCGCGCGTCTCGAGCACGGCCACGGCCAGCGCATCGCCCATCGCCAGCGCCGCGGTCGTGCTGGCCGTCGGCGCGAGATTCAACGGGCAGGCCTCCTCCGGCACGCTGACGTCGAGCACGACGGTGGCGGCGCGGCCCAGGGTCGAGTCGGACTTGCCCACCATGGCGACGAGCGGCACGGCCAGGCGCGTCAGATGCGGCAGAAGCAGCAGAACCTCGGGCGTCTCGCCGGAATTGGACAGCGCCAGCACGAGGTCGGCGCGCGTGATCATTCCGAGGTCGCCGTGGCTGGCCTCGGCCGGGTGCAGAAAGAACGCGGGGCTGCCCGTGCTGGCGAATGTTGCGGCGATTTTTCGGGCCACATGTCCGGACTTGCCGATGCCCGTGACCACGATGCGCCCCTGGCAGCCGAGGCATAGCCGGCAGGCGGCCGCAAAGCGGCCGTCGAGGCGCGCGAGCAGCGCCTCGACCGCGCGTGCTTCGATCGCGAGGGCGCGCCGCGCGGCCGAGAGCAGGCCCTGATCGGCGGCGCCGGCGGGGGCAGCGGTAGCATTCATTGTGAGAATTGTAGCAATTTCAGGGCGCTCTCCCGGCGCCGTCGGAACACGTTCGCGCGAGCGCGCCGGGCTCCTTGAGGCCAGAGGACTCCTGCGGGCGGTGAACGGAGCGGTCGGTGCGCGCCGTGCGCTCGCGGGGCGCGTCCGGTGCGACCGGCGGCACCGCGGCAGCCCTGTGCGCGTCACGGGGCCTGCCGGCCCGAAGGTCCTGTTCCGAGGTGACCATGCCGCGTCCGGCGAGTCGTTCGGGGTAATATGCTGCAATGAACCCAGAGGAAGTCGCGCGGCTGATCCGCGCCGGCCTGCCCGGAGCCGAGGTCCGGGTGCAGTCGGAAGACCAGACCCACTTCGAGGCGCGCATCGTGGCCGAGCAATTTGCAGGCCTCGGGCGCGTCGCCCGTCACCAGTTGATATACCGCGCGCTCGGCGAGCGCGTCGGCAGGGAGATTCACGCGTTGACGATCGAGGCGCTGACCCCGGCCGAGGCGGGCGGCTGACGTGGACAAGCTGCAGATCCAAGGCGGCGTGCCGCTCGAGGGCGAGGTGCGCATCTCCGGCGCGAAGAACGCGACGCTGCCTATCCTGGCCGGCGCGTTGCTCTCGGACGGTCCGGTGGTGGTCGGCAACGTGCCGCACCTGAAGGATGTGACCACCACCGTCGAGCTGCTCGGCGGCATGGGCGCGACCGTCACGGTCGACGAGCGCATGCGCATCGAGGTGGATGCGACCACGGTGCGCGACTACTCCGCCCCCTACGAGCTGGTCAAGACCATGCGCGCCTCGATCCTGGTGCTCGGCCCGCTCGTGGCTCGCTTCGGGCGGGCGGATGTGTCGCTGCCCGGCGGCTGCGCCATCGGCGCCCGGCCGGTCAATATCCACGTGGCCGGGCTACAGGCGCTCGGGGCCGACATCACCATAGACGGTGGTTACATTCGCGCGCGGGCTGACCGCCTGCGCGGCGCCCGGCTCGTGCTGGACACGGTCACCGTCACCGGTACCGAGAATCTGATGATGGCCGCGGTGCTGGCCAAAGGCGAGACGGTCATCGAGAACGCCGCGCGCGAGCCCGAGGTCGTCGACCTGGCGAATTTCCTGATCAGCATGGGCGCGAAGATCGAGGGCGCCGGCGGCGACAAGATCGTGGTCCAGGGCGTCGAGCGCCTGCGCGGCACCCACTACGAAGTGCTGCCGGACCGCATCGAGAGCGGCACCTATCTGGTCGCCGGGGCGATTACCGGCGGTCACGTGCGCATCAAGAACACGCGGCCGGATCACCTCGATGCCGTGCTGATGAAGCTGCAGGAGGCGGGCGCCAAGGTCGATGTCGGCGACACCTGGGTGGAGGTCGACATGCGCGGCCGTCGGCCGCGCGCGGTGGATGTGCGCACCGCGCCCTATCCGGCGTTTCCGACCGACATGCAGGCGCAGTTCGCGGCGCTCAATACCGTGGCGAACGGTGTCGGCACCATCATCGAGACGATCTTCGAGAACCGCTTCATGCACATGTTGGAGATGAGGCGGCTGGGCGCGGAGATCCGGCTCGAGGGCAACACGGCGATCATTCACGGCGTGACGCGCCTGACCGCCGCGCCGGTGATGGCGACGGACCTGCGCGCCTCGGCGAGCCTGGTGCTCGCCGGACTCGTGGCCGAGGGGCGTACCGAGGTCGAGCGCATCTATCACATCGACCGGGGCTACGAGGCCATCGAGGAGAAGCTCTCGCAGCTCGGTGCTCAGATCAAACGGGTTCCAAACTGATATGGGGGGGGCGTCGAGCCCATGATGCGCCCAGTCCCGTCGTCCGACACCGGTGTCCGACCGCGGTCGTTGCCGGAATTGCTCGCGGCCGGCTGTTCACAGTGGCGCGTCCCCGCGACGGCGATCGGGGGCCCGGGGGCCTCCCGGTGCCGTCGCGGCGGAAGCTGAACGTAGCAAGAGACTCGAGGGGGATACGATGCGGATCGGCATGATTGGGCTTGGGGGTATGGGCGCCTACATGGTGCGCCGTCTGATCGAAGACGGTTACGAATGCGTGGCGTATGACAAATCTGTCAAGGCCGTGCGCGCCGCCGCGGCCGTCGGTGCAATCGGTGCGTCCTCCACGGCGGATCTGATCGAGCGCCTGCCGGCGCCGCGCACCATCTGGATCATGGTGCCGGCCGCCGCGGTGGACGAGGTGATCGATCATTTGCGGCCGCAGCTCGCAGCGGGCGACATTCTCGTCGACGGCGGCAACTCGCATTATTCCGACGATATCCGCCGCGCCGACGCGCTGCGCGCGGACGGCATCCACTATCTCGATGTGGGCACGAGCCGCGGTGTCCTCGGGCTCGTGCAGGGGTACTGCCTGATGGTCGGCGGCGATCCGGACACCTTCGAGACGCTCGAGCCGATCTTCGGCGCGCTTTCTCCCGGTGGGCGAATCGCGGAGCGGCGCGCGGCCGCGCGCCCCGCGCGGGGCGCAGGATCGGCTTCCAGGGAGGGGCAGCGGCAGGGCGCTGCGAATGAGGATGCCTTGGCGATGGCGGCCATGGGCTATCTGTACTGCGGCCCGAGCGGCGCCGGCCACTTCGTCAAGATGGTGCTCAACGGCATCGAATACGGCGTGATGGCCGCGTACGCCGAAGGCCTCAGCGTGCTGCAAGGCGCCGACGCCGGACTGTGCGAGCCACGCAAGTCCGCCGATGCCAAGAGCGAGCCGCTCGAGCATCCGCGGCTGTTCCAGTACCGGCTCGACATCGCCGCCATCACCGAGGTGTGGCGGCATGGCAGCATCATCTCGTCGAAACTGTTGGATCTGATGGCCCGGGCGTTGGTGGCCGATCCGTCCCTGTCGGGCTACAGCAGCCAAGTGTCCGATTCGGGCGAGGAGCGCTGGGCCGTGCAGGCCGCCATCGAAATGGGGGTGCCGGCCCATGTGTTGAGCGCCGCGCTATATGCCCGCTTCGCCGCGCGCGGCAAAGCGGAATTCGCCGACAAGGCGTTCGGAGCGATGCGGCTCGGCTTCGGCGGGCAAGGCGAACGCAAGGGGTAAGCCGCGTAGCGGCGCGGTAGGCCGTTATCCGAGGACCGAGAGGATCTGCTCGCGCCGCTCCCACAGCGTGCGGATTTCGCCCGACGCGAGCAGGCGGGTGAGCTCGGTGGCGGCTGTGGCGCCGTCCTGCAGCGCCGCTACCGAGTCGCGCAGCGCCACCACCGCCAGCACCAGCTTGCCGTCGGCATCGACCAGCTGCTCGAGCGTCGCGCCTTCGATGCGATGCCGTTGATGGATGCGGTCCATCTCGGGCACCGGCGCGGTGCGGATCGCGGTCTCGAGGGATTCGATGTGCTGCGCGGCCCGCTGCAGCGACTGCGCGGTGGCCAGCGCGGCCGGATCGGCGAAGGGATGCTCCCGGGTCGGGGCGGGCAGGCGCTCGCGGCGGAAGCTCGCCTCGAGCTCGTTGGCGTGTTTGCGGCACTCCCCGAGCAGCGCGCTCAGCTTGCCGCGGATCAGCAGGTCGTCGGCGCGCAGCTGATTCTCGCGCCGGTAGAAGTTGTATCCCCAGCCATAGAACAGGTTCGAGAGAACCTGCTTGACCGGACCGGCCGAATCGATCGGGTTGGGGGCGGTTTTCAGTTCCACGGGACGTCTCCCTCGGGCGCGGCGGCCGGCACGCCGGCGGCCGCGCCTGTGGTGGCTACTTGCCGGCCGCCGGCCCCGGGCCGACCGACTGCAGGGCATTGGTGACGGGGAAGGTGCCCATGGTCGCCCCGCCGATGAAGAACGGCTGGCCGACCGCGGCATTCGGCGCCGAGACCAGACCCTTCTCGGCCATCTTCAGCGCCACGTAGTAGCGCACCGCGTCGATCTCGGAGAGCCCGAAGGCGCGCAGCGAGATCAGCTCGCGCATGCGCTCGTCCTTGGGCAGGATCAGCACCTTGGCGTCGTTCAGCGTGATGCCATACACCCCGAGGAAGCTGCCCAGGTGCTCCTTGACGAGCTCCACGATCTCGTGGATGTGCTCGTTGATCTTCTCCATGGGCGTCACCTGCACGATCTGATTGATCGCCTGCTCGACCACCGGTCCGGCGTAGGCCGCCACCTCATCGGTGCCGATGAAGTGCTTGGCGAAGGGCATGTGCGTGATCAGCTTCAGCGCATCCTCCTTGGTGTCGACGTGAACGTAGTACTCGACCTGGTATTGCATCTCGGCCATCTCGGCCGAGGTGGCGAGCCCGGCGTTGCGCACCAGGAGCTTGGCGCGGTTGACGTAGAGCACCTCGTACTGCCAGGGCGACTGGCCGCCGAAGAATCCCGACACGAAGCTGCCGAGCAGCGGCTTGTCGGGCGTCTGGATCGGATATTGTCCGGTGTCATACACCGAGAGCACCGCGCCGCGCGACTTCAGCACCGCGAAGTGATTGGCCTCGACGGTGAGCAGACTGCCGGAGACCAGGCTCTGGTCGGGGTAGTGGAACGCCAGGACGTTCGGTCCCATCACGTCCGTGCCGTCGTTGTTGAGCGTCGAGACAACCTGTCGGGTTAAAGCCATCGTCCGTCTCCTGTTTGATTGGAACGCATGGCGCGCATCGGCCGCTGCGCGCCCGCAGGCCGTCCGCGCGCCGCTGCGCGCGCTTGCTCTGCGGTCGGGCCGTCCAGCGGCGCCGGCGCGATTGTAATCGATTCGCGCGGCCCCGCGGGCCATCTTGCGCGGGTCTTCTGTCCCGACATGACGAGCGTCGCGGTTGGCGGTGTGACGTCCGCCGCGGCGCGCGGTGAGGGACGGTTTCGGTGGTTGGATCGCGCGGCCCGAAGGCCGCGCGCGGGAGCCCTGATCGCCGGCCGGCGACCCGCGATCAGGTTCCGCGCTCGGCCGCTCGCTCGACCCAAAGCTCGGCACGCGCACAGCCCTGCACGGCTTGTACCGCGACCACGTGGGGGTCTTCGCGCTCCAGGCCCGCGAGAGCGGCTTCCTTGCCGGTGCCGGCCACGACGAAAAACGGCTCGGGAACGTGCGCGAGGAATTCCGGTGTCACGCTGATGCCCGAGAGGCCGTCCGGGCGGCTCACGGCAATGGCCAGCCGGCCGCGCGCACGGTCCAGATCATCGGGCCGGAACAGCGAGGCCGTGTGGCCATCGGCCCCGACACCCAGCATGCCGAGCGTGACCGGCACGCTCCGATCCAACAGCGCGCGCAGCCGGGCCTCGTAATCGAGCGCGGCCTGCTCGAGCGGCAGCTCGGTGCGCACGCGCAGTACCTGCGCCTCGGGCAGGGCGAGGGCATCGAGCAGCGGCCGTGAGGCGTGGTAGTTGCTCGCCTCGGAATCCCGGGGGACGTAGCGATCGTCGGAGAAGAGCACATGCAGGTGCTCGCGCTGGCGGGCGTCGAGCGGCTCGAGGCGCGCGGCGAGCTGCCGGTACGCCGGCAGCGGCGTATGGCCGCCGGAGAGCATGATGGCCGCGGGGGACTGCGCGGCGGCCAGGATCGCCTGCTCCAGCCGCGCGGCAAGCGCACTGTCGAGCTCGGCGCGGGTCACGAATCTGCGGGTGTGAATTTTCTGCATGCCGGGTCCTGCGTGATCGGGGTTCGTGCCAATGGTAGCGCAACGGTCGGCGCGCTCACTTGGGCTGCTGCTTCACCTGCACCGTCACGTTGAGCTTGCGCGTGCCGCGCAGCACGCGCACGTCGAGCGTCGAGCCCGGCTTGCGGCTGGCGATCTCCACGCGCGCCTCTTCGGCCGAGTGCACCGGCTTGCCGCCGAGGTCGAGCAACAGGTCGCCGGCCTTGAGTCCCGCCTGCTGCGCGGGGCTGTTCACGTACATGTTGGCGATGAGCACTCCGCCGCGGGCGAGCCCGACCTGGTGCGCCTCGGTGGCGGAGATGTCTTCCGGAATGATGCCGATCCAGCCGCGGATGACCTTGCCGTATTTGATGATGTCGCGCACCACTGCGCGCACGATGTCGACCGGAATCGCAAAGCCGATGCCTTCCACCCCGAGGCTCTTGGCGACGATCGCCGTGTTGATGCCGATCAGCTGACCGTTGGAATTGATCAGGGCGCCGCCGGAGTTGCCGAAATTGATGGGCGCGTCCGTCTGGATGAAATTGTCGAAGGCGGAGATGTCGAGGTTCTCGCGCCCCGTGGCGCTGACGATGCCGTTGGTCACCGTCTGCGACAGTCCGAGGGGATCGCCGATGGCGAGCACCACGTCCCCGACGCGGACCTGCCTGGAGTGGCCGAACGTGATGACCGGCAGATGCGGCAGGTTGATCTGCAGCACCGCCAGATCGGTGTCCGGATCCACCCCGACGATGCGCGGCTTGGCGATGCGGCCGTCGGCGAGCTGCACGCGGATCGCCTCGGCGTCGGCGATGACGTGGTAGTTCGTGACGATGTGTCCCTGCTTGTCGATGATGACGCCCGAGCCCAGAGTGCGTTCGATGCGCTGGCGGTACTCGGGCAGAAGGTTGCCGAACAGACCCGAGAAGGGCGCGAAGGGGGGGAAGGGATTGACTTGCTCGGTGACCAGCCGCGCCGTGTAGATATTGACCACCGCCGGGGCGGCCCGCTCGACGGCCGAGGCGTAGCTCGCCACCGGCCTCTCGCGCCGCTCGGCGCCGCTCGCGGCAGATGTCGGGGCGGCGTGCGGGTGCGTCGGGGTCCGCCGGGCCGGGGTAATCAGGCTCGGATGCAGTGCCACGACCACGAATGCCAGTGCCAAGCCGCCCACCACGGATCCGGCAATGAAGGTCAGAGCTCGGCTCAAACGCTGCACCATGTCGTGGATCCTCCTAAGTTCATTGTCGCCCGCCCAGCAGTGCGCATCGGCGCGCGGTGGCCGTCGAGGCGGCGATTGTAGAGCGCCGCCCGGGGCGTTGGCCCGCCCGGGTGCCGGGCGCGGGCCGCGGCGCAAGGGCGAACGTGTATAATGCACCCACCCCCGACGAGCCGGAAACCGCAGAGGGGCTCCTCGTGGCGCAAAGAAGACGGGTCCGGCTTGGCGTTGGGCGAAACCGAGCGGAAATTGGGAGGCTCTTCCGATGACCGAGTGCGTTAGCGCTGCCGATGGCCCGATTCGTCGCCCCCGGGGGTTCGCGTGAGCGCCGGCGATTCCGCTCGAGCGCCGGCGACCGAGCCCGCCGCCGCCCGTGACGGCTTCAGGGCCTGGCTCAACCGGCGCCTGCCGGTCGACAAATTCATCTCCAGCCAGCTGACCGGCTATTTCGCGCCGAAGAACTTCAACTTCTGGTACTTCTTCGGCTCGCTCGCCATGCTGGTGCTGGTGATGCAGATCCTCACCGGCATCTTCCTGACGATGTACTACAGGCCGAGCGACGCGTTCGGTTCCGTGCAATTCATCATGCGCGAGGTCGACTGGGGCTGGCTGATCCGCTACATGCACTCCACCGGCGCCTCGCTGTTCTTCGTCGTCATTTATCTGCACATGTTCCGCGGGCTGCTCTACGGCTCGTATCGGCGGCCGCGGGAGCTCTTGTGGGTGATCGGCATGCTGGTGTACCTGGCGCTGATGGCCGAGGCCTTCATGGGCTACGTGCTGCCCTGGGGCAACATGTCGTTCTGGGG
>JAJYFU010000180.1 GCA_021790795.1 Pseudomonadota bacterium
CCCGCTCGATCTTCAGGCTGTGGTGTGGCGGCGGCGGCATATGGTGCGCTGGGAGTACACAGGGCACATCGGACCCTGTATCCTCTGCGGTACGGGAACTCGCAAACGAACGCTTGTTTTAATCTGCGGACGGGTTCGGGGAGGGGGGAATGTTGAAGAAGAATGGGCGTCTGATCTGGGCTGTTCTCGCCGCCTGTAGCCTCGCCGGCTGCGGCCATAACAGCCAGACGGCACGCGTTTCCGTCAGTACTCAGCGCGGTGCCCTGGCGGTCGATCCGCCGCTGCGGGTCGCCTCGCTCACCGCTTCGGCCTTCGCAGGCGAGCTGAGCGCGAGCGCCACGGGAAGCCAGCTGCTGCAGCTCGCGGGCACCCCGACCTGCGGCGTGGACTTCTATTACATCAAATACTGGACGGTGGATCCCGCCGGCTCGCCGACCGAGGTGTCCGGCGCCATGATGGTGCCGACCGGCGGCACGCCGCAATGCTCCGGGCCGCGCCCGGTCGTGCTCTACGCGCACGGCACGGCCACGAGTTCCCAGTACAACATCGCCGACATCTCCGATCCGACCAACAGCGCCTACAGCGAGTCCGCGATGATCGCCGCGGTGTTCGCCGCCCAGGGCTATATCGTGGTGGCGCCGAACTACGAGGGCTACGATATCTCGACCCTCGGCTACCATCCCTATCTCAACGCAGCCGTGAACGCCGACGACATGGAGGATGCGCTCACCGCGGCGCGCGCGGCGCTGCCGCATACGTTCACGCCCAAAACCACCGATGACGGCAAGCTGTTCATCACGGGCTATTCCGAGGGCGGCTACGTGGCGATGGCCACGGTGAAGGCCATGCAGGCGGCCGGCGAGACGGTGACCGCCTCGGCGCCGTCTTCGGGTCCGTATGCGATCGAGGGGTTGGGCGATCTGATCTTCTTCGGCCAGGTGGACATCGGCTCGACGGTGTTCGCGCCGCTGATCACGACCAGCTACCAGAACGCCTACCACAACGTGTACAACCAGACGACGGACGTCTATTCCTCGACCTATGCGACCGGCATCGATACGCTGCTCCCGTCCCCGAATTCGCTGACGACGTTGTTCTCGACCGGGAAGCTGCCGGAGGCGGCCCTGTTCGACAGCACCACGCCGACGTCCTCGACCGGCGTCACGCAGATCGACGCGGGGGCCGATGCGCTGCTCGCCGAGCCCGCGAGCCCGCCGTACTCGGCATCCGAGGCGGCGCTGTTCGACGCCGGCTTCGGCAATCCCTATCTGGTCAACAATACGTACCGCGTACAGTACGTGGACGACGCGGTGGAGAACCCGGACGAGGCGGCCATGACCGTGATCCACGGGGGCACGCTCAACTCCGGCGACATCGCCCTCGCCACCGCGCCGATCAACGGGTTGCGGCAGGACTTCAAGCTCAATGACATGCGCAACGGCGGCTGGGCGCCCGAGGAGCCGATGCTCATGTGCGGGGCCGACCAGGATCCGACGGTGTTCTTCGAGATCGACACCGGAACGATGGCCGCCGAGTGGAGTACGCAGGTGCAGGAAGGGCTGGTCAGCGTGCTCGACCTGGATGCGACCCCGAGCGGTCCGTACGCGCCCTTGCAGCAGGGCTTTCAGAGCACCTACGACGCGATGGTGAGCGCCGAGGGAGCCAGCACGGCCATCCAGTCCTTCCATGGCACCGAAGCGCCGTTTTGTATGGTGGCGGCCCGCGATTTCTTTGCGCAGGTTCCCTAGGCCCCGACCCGAGAGACCGACCATGCAGCACAAAATTGCAACCCTTGCGCTCGGCACCGCTTTGGCGCTCGCGGCCACCGGGGCGCACGCCGGAAATTCCTATCCGAACGACGTGCGCATCGGCGCGTATCTGGTGCACTTCGACTCCACGGCAACCGACATCACCGGTCCCTACACGGTTCCGGGGCTGAACACCAGCATCGGTAGCACGACGACGCTCTACCTGGCCTATGTGCGCCAATTCACGACGCACTTTCAGCTCGAGCTCGCGATGGGCTGGCCGCCGGTCACCTACGCGAAGGCGGTTGGACCGGCCTTCGTCGGGTCCGTGCCCTACAACGGCAGGCAGATCGCGAGCATCCGCTGGTTCTCACCGACCGCGCTGCTCGAGTACAGCTTCTTCAGCCCCCAGTCGACTTGGCGGCCATTCGTCGGCATCGGCGTGAACTACACGCGTTTCTTTTCCCGGCAGATCACCGCGGCGGGCGCGGCGGTGTCCGGCGGGCCGACATCGATCTCGCTGCCGGCCTCGGTGGGTCCGGCGGTCACGGGCGGAGTCCTGTATCGCCTGAGCGCTCGTTGGCACGTCGTGGCGTCCTACTCGGTCGCCCAGGTCAACAGCCGCCTCACCACGGACACCGCCGGCGTGCTGCGCTCCTCCAAGATACATTTCTGGCCCAATGCCGTGGTGATCTCGGTCGGCTACTCGTTCTGAGCAGAACCCGGCCGGCGTCTCCGCGCAGCTGAGCGCGGTCCCGCGGCCGGATTGCGCTGCGCATCGATTCGGCGCGTGACGCACTCGGGTCGGCGCCTCCGCTGAGGCCGTTGGGTGGCGGGCGGGCGGGATCGCGTACAATGGCGGCCCGGCTGATCAGCCGGAAGGGAGGGCCGTTGATCCCATCACGCCGCCGAAGCCGACTGGGCTCGGCGCGTCCGTCGCGAG
>JAJYFU010000181.1 GCA_021790795.1 Pseudomonadota bacterium
ACACCGCTCCGCTCACGACACGCACCAGCTTGCCCTGCGGTTGTTGGATCTGATAGTGCAGGCCGCGCAGGATGTGCCGGCCCGAGTGGCTGTGGTTGTCCTGAACGAAAGTCAGATCCAGTCCCGCGGCGGCGAACGTGCGCTGCGCCCAGGACTCGAGGAAATACCCGCGCGCATCGCCGAACACCTTGGGTCGGATGAGGACGACCTCGGGAATCGCGGTCGGCTCGAAGTCCATTACAGCGGTCCGTTCAAGATATCGAGCAGATAGGTGCCGTAGCCGCTCTTGGCGAGCGGCGCGGCGAGGCGCTCGAGCTGCGCGGCATCGATGAAGCCGGAGCGGAAGGCGATCTCCTCCGGACAACAGACCTTCAGGCCCTGCCGTGTCTCGATGGCCTCGATGAACATCGAGGCCTGGATGAGCGATTCATGGGTGCCGGTGTCGAGCCAGGCCACGCCGCGCCCGAGCAGCTCCACGCTGAGCGCCCCTCGCTCCAGGTACAGGCGATTGAGATCCGTGATCTCGAGCTCCCCGCGGGCCGAGGGCCGAAGCTGCGCGGCGAGATCGACGACCTGGTTGTCGTAGAAATACAGACCGGTCACCGCGAAGTTGGACCTGGGCCGCGCCGGCTTCTCCTCTAGCGAAACGGCCCGGCCGGCCGCATCGAAGCTGACCACGCCGTAGCGCTCCGGATCGCGCACACGATAGGCGAAGACGGTCGCTCCGCCGTCGCGCCGCGCGACGGCCTTGAGCTGCTCGGGCAGTCCATGACCGTAAAAAATGTTGTCGCCGAGCACGAGCGCCGCGGGCTCGCGGCCCAGGAACCGCTTGCCGATGAGGAATGCCTGCGCCAGTCCTTCGGGTCGCGGCTGCTCGG
Source organism: Pseudomonadota bacterium (assembly GCA_021790795.1). GTDB lineage: Bacteria > Pseudomonadota > Gammaproteobacteria > Steroidobacterales > Steroidobacteraceae > 13-2-20CM-66-19. Next base: position 879 of record JAJYFU010000181.1, read on the forward strand.
CATAGGAAAACGACAGACCCCACTGCGCGCCGTCGCCGAGCAGCCGCTGGAACAACGGCAGGTCCTCGGGCGTCGAGATCAGCAGGATGTCCCGGATCCCGGCCAGCATCAGCGCCGAGAGCGGGTAATAGACCATGGGCTTGTCGTAAACCGGCAGCAACTGCTTGCTGATGCTCAGCGTGACCGGATGCAGCCGCGTTCCGGCGCCCCCGGCGAGAATGATGCCCTTCAATGGATGGCTCCTCGGCCCGATACTTTCCGCATAGCTTGCCATGGCCGGGCCGCTTTCGGCAGGTTCGAGCGGACAGCGCGGTCCCGATCGACGTGCTAGGCGAGCATGGCCTTCACGCACGCGAGCAGGTCGTCGTACACGCCGTCTGCGGCGCCAATGACCTCCTCGGACAGCCTGTGGCCGGTGCGCACCACGAAGCACTTTCCGACGCCCGCGGCCCGGCCGGCCTGGACATCGGAGAGCCGATCGCCCACCAGAAACGATGCCGCCGGATCGATGTCCAGCGCACGGCTGGCGCGCAGCAGCATTCCGGGTCTCGGCTTGCGGCAAAAGCAATCCACCCGGTACTGCGGCAGGGGCGCATCGGGCAGATGCGGGCAATACTCGATGTCATCGAGCGTGACGCCCGCGGCCCGGAGGATGTGACGCAGGTGATCCGTCAGCGTGTGGTAGTCCCCCTCGCTGTAGAGCCCGCGCGCGATGCCGGACTGGTTGGTCACCACGACCCTGCGGTAACCGGCCGCCTGCAGGCGCTCGAGCGCCTCGATCGCCCCGGGCAGCAGCACGAAATCCTCCGGGCGGCACACGTAGGCGCGCTCCTCGTTGAGCACGCCGTCCCGATCGATGAAGGCCGCGGGGTGGCTCATGCGCCGCGAATGCGCCGTACCAGCGCCGTGGTGGAGTAGCCCTCGACAAACGGGAGGGCGACGGACCGGCCGCCCCAGGAGCGCATCAGGCGGGTCTCCTCCAGAGCCTCCATGTCGTAATCGCCTCCTTTGACGTAAATCTCCGGGCGACAGCGCCGCAGCAGCTCGCACGGCGTCTTCTCGTCGAACAGCGTCACCCACGAGACGCACTCGAGCGCCGCCATCACGATCAGCCGGTCGAGCTCGGTGTTGAGCGGGCGGTCGGGGCCCTTGCCCTGCATGCGCGCCGAGACGTCGCTGTTGACAGCGACCAGCAGCGCCGCTCCGAGCGCGCGCGCCTCGGTCAGATAGGCGATGTGCCCGCGATGCAGCACGTCGAACACGCCGTTGGTGAATACCAGCGGCCGCGGCCCCGGATAGGCGGGGATATCGGCGGCGGGAATGATTTTGCGGCTGAGCGGCTGCGGGATATCGACCATCGACGATTCAGAACGGAGTCATGGAATGGGGTGGACCGCCCGGGCGCCCGCCGCAGGCCATGCGGTATCGTCGCTCAGCACCGGGTCTAATTCCACCCCCAATTCGCGGGAATTTGCGCCCTGTCGCAGAACGGGCCAAAGAGGATTCCCCGCGCCCGCAACGCGCGCCCGGCGTCACCGCCCCGCAAGCCACTCGCCATAACGGCGCACGCCTGGGCCGTACGCCCTATTCGCCGGCTTCACCTTGCCGAACTCGCGGATCTCGCCGAAGTGGCGGCGGGCCACCGAGGCCATGCGTCCCTTGCGCTGCTCGCGCGGTCCGTAGACGTTGAAATAGCGAAAGCCCGCCACTTGACGGGGCGCCGTGGGGAGCATGCGCCGCACGACGTTGGCGAGAATGCCGATGGTGCGCGGCGCGGGCGACTCGCGCTGAATGATCGCCCCGCCACCAAGA
>JAJYFU010000091.1 GCA_021790795.1 Pseudomonadota bacterium
CGGGGCTCGCTGGCGACCAGTACCCTGCGCGGCTCGTCGGGCACCCCATGGCGGAGCGCGGGACGCCGGGGTCCGGTGCGCGGCAATAGCAATAGAAGATTTGATGGTGCCCGAGGTCGGAGTCGAACCGACACGCTTTTAAGGGCGGCGGATTTTCATCCCACTTCGACTTTCATCGCCCCGCCGGTCGGAGCCGCGCGGGTTCGTGGGCTGGAGCACGCCTTCACCATAGCCTTGGGGCCGTAGGTGCCCGCCGTCTGCTCTCTACACCTTCCCCGCATCACGCGGGACTTGGCTCGGCATGAGCTCGAATTGCTTCAGGGCCTCTACCGAGTTTGACGGGCTTCACCTCGGGGATTTCTCCGCGAGGGCTCAAGTTGTCGTCTGAGTCCGCTGCGTCTACCAATTCCGCCACTCGGGCACGAGGCGGCAAGTATACGGGGGCGCGGGCAAAGTGGATACCGGAGCGCGGTGCGGGCGTCGCGGCGGCTCCGTGTACCATTGGCGGGTGGACCGCAATGACTTTTCCTATGATCTTCCCGCCGATCGCATCGCCCAGTTTCCGCTCGACGAGCGCTCGGCCAGCCGTCTGCTGACGCTCGATCGCGTGAGCGGGGCGTGGACGGACCGAGCGATGCGCGACCTCCCCGGTCTGCTGCGCCCCGGCGATCTGCTGGTCCTGAACGACACTCGCGTCGTGGCAGCGAGGCTGCGCGGCGCCAAGCCCACGGGCGGTCAGGTCGAGGTGCTGCTGGAGCGGGCGGTCGCTGAGTGCGAGGCGCTCGTGCAGCTGCGTGCCAGCAAGCCGATCCGCCCGGGGCTGCGGATCACGACTGCCGGCGGGGTACTGGAGGTGCTCGAGCAAGAGGCTGATCTCTGGCGCGTCCGGCTGCCTGCCGCCGTGCTCGAATTCTTCGACCAATGGGGGGAGATGCCGCTGCCGCCCTACATCCAGCGCGTGGTTGATGCGTCGGATCGCGAGAGGTATCAGAGCCTGTTTGCGCGTGAGCCCGGCGCCGTGGCCGCGCCCACCGCCAGTCTGCACTTCGATGCGCCACTTCTGCAGGCCATCGCGGTCCGGGGCGTCGAGCGGGCGTTCGTGACACTGCACGTCGGCGCAGGTACATTTCAGCCGGTGCGCGCCGACCGGCTGGACGAGCACGTCATGCACGCCGAGCGCGTCACCGTGAGCGCGGAGACGTGCGAGGCGATCGGCCGGACCCACGCAGCGGGCGGACGAGTAGTGGCCGTCGGTACGACCGTGGTGCGCGCACTCGAGTCAGCGGCGCTCGAAGCGGCCGAGCACGGCGCGGCAGCCCTCGAGCCGTGGTCCGGAGAGACCCGGCTGTTCATCCGTCCGGGATTTCGTTTCAGGGTGATCGACGCGATGTTGACGAATTTTCACTTGCCCGAATCGACGCTGCTGATGCTCGTGTGCGCGTTCGCGGCTCGCGAGCCCGTCCTGCGCGCCTATCGGCACGCCGTCGAGGCTGGCTATCGCTTCTTCAGCTATGGGGACGCGATGTTCCTGGCCGATGAGTCGCATGCCGCGACCTCTTGAGCCGGCCGTCCGTGCCGGAATCACTGAAAGCTTCTGGTGAATCCTTGAAACCGACGTTCGAGCTGCTCGCCACCGATGGCTCGGCCCGCCGCGGGCGGCTCCACCTGGCCCATGGCACGGTCGAGACGCCGGCATTCATGCCCGTGGGCACCTATGGCACCGTCAAAGCGATGACCCCGGAGGAGCTCGAGGGGCTCGGCGCCGGCATCGTCTTGGGCAATACCTTCCACCTCATGCTGCGACCCGGCGTCGACGTTATCGCCGCCCACGGCGGGCTGCACGGCTTCATGCACTGGTCGCATCCGATCCTCACCGATTCCGGAGGCTTTCAGGTCTTCAGTCTCAAGAGCCTGCGCAAGATCAGCGAGGAGGGTGTTCGCTTCCGCTCGCCCATCGACGGCAGCGAGGTGCGGATGACCCCGGAGGACTCGATGGCGGTGCAGATCGCCCTCAGATCCGACGTGGCCATGGCGTTTGATGAATGCACGCCCTATCCGGCCAGCGAGGCCGAGGCACTTCAGTCCATGGAGCGCTCGATGCGCTGGGCCGAGCGCGCGCATCGGCGCTATTACCGCGAGCCGCCGCCCGGCCAGCTGTTCGGGATTGTGCAGGGCGGGACCCATCCGGCGCTGCGCCTGGCCTCGCTCGAAGCCCTTTCGCGCCTCGACTGGCCGGGTCTGGCGATCGGCGGGCTCGCGGTCGGAGAACCGGAGGCGGAGCGTTTGCGCATCCTCGAGGCTCTGGTGCCGCATATGCCGGCGGATCGGCCCCGCTACCTGATGGGCGTGGGCCGTCCGGAAGACATCATCGCGGCGGTGCGGCGCGGGGTCGACATGTTCGATTGCGTGATGCCCACGCGGCACGCCCGTAACGGTCACCTGTTCACCGCCGCCGGTGTGATCAACATCCGAAATGCCGCGCACCAGCGCGACCTCGGCCCGATCGATCCGGAGTGTGGCTGCTACACTTGCCGCCACTACTCGCGTGCCTACCTGCGCCACCTCGACCGCTGCAATGAGATCCTGGGCAGCCGGCTCGGAACGCTGCACAACCTGGCGTTCTACCTGGGCCTGATGCACGGGCTGCGCGAGGCGATCGCGGCCGGGCGGCTGGGGGCCTTCTGCGCCGATTTTCTCGCCCGGCGGGCCGCCGCCGACGCTGTGGCATAATGCCGCCCCTTCGCTCCCCGGGGTCTGGTCTTACCCCCGGGGAGCCGTCCCGAGGATAAAGCATGAATGCATTGATTCCCCTGGCCCGGGCGGCCGCCGCCGCCCCGGTATCGAGCGGTAGCCAGCTCGCACCCCTGCTGGTGATGGGCGGCTTCATCGTCGTGTTCTACTTCCTGCTGATTCGCCCGCAGCAGAAGAAAGCCAAGGAGCACCAGACTCTGATCTCCAAGCTCGCCCCCGGCGACGAGGTCGTCACCAGCGGCGGCCTGCTCGGGCGCATCACCGAGGTGGGCGAGCACTTCGTGACACTCGAGGTCGCCGAGAACGTGCGCGTCAAGGTGCAGCGGGGCCAGATCAATACCCTTATGCCGAAGGGTACTCTGAAGGGCGCCTGATCTTCTTATTCCGTTCGTCTCTCGATAAATTCCGGAAAGTCCATGCTCGAGTACGCTCGCTGGAAGTACATCCTGATCGTGGTGGTCCTGCTCGTGGCGCTGCTGTTCGCGCTGCCCAACGTGTTTGGCCAGGCGCCGGCATTGCAGCTGGCGCACGCGGATCACACCCCGGTAACCACCGCCGAGGCGCGGACCGTATCGGCCTACCTCAAACAGCAGGGGGTCCCGTTTACGGGCACCTACCTGCAGAACGGACGGCTGATCGTGCGGTTCGCCAACGAGTCGGCGCAGTTTCGGGCGCAAGACGCGATCGATGTGAAGTTCAAGAAGGAATACCTCTCGGCGCTGACGCTGGTGCCGCGCACGCCGGCCTGGCTGCGTGACATGGGCCTCAAGCCCATGCCGCTCGGTCTGGATTTGAGCGGCGGTCTGGAGCTCCTGTACCAGGTCGATACGCACAGCGCCGTCAAGCAGTTGGTGCGGATGTATACGCAGGATGCCTCGCACGCACTGGCCGCTGCGAATGTCCCGGTGGCGAGCATCACGGACGTGGCCACGGGAGGCAGCGATCTGCCCAATACCGTGCAAATCACGCTCGGTCCGGGTGCGGACGCGAAGAAGGCCACCGCCGCGCTGGCCAATCCGCTGCAGGGCCTGTCGGTGAGCTCCTCGCCAAGCTCTTCCGGTACCGTGATCTCGGCGACCGCGCCGGCTGCGCTGATCAACCAGCGAGAGAATTACGCGATCGAGCAGGCCATCACCATTCTGCGCAACCGCGTCAACGCGCTCGGGGTGTCCGAGCCGATTGTGCAGCGCCAGGGCAACGATCGTATCGACGTCCAGCTGCCCGGCGTGGAGAACATGGCCGAGGTCAAACATCTGCTCGGACAGACCGCGATGCTCGAGTTCCACCTGAACGATACGGAGAACAGTCCGTACCAGGCGGAGCAGACGGGCAATGTGCCGCTCGGCGACAAGCTGTACACGAACACCTCGGACGGCCAGCCGCTTCTGCTGAAGCGCGAGGTGATCGCCACCGGCGATCAGCTGACCGGTGCCACGGTCGGCGAGGGACCGCAGGGCCCACAGGTCAATGTGACGCTCGACAGCCGCGCCGGCGAGAACATGCTGCGCACCACCAAGGAGAACGTCGGCAAGGGAATGGGCGTGGTGCTGATCACCAAGCGCGTGGTGACGCGCGACGTGGGTGGAAAGAAAGAGTCCCACGTGGTCACGACGGAGAAGGTGATCAACGATGCCACCATCGACGGAGTCTTCAGCAACCAATTCATGATCACGGGCCTTACGCTCGGGGGCGCGCAGGATCTGGCGATCCTGCTGCGCTCGGGCTCATTCCTCACACCCATCAGTCTCGTCGGTCAGAGCGTCATCGGCCCGAGCCTCGGCGCCGAGAACATCAAGATGGGCGTCGGGGCGCTGGTGCTTGGCATGGCCGGCGTGCTCATCTTCATGTTCATTTATTACAAGGTCTTCGGCCTGGTCGCCGATGCGGTGCTCGTGTCGAACGTGGTGCTGCTGACCGCGCTGCTGTCGATGATGCATGCTTCGCTTTCGCTGCCGGGCATCGCCGGCATCATCCTCACGGTGGGTATCGCGGTGGATGCGAACGTGCTGATCTACGAGCGTATCCGCGAGGAGCTGCGCAAAGGCGTATCGCCTCAGGCGGCGATACGCGCCGGCTTCGACAAGGCCTTCTCGGCGATTCTCGATTCCAACGTCACCACCGGAATCGCCGGACTGGTCCTGTGGATATTCGGCACCGGTGCGATCCGCGGCTTCGCGGTGGTGTTGACTCTCGGCATCGGCACGTCGATGTTCACGTCGCTGATGGGCAGCCGGGCCCTCGTGACGCTCATGTATGGCGGGCGGCGCAAGCTCGCGCATTTGCACATCTAGGGGCGCGGACGTGGAATTCTTCAGCCATCAAACAAATTTCCGGTTCATGGCCACACGCAAGGTGTGGTTCGCGCTGTCCGTGGTGCTGATGATCGCCTCGCTCGCGCTGCTTGCCACGCGGGGCCTGAACTGGGCCGTGGATTTCACCGGCGGCGTGACCGCCCAGGCGAGCTTCCCGGCATCGGCGGATCTGTCGACGGTGCGTACACAGCTTGCGGCAGCCGGCTTCCATGACGCCGTGGTGACCTATGTCGGCAGCGCCCGTGCCGTCTCCATACGCCTGCCGCCGGAGCGGGATCAGACGTCCACCGAGCTGAGCGGCCGCATCGAGCGCGCACTGCAGAAGGTCAATTCCAGGGCGACGGTGTCATCGCTGTCGGTGGTCGGCCCGCAGGTCGGCTCGGAGCTGAAGCGCAGCGCAATGTGGGCGCTCGCGTTCACGCTGCTGTTCATCTTCCTGTACATTGCCTGGCGCTTTCATACTTGGCGGCTCTCACTCGGCGCCATTCTCGCGGTGGTGCACGATCCGATCCTGGTGCTCGGTTTCTTCGCCCTGTCGCACATCTCGTTCGATCTCAACGTGGTGGCGGCGGTGCTGGCCGTGATCGGCTATTCACTGAACGACACCGTGGTGGTGTTCGATCGTATCCGCGAGCGCTTCGAGGGCAACCGCCGTCTGGCGCCGGAAGTGGTGCTCGATCAGGCAATCAACCAGACGCTGTCGCGAACGATCATGACCAAGGTGGTGACTTCCATCGTGGTGGTGGCGCTGCTGGTGCTCGGCGGGCCGGTGCTGCGGGGCTTCTCGGCGGCGCTGCTGATCGGCATTCTCGCGGGAACGTACTCTTCGATCTACATCTCGAGTGCCATCGCGCTGCAGTGCGGGTTGACGGCCGAGCATGTCTTCCCCACTGTCAGGAAGACCGCCGTCGATCACTTGCCCTGAGGCGCGCGGCGCCGCTATCGGAGGGACGCCCATGCAGGCACTGCTCAACATCGCCGTTCGCGCCGCGCGCCGCGCCGGGGAAGTGATCGGGCGCAACTTGAACAATCTCGAGGCGCTGACGGTCACGGCCAAGGGTCGCAACGATTTCGTCTCCGAAGTGGATCGGGCGGCGGAGGCGGAAATCGTCGCCATCATTCGCCGGCACTATCCGCACCATGCGATCCTGGCCGAGGAGAGCGGGGCGCAGGGCGAGAGCGACACCCGGTGGATCATCGATCCGCTCGACGGAACGACGAATTTCCTGCACGGCTTTCCGGTGTTCGCGGTGTCGATCGCCTGTGAGATCAAGGATAGGATCGAGCATGCCGTCGTCTACGACCCGATGCGCCAGGAGCTGTTCACCGCCTCGCGCGGCGCCGGCGCGCACCTCGACAACCGCCGCATCCGGGTGAGCAAGCAGCGCTCGCTGGAAGGCGCGCTGATCGGCACGGGCTTCCCGTTCCGCGCCAATGACCGGTACATCGATGCATATTTCGCCATGTTGAGGGCGGCGTCGCAGGTCGCCGCCGGAATCCGGCGGCCGGGCGCGGCGGCGCTCGATCTGGCTTACGTCGCCGCCGGCCGCACCGACGGGTTCTGGGAGTTCGGGCTTGCGCCATGGGATACGGCGGCCGGCACGCTGCTGGTGCAGGAAGCGGGCGGCCACATCGGCACGTTGACCGGGGAGCCGTACCGCCAGGGCGGATACGTCGTCGCAGGCACCCCGAAGGTCTATGCGGCAATGATCGAGTTGTTTGCCCCGCTCGTGCCCGAGGAATTGCGGGGACGCTGATTCTCGACTCGTGCGGCGATCGTTGCGGCGGGATCGGCGTGCTTCCGTCGTCCAACACACAGTAACGCAGGCGCGGCATGCGGGGCGGGAGTCGCCCGTCGGGTGGCGCGGCATGGGAGCCGATCGATGAGTTCACCGGATATACGCATCGTCCTGGTCGAGCCGACCCATCCGGGCAACATCGGAGCGGTCGCGCGGGCCATGAAGAACATGGGGCTCGAGCAGCTCGTGCTGGTGAGTCCCGGGCAGTTCCCGCACCCGCAGGCCACGGCGCGCGCCTCGGGGGCCGATGATGTGCTCGCGCGTGCCCGGGTGGTCGGGTCGCTTGCGGAGGCGCTCGAGGGTTGCGGGCTCGTTGCGGCGACCACGGCGCGCGACCGGGATCAGTACTTTCGCGTCGCCGACGTGCGGGATGCGGCCGCGCGGTTGATGCGCGAGACCACGCGGGGGCCCGCGGCGGTGTTGTTCGGATCCGAGCGCACCGGTTTGACCAACGAGCAGCTCGAGATGGCGCATGTGCTCATCCGCATTCCCGCCAGCGACGCCTATCCTTCGCTCAATCTCGCCATGGCGGTGCAGCTGGTCGCGTATGAGCTCTTTCGGGTGCGGGGTGTCGACATCGAGCCCAGGCCGGCCGCGGGGCCGCTCGCGGATCCCGCCGAGCTCGAGCGGCTGTACGAGCATTTTGCGACGGTGCTCGAGGAAATCGATTTCCGCGATCGAACCCGGAGCGGTACTCACCTGATGGCCCGCATCCGTCGCCTCTTTCAGCGCGCCGAGTTGGACCGTAATGAAGTCAATATATTGCGCGGCTTTCTCGCGGCCGTGCAGGGCCGGCGCCGCCACGCGGGGGAAGGCAAACTCCCTAAGCCGGGGGCAAACGATGAGTTGGGGTCGTGACCGGGTTAGCAAGTATTCCTGAACCATCCGCTGACTAAACGCATCTTGTTCGTGGTCGCCAGAGCGACGTGGCTGCCGAGCGACTGAAGCTGCAGCACAAACTCAACGTCCTGCGCGGGTATCCGATGGTCGGCCTGGGCGTAGCCGTGCGGTTCTGATCGGTTCTGGAAGCGACCCAAGGGGACCGGGGGTCTCGCCGCGTATGACCCGAACCCGTGCGGCGCATGGGCCAGATTCCGGCCGAGGGCGCTCGTCGCAACCGGAACCGGCGCTCTGGAGTCGAGCCGGTGCCGACGTGCACAATGGCGGGTGCACGACCATGAGCGCATCCGAGCCCATTTATCTCGATTACGCGGCCAGCACTCCGGTGGATCCCGCCGTGGCCGATGCCATGACATCCTGCCTCCGGGGGGAGTGCGGGCGCGGCAACCCTTCGTCGCAGCACGTCTACGGTCGGCGGGCAGCGCAGCGGATCGAGGCCGCGCGAGCCGAGGTCGCCACGCTGATCGGTGCGCGGCCGGAGGAGATCGTGTTCACTTCCGGGGCCACGGAGTCGGACAACCTCGCCATACTCGGTGCCGCGCGAGCCGGTGCGCAGCGCGGCCGTCACGTCGTCAGCTCCCGCATCGAGCACAAAGCGGGTCTCGATCCGTGCAAGCGCCTGGAGAAGGAAGGTTTCGCGGTCACCCTGGTGTCACCCGCGCGTACGGGCCGGATCGATCCGGCCGCGGTCGCGGCGGCACTGCGCGCCGATACGGCCGTGGTGTCCATCATGTGGGTCAACAACGAGACCGGCGTGATTCAGGACGTCGCGGCGATCGGCGCACTGTGTCGTGAGCGCGGTGTGTTGTTCCATACCGATGCCGCCCAGGCGGTCGGAAAATTTCCGATCGAGGTGCGCGAGCTGCCGATCGATCTGATGTCCTTCACGGCCCACAAGCTCTATGGCCCGAAGGGCATCGGCGCGCTGTACGTGCGCGCCGGCGTGCGCCCCCGGGTGCTGCCGTTGACATTTGGCGGCGGGCAGGAGAGCGGCATGCGTCCGGGCACCCTGCCGACGCATCAGATCGTTGGCTTCGGCGCCGCGTGTGACCGTGCGCGCAGGGCTCTGTCGAGCGAGGGCGAGGCGGAACGGATCATGAGCCTGCGCGAGCGACTGTGGGGGGAATTGAGCGCAGTGGATGGGACGCTGCTCAACGGCGAGGGCGCCCCGCGCGTCCCAGGCATTCTCAACGTGTCCTTCGATGGTGTGGAAGGCGAAAGTCTGCTGCACGGCCTGTCCGAGCTGGCGCTCTCCACCGGCTCGGCGTGCAATTCGGCGTCGGCCGAGCCGTCCTACGTGTTACGAGCACTCGGCCGGGATCGCGAGCTGGCGCAAAGCTCGCTGCGCCTGAGCTTCGGGCGCTTCACCCATCAAGCCGAAATCGACGCCGCCGCGGCGGCCATCCGACGTGAGGTTCAGCGGCTGCGCGCCCTGTCACCGGCGTCCGACACGTGCAGTGGCCGCAATGGGCGCGGCGCGGAAGTCCTGGGCGAAGCCGGTGGGCCGGGCCGCGAGGTGTGGATCCGTTTCCGCTTGCAGGTGGAAGGGGGGATCGTGCACGGCGCGTCATTCCGGGTCTACGGCTGTCCACACACCCTCGCCGTGGCGGCCTGGCTCGCGGAGCAGGTGCGGGGGCGCACCCGCGGCACGCTGATACCGGGAACGCCGACCGAGTGGGCGCGCGTCCTGGATGTCCCAGTGGAGAAGCTCGGACGTTTGCTCACGCTCGAGGACGCGCTACGCGAGTGCCAACGCCAGTGGCCGACGGTGTAAACTGTCGCCTTCCTTGCATTGTCTCGAGTGAAATGGCTATCTCCCTGACCGAGTCCGCCGCCCATCGAATCCAGACGTTCCTCGCCACGCGCGGGCATGGCATCGGATTGCGGCTCGGCGTGCGCAAGACCGGCTGCTCAGGCTTCGCTTACGTCGTCAATTACGCGGAATCACAGGAGCCTGGGGACGTGGTGTTCGAGGATCGGGGCGTCAAGGTATACGTCGATCTCGGAAGTCTGCCGCTGATCGACGGAACCGTCGTGGATTTCGTCAAGCAGGGCCTGAATGAGGCCTTTCGCTTCCGCAACCCCAACGTCAAGGGCGAATGCGGCTGCGGCGAGAGCTTTTCGGTGTAGGCGGGCCGGGGGGCGGCGCCGGCCGCGGCGCGGACGGCGGCAGATGTCAAAAAGCTGTTTGCAATCCGCCACTTCGGGTGGCGCGGCAAATTGCCTACGCCCGGTGACAAAAGGTACACTGTCGGACTGGATGACTGCTCGGTGCGCCTTTTACGGGCATAACGCGCCGGGCGATCGTATCCGTATGGCATTCCGTTCCCGAAAGGTCACCGCATGGCGCTCGAGCGCACCCTGTCCATCGTCAAACCCGACGGCGTCGGCCGCAATCTCATCGGCGAGGTCGATCGCCGCTTCGAGACCGCTGGCCTGGCCGTCATCGCAGCCCGCATGCTGAGGCTTTCTCAGCGCGAGGCCGAGGCTTTTTACGCCGTGCACCGCGAGCGTCCCTTCTTCAACGACCTGGTGCGCTACATGACCTCGGGTCCTGTGATGGTGCAGGTGCTCGAGGGAGAGCAGGCGATTGCGCGCAACCGCGAGATCATGGGCGCAACCGACCCGAAGAAGGCCGCGCCGGGTACCATTCGCGCCGATCTGGCTGAGAGCATCGAGCGCAATGTGGTGCACGGATC
>JAJYFU010000092.1 GCA_021790795.1 Pseudomonadota bacterium
TCAACACATCCGAATTCTCACAATGACGCCAGTAACTCAAACCGCTATGCGAGACAGATTCATGAAATTCAAGGGGATTGTGGCCACGACTGCGCTCGGCGCACTGTTGGTGTGTGGCGCGGCGATGGTCGGAGTCTCTCCGGCGCATGCCGCGACCAAGGGGCCGTCGAAGGCCATGAAGCGCGGCATCGCGCTGCAGCTCAAGGCCGCGCAGACCGCCATTCAGAAAGGGCAATACGCCGCGGGCATTGCCAAGCTCAACGCCATGTCGGGCAACAAAGAGCTGCGGGCGAGCCCGTACGCGCAGCACATCCGCAACCAGTTGTATGTGTTCGCGTACGAGAAGTCGAACCAGGAAGCGAATCTTCCGACGAGACTGAAGCTGCTGCTGAAGGATCCGTACGAGACGCCGGCCAATGTCCGTAGTTTCGTCGTGGCGCTTGCGCAGCTCAGTTACCAGCTGCACCATTACCACCAGGCCATCAAGTACGGCACGGAGGCCCTGAGCAAGGGCTACGCGACCGAGGCGCAGATGGGCACGCTGGTGGCCCAGGCGCACTACCTGCTCGGCGACTGGCGGGGCACGATTAGCGTCGTGAAGCAGCAGGTGGCCGGGGAGATCAAGGCGGGCGGCAAGCCGACCCAGCACCAGTTGCAGCTGATCGAGAGTTCCTGTCAGAAGATGCACGATCAGACGTGCCTGCTCGATTCGCTCGAGCAGCTGGTCATCTACTATCCGCAGCGGCAATACTGGCAGTATCTGCTCTACCGCACGTTCAAGACGGTCAAGAGCAATGCGAACCTGCTCGAGGCCTATCGCCTGGCGTTCGCCGTCGGCGTGATGAAGGAGCCGCACGAGTTCATCAGCTATGCGGAGCTGGCCATCGAGGCCGGCACGCCGGGCGAGGCCGAGACGGTCCTCAAGACGGCGCTGAAGGACGGTGTGTTCACCACTGCCAATAGCAAGGCGAAAGCCCAACGCATCCTGCAGGACGCCGAGAAGCACTCCACGGCCGCGGACCGCGCCTCGCTCGCGCACACCGCGGTGCTGGCGAACAAGCAGGCCACCGGTAACTCGGATATCCGGGTGGGATTGGCCTACTACGGCTACAAGCAGTATCCGCAGGCGATCAAGATGTACCAGGAAGGCATCGCCAAGGGCGGCCTGAAGCGGCCGGGCGAAGCGCGTCTGCTGCTGGGCATCGCGCAGCTCGCCTCCGGCAATCGGGCCGCCGCGCTGCAGGCATTTGGACAGGTCAAGGGTGACCCGACGCTGGTGCGCCTGGCGCAATTGTGGAGCCTGAAGGCCCGGTCGGCGGCCGCCTGAGCGGTACCGACGATTCACCCACACAGGAGGATATCCAGCCATGGCGATCAAAGCCGGAGAGCGCATGCCCGCGGGCGTGCTGAAGACGATGGGGGCCGAGGGTCCGAAGGACGTTCGGACCGAGGAGCTCTTCCAGGGCAAGACGGTGGTGCTCTTCTCGGTGCCCGGGGCTTTCACGCCGACCTGCGACGCGAAGCATCTGCCGGGCTTCGTGCAGCTGGCCGATCAGTTCCGCGCCAAGGGCGTGGATCTGATCGCCTGCATGGCCGTGAACGACGTATTCGTCATGAATGCCTGGGGCAAGGCCTCGGGCGTTGGCGACAAGGTCATGATGCTGGCCGACGGCAATGGTGAGTACGCCAAGGCTCTGGGACTCTCGCTGGATGCCAGCGGGTTCGGCATGGGCCAGCGCGGCCAGCGCTTCGCCCTCGTGATCGAGGACGGCGTCGCCCGGCACGTCGACGTCGAGGCGCCGGGGCAGTTCAAGGTGTCCGCCGCCGAGCACGTGCTCGGCCAGCTCTAGAGGCTTCCGAAGCCTCTAGAGCAGCTTCTCGATCTGCGGCACGATCTCGAAGAGGTCGCCGACCAGGCCAATGTCGGCGACCTCGAAGATCGGTGCTTCGGGATCCTTGTTGATCGCCACGATGGTCCGGGCATCCTTGATGCCCGTCAGGTGCTGGATGGCGCCTGAGATTCCGATGGCGACGTACAGCTCCGGGGCGATGATCTTGCCCGTCTGACCCACTTGCAGCTCATTCGGCGCATAACCGGCGTCGACGGCGGCGCGCGAAGCGCCGACCGCCGCGCCGAGCTTGTCCGCCAATTGATACAGCATCTGGAAAGCCTCGGCGCTGCCGAGCGCGCGTCCGCCGGAGATCACCCGCGCGGCGGTCTGCAGATCCGGCCGGTCGCTCTTGGCGGCCGAGGTCGATACGAAACGGGTGTGGCTCGGCGGTTCGACCGGGGCATCGATCTTCTCGATCTGCGCCGTGCCGCCGACGCCGGCGGCGCGGAACGAGGCGGTGCGCACTGTGCCGACCACTTTCGTATCGGCGGGGACTTCCACGGTGACAATCGCGTTGCCGGCGTAAATCGGGCGGCGGAAGCGATGAGGGCCTTCCACGGCCATGATGTCACTCACCTGCGCCGTATCGAGCAGTGCCGCGATGCGCGGCATCAGGTCCTTTCCAAAGGTGCTCGAGGGGCCCAAGACATGGGTGTAGGGGCCGCCCAGGGCGGCGATTTGCGGGGCGATCGCTGCGGCAAGCGGATGGGCGTGGATGGGATGCTCCACGGTGAGCACACGGTGGACACCCCGCAGGGCCGCGGCCTGACGGGCCACTGCGGACGCGTCGGTGGCGCATACCACGACGGTGATTTCGGCCTGTGCCACGGTGGCGGCGCAAGCGACACACCGGGCGGTGCCGGCGCCGAGGGTCGTCCCATCATGCTCGGCAACGATCAGAATGGACGCGCTCATGATGTCAACAGTCCTTTTTCCTTCAGGGTCGCGACCAGCGCGGCGGCGTTTTCGACCTGAATCCCCTTTTGGCGCTGCGGCGGCGCGGCGACGCGCACGGTCGTCAGATGCGCGCCGGGCGCGACGCCGAGGGACTCGAGCGGCAGGGTCTCGAGCGGTTTTTTCTTCGCCTTCATGATCTCCGGCAGTTTCACGTAGCGCGGCTCGTTCAGGCGCAGATCCACGGTGATGACGGCCGGCAGGTCCACCTCGAGCGTCTCGAGACCGGCGTCGACCTCGCGGGTCACCTGTGCTTTGCCCTCGCCAAGCTCGATCTTGGAGGCGAACGTCGCCTGCGGACGCTGCCATAGCGCCGCGAGCATCTGGCCGGTCTGTCCGTTGTCGTCGTCGATCGCCTGCTTGCCGAGCAGCACCAGGAACGGCTGCTCGCGCTCGATGAGCTTCAGCAGGATGCGAGCGGTCGTGAGCGGCTCGGTCGGAGCGTCGCTGAGCACGTGCAGCGCCCGGTCGGCGCCCATGGCGAGGCAGGTCCGCAGCTGGGCTTGGCAGTCGCTCGGTCCGATGGTGGCGACCACCACCTCCTCAGCCCCTGCGCGCTCCTTGATCCTGAGCGCTTCCTCGAGCGCGATCTCATCGAAGGGGTTGACGCTCATTTTGACCCCATCGAGCACCACGCCCGAGCCGTCGGGCTTGATGCGAATGCGCACGTTGTAGTCCACAACGCGCTTGATGCCTACCACGATGCGTTTCATCATCCAGCCACATCCTCCAGAGACTGCGGCGAATATAGCAGAGGATCGCGCCGGGTTGACGGGGTCGCGCGGCCCGCGGGGAATCTTCGATGATATGCTTGCGCGATGAGCGAGTCCCCGATTCGACCGAGCGAGAGTCTGCGCCACGTCCGCTACGAGATCCGCGGGCGGCTTGCGCACCGCGCCCACGAGCTCGAGCGTCAGGGCTACGAGATCATCTCGCTCAACATCGGCAACCCCGGTGCCTTCGGTCTGCGCACGCCCGAGACGATGCGTCTGGCGATGATCGAGAACCTCGCCGAGGCCGACGGCTATTGTCACCAGAAGGGCATCTTCCCGGCTCGTGAAGCGGTGGTGATGCAGCAGCAGGCGCGCGGGGTCACCGGCGTCACGGCCGAGGAGGTGTTCATCGGCAACGGCGTGAGCGAGTTGATCAATCTGGTGCTGCGCGCGCTGCTCGACGACGGCGACGAAGTCCTGGTGCCGAGCCCCGATTATCCGCTATGGAGCGCCGCGGTGACGCTCAACGGCGGTCGCGCCGTGCACTATCCCTGCCGCCCGGAGAACGGCTTCGTGCCCGACCCGGAAGAGCTCGCGCGGCTGATTACGCCGCGGACCCGCGCGCTGGTGATCATCAATCCCAACAATCCGACTGGCGCGGTGTACCCCCGCGCGGTGCTCGAGGCGCTTGCGCGCCTCGCCGAGCGATCGGGTCTGGTGGTCTTCAGCGACGAAATCTACGACCAGATGGTCTACGACGGGGCGGAATTCATCCCGATGGCCACGCTGGTGCGCGAGACGCTGTGCGCGACGCTGTCCGGATTGTCCAAGGTCTATCGCGCCTGCGGCTATCGCGTGGGCTGGGCGGTGTTCTCGGGACAGACCCGCGCCGCGGCGGATTATCTGGCGGCGATTGATTTGTTGAGCTCGCTGCGCCTGTGCAGCAACGTGCTGGCCCAGTGGGCCGTGCAGACCGCCCTCGGCGGCTATCAGAGTATCCGGGATCTGATTACCCCGGGCGGGCGCCTGTACGAGTCGCGCCGGACGATTCACGACGCGGTGAGCGGCAGCCGGTTCCTGCGCCTCAAGGAGGCGCCGCAGGGCGCGATGTACGCCTTCGTCGGAGTGGATACGGCCGAGCTGCCGGCATTCGACGATCAGCGCTTCGCGCTCGATCTGCTCGAGCAGAAGCACGTCCTGGTGGCTCCGGGCGTCAGCTTCAACGTGCCGTACCGCAATCATTTTCGGATCACGAGCTTGCCGGACAGTGCGACGCTGCAGGACGTCTTCGCGCGGATCGAGGATCTGCTGAGCGCCTACGCGGCCGCGCCGCCGGCGGTGGACAATGTCGTGCCCGTGCCCAAACGGTTGGCATGACGGACGCACGGGATTGAATTAGAGTCATTTCTCTAAAAAATCTATAATATATTGTTTTGAATAGGATTACAGATCATCTCGACCAGGTGATCGAGGCGGGTGGCACGGTTGTGACGCAGACTCGCCAGCGAGCGCACGCGCTGCGTCTGGCGTATGCCGCGCGCGAGCTCGACCGCGGACGTCGAGTGTGGCTGAGCCCGGACGTGCTGCCGCTCTCGGGCTGGCTGACGCGCGCCCTGGAGCGGCGTGCGCAACAGGAGAACCCCGGTTCGCACCATCCCCGTCTGCTGACGGGCGCCGAAGAGTGGCTGCTGTGGCGTGAGTGCGCCGCGCAGGCGCGGGCCGGACTCGAGCTGGTCAATCCGGATGCGCTGGCTGACGGACTGTTAGGGGCCAGTCAGCTTGCCGCCGAGCTGGGGATCGATCTGACGCGGCTGCACGCCGCGCCGAATACCGAGACGGCGCTGTTGCAAGCGATGCACCACAGCGTCGGCGCCCGCAGCCGCGCGATCGGCGCGGCCTCGTTGGATGCGTTGCTCGGCCAGGCGGTGGCGCTCGGCGATCGGCGGCCGGTGGCGTTCTGCGGAATGTTGGCGCCGACGCCGCGCCTGCGGACCCTGATCGACGAGCGGCGTGCGCTCGGCTGGCCGACCGAAGTCATGGCGCCACCGGCCGCACCTCCGCCCCCGGAGTCGGTGGTGCGAGCGGCGGACGAGACGGAAGAGCTGGACCGCATCGCGCAGTGGTGCCGCGAGCGGCTCGAGCGCGCGCCGGCGGGCCGGCTGCTGGTGGTGCTGCCGGGATCGATGGGGCGGCGCGAGCGCCTGGCCGCGTTGATCCGCCAGTCGCTCGATCCCGGCGGCGCATACGCGGCCGCGCGGGCGGCGGCCGTCGGCATCGAAGGAGGCGCTTCGTTCGCCGAACAGCCGGCCGTGCGCCAGGCGCTGTTCGCGTTGACGCTGTTGATCGGGGCCGACGTGCCGCTCGAGAACCTGCTGGAGTGGCTGCGCAGCGCCGTTCTGCGGGAGTCGCCGGCCGACCGGGCCCGGCTCGATCTATGGCTTCGGGAGCGCGCTTCGCCGGCGCTCGAGCGAAGCGCGCTGGCACGATGGCTCGCGGCCGCGCCGGGGCCGGCCGCCTCGGCGCTTCGGGCGCGGCTCGAGCGGGCCGCCGAGCATCTGCGCGAGCCGGTGGGCTCGGCGCGCCAGTGGTCCGAACGCTTTCATGCCGCGCTCGACGGTCTGGGCTGGCCGGAACCCGCGGGGCTGGACAGTCCGAGCCAACAGACGGCGGTGCGGTTGCGTGAGCTGCTCGACGAGTTCGGCCAGTTATCCGCCGCCGCGGGCTCGCTGAGCGGCGCGGCGGCGCTCGAGCGGCTACGCGAGCTGGCGGCGCGAACCGCGTATCGCCCGGCGGATGAGGATCCCGCGGTGACCGTCACGGGGCAGTTCGCCGACCCGGTGGCTCGCTACGAGGGCATCTGGGTGGCGGGACTGCATGCCGATACCCTGCCGAAGCCCGTCACGCCCGATCCCTTCCTGCCGCTTGCGGCGCAGGTCGCCGCCGGCCATTGCGGCGCCTCGAGCGCGGCACGCCTGCGTGAAGCCCGAGCGCTGCTGGCGGCCTGGCGGGTCGCGACGGATCACTTGGTGCTCTCGATGCCGCTGCGCGCCGAGGACGTGCGACTGCTGCCGAGTCCGCTGCTCGCGCCCTGGCTCGGCGGCGGGCCGCCGCCCGCGGCCGTGCTGCCGTGGTTGCCGGAGCGAGCGCACCGGGAGGATCGGCTCGAACCTTGGCGGGATGCGGGCATTGCCTGGGCGCGCGGCGCGCCGCTGCCGGCGGGAACACGCAGTCTCGAGCTGCAGAATGACTGTCCGTTCCGCGCCTATGCCGAGCTGCGTTTAGGCTGCGAGCGGTGGGCGGACGCCGAGCCCGGCATCGCCGCGGATCTGCGCGGCCGGTTGTTGCATGCCGCGCTGCAGCATCTGTGGGAGGGCCTCGGGGATTCGGGGGCATTGACTGCGCTTGCGCCGGTGGCGCTCGAAGCGCTCATCGGCACGTGCGTCGAGCGCGCCGCGTCCGAGCTGATCGGCGCCGAGCACGCGCCGCCCGCGGCTCCCGCACTGCAGCGCGAGTGCCGGCGCGCGGCCCGGCTCATCGCGACGCTGTGCGCGGTGGAGCGGCAGCGCGCACCGTTCGCGGTGCGGTATACCGAGCACGCCTGCGAGCTTGCCCTGGGCGAGTCCACCGTGCGCGTGCGCATGGATCGGGTCGATGCGCTCGCCGATGGAGGCCTTGCGGTGCTCGACTACAAGAGCGGACGGCCGGTGCGCCCCGACTGGTACGGCGAACGTCCGTCGCATCCCCAACTGCTCGCGTATCTTGCCGCTCTCGATGAGCCGGTGCGCGCCCTTGCGACCGTCAACCTGACGGCCCGCGAAGTGGGTTTCCACGGCATTGCCGCGAGCGACGGATTGCTCCCCCGGGTCGAGACGGCGCGGACCTCGGCCGGCGGCGGCGATGCCTGGGACGAGCGGGTCGAGGCCTGGAAGAGCGTGCTCGAGCGCCTGGCGGGCGCGTTCGCGCGGGGTGAGGCGCCGGTGGACCCCAAGCCCGGCGCCTGTGACTACTGCCATCTGCATGCGCTGTGTCGCATCGAGGATGAATGTCAGATCCAGGCGCCCGAGTCGCCGGAGGGCGTGTGAGCGGCGCGCGCGCGGGCGCGGACGGGGCGCCGCCGGACGAGGCGGCGCGCGAGTGCGCGAGCGACCCGCGCGAGTCGATCGTTCTGCAGGCCCCGGCCGGCTCCGGCAAGACCGCCGTGTTGACGCAGCGGATGCTGCGGCTGCTGGCCGAGGTCGATGAGCCGGAGGAGATCCTGGCGATCACCTTCACGCGGCGTGCGGCAGCCGAGATGCGCGAGCGGGTGCTGCAGGCGCTTGTCGGAGAGGTGGGCGAGGGTGCGCTCGCACGGCGGCTCGGCGCGCTCGCCTCGCGTGCGCTCGCGCGCTCCGAGGCGCGTGGGTGGCGGCTGCGCGAGGATCCGGCGCGCTTGCGCATCCAGACCATCGACGCCTTCAATCTCAGTCTGGCGAACCGATTGCCGCTGGCGGCGCGTTGTGGCGGCCCACTCACGCTCGGGGAGCGTCCCGAAGCGCTTTATCGGCGCGCGGCGCGCGAGACCCTGGTCAGAGCCGAGCAGGACGCCGAGCTTGCGGCCGACGTGGGGCTATGGTTTGAGCGTCTGGACAACCGCTGGGGCAATGTCGAGGGGCTGCTGGCCGAGATGCTCGGGGAGCGGGCCCACTGGCTGCCGCACGTGCTGGGGTCTGCGCCGGAGAGGTTGAGTGCGCGGGTCGAGGAGAGCCTCGGGCGCATTGCCGCCGAGCGGCTCGCGGCGGTGTGTGCCGGGCTGGACGCGCGGCTGCGGGCGGCGCTGGAGGCCCTGCCCACGGTCGGGGCCCTCGGGACAGATCCGGCGTCATTGCCGGCTTGGCAGCGTCTCGCGGCGCTGTGCTTCACGCGTCAGGGTCAGTGGCGACGCTCGGTCGATCGCCGCCTGGGTGTTGAATTCGCCGATCGGGCCGCCAAGGCGGCCCTGCTCGAGTGCATCGGGCAGCTTGCGGCGCTGCCGGGCGCGCAGGTCCGGTTGCTCGAGGTCGCGGCGCTGCCCCCGCCGCGGCTTCCCGCGGACGATGCGCTGGCGCTCGCGGCGCTGTCCCGGCTGCTGCGCATCGCCGCCGCCGAGCTCGAGGTCGGTTTCGCGGCTGCCGGGGAGGTGGACTACACGCGCATCGCCGGGGCGGCCCAGGCCGCGCTCAGCGAGGAGGGCGAGCCGAGCGATCTGGCGCTGCGCCTCGGTGTGCGGTTGCGTCACATCCTGGTCGATGAATTCCAGGACACGTCCTCGGCGCAGACCGAGCTGCTCGCCAAGCTGACGGCGGGCTGGGAGCCGGGCGACGGGCGCACGCTGTTCGTGGTGGGCGACCCGATGCAGTCGATCTACATGTTCCGCGAGGCGGAGGTTGGATGCTTTCTCGCCGTGCGCGATCGTGGCATTGGCGCGCTGCGCCTGACGCCGCTGCATTTGCAGCGCAACTTTCGCTCGGTGCCGGCATTGGTCGAATGGTGCAACGGGACGTTCAGACGGCTGTTCCCGGCGGCGGATGATTTGCGCGAAAGCGCGGTGTCTTTCAGCCCCAGCATTCCGGCGCTCCAGGGTGGGCAGAGCGGCACCGCGGTTGAGTTGCGTTTGTTCGGCTCAGGGGATCATCGGGCCGAGATCGCGGCGGTGGTCGAGCGGATCGCGGCGCTGAAAGGCGCCGATCCCCAGGCCTCGATCGCGGTCCTGGTCGCCGCGCGCCGTCATGCCGAGCACCTCATCACCGCACTGCAGGCGCGGGCCGTGGAGGCGATCGGTGTGCATCTGGTGCCGCTGCAGGCGCTCGCGGTGGTGCGCGATCTCGTCGCGCTGACGCGCGCGCTGTGCCATCTGGGCGATCGCACCGCGTGGCTTGCGGTGCTGCGCGCGCCGTGGTGCGGCGCCTCGCTCGCGACACTGACTCACCTGTCGGTCCGCGGGGATTCCGAGTTGCCTTGGGAAGCGCTGCACGATGCCGAGCGCTCAGGGGCGCTCGAGCCCGCCGAGCGCGCCCGGGTGCAGCGCGTGCGTGCGGTGCTGGCCGAGTCCCTGGCAGGGCGCGGACGGATGCCGCTCGCCGACTGGCTCGAGCAGACCTGGCTGCGCCTGGGCGGACCGGATGCCTACCCGCGCGAGCAGCTGCGGCACGCGCGAGCGTATTTTACGGCGGTGAGCGAGCGTGCCGGGGCGATCGAGCGCGAGGGCGCCGGCGCGCTCGATGAGCTGCTGGGTGGGCTGCATGCCGAGCCGCGGGCACGCAGCGATCAGGCGGTGCAGATCCTGACGATCCATCACGCCAAGGGTCTCGAGTTCGACCACGTGTTGATTCCCGGGCTCGGCCGGCGCGGCAATCACGATCGCGAGCCGCTGTTGCGCTGGCTGGATCTGCCGCGCGCCGAGGCGGGCTCCAGCGATCTGCTGCTGGCGCCGGCACCGCCGGTCGGCGCGGAGGATCCATGCGGCGCCGGCGCGCTCATCAAGCGCCTGCGCGAGCAGCGCGCCGGGCATGAACAGCTGCGGCTGCTGTACGTCGCGGCCACGCGCGCCAAGCGCTCCCTGCATCTGTATGCGACGCTGAAACCATCTGGGGACGGTTGTGTGGCGCGTCCCACGCGCGGCACCCCGCTGGCGCGCCTGTGGCCGGCTCTGGGCCCGGATTTCCTGGCCACACTCCAGGCCGAAGCGCCGCCGATACCGGAGGCGTCCGCGGGCCGGCCGCTCGAGGGCGGGATGCGGCTGCGCGAGCCGTGGCACCCGCCGCCGCTGCCCGCGGCGCCGGCGCTTGAGCATCTGCCGCTGGGGGGCGAGTCGCTCGAACCCCCGCAGTTCAGCTGGGTGCAGGAGACCGCCCGGCATGTCGGCACGGTCGTGCACGGCGAGC
>JAJYFU010000182.1 GCA_021790795.1 Pseudomonadota bacterium
TGCTCTACGGCTCGTATCGGCGGCCGCGGGAGCTCTTGTGGGTGATCGGCATGCTGGTGTACCTGGCGCTGATGGCCGAGGCCTTCATGGGCTACGTGCTGCCCTGGGGCAACATGTCGTTCTGGGGGGCGCAGGTCATCATCAACCTGTTCGGCACCATCCCCGGCATCGGACCGGCGCTGACGCAGTTGATCCGCGGCGATTACGGCGTCTCCCACTTCACCCTCAACCGGCTGTTCGCGCTGCACGTCGCCGCCGTGCCGATCGTGCTGCTGCTGCTGGTGGTGCTGCACCTGGTGGCGCTGCACCAGGTCGGCTCGAACAATCCCGACGGTATCGAGATTCACGAGCACCTCGGGCCCGACGGCAAGCCGCTCGACGGCATCCCGTTTCATCCGTATTACACGGTCAAAGACATCTTCGGCGTCGGTGTGTTCCTGATCGTGTTCGCGCTCATCGTGTTCTACATCCCGACCTTTCACGGTCTGTTCCTGGAGTCGGCGAACTTCACGCCGCACAACCCGCTGTCGACACCGTCGGACATCCATCCCGTGTGGTACTTCACGCCCTTCTACGCCATATTGCGCGCGGTGCCGAGCAAGGGCGGGGGCGCGTTTCTGCTGCTGATGGCGCTGGTGTCGCTTATCCTGCTGCCCTGGCTCGACCGCTCGCCCGTGAAATCCATCCGCTACAAGGGCTGGATCACGCGTGTGGCGCTGGCGGTGTTCGTGTTGAGCTTCGTCGGACTGGGCTATCTCGGCATGCAGCCTGTGCACCCGATGGTCGTGGTGATGTCGCGGGTCTGCACGATCGGCTACTTCGCGTTCTTCTGGCTGATGCCGCTGTACTCGCGCTGGGATCGGGTCAAGCCCGTGCCTGAGAGGGTGGTCTACCATGCGCACTGACCGTCGCGCGGGGGCGGCCGTCCTGTTCGCCGCGGTGCTGGCCGGTGCGACGGGGTGTGCGCGGGCCGCGGTCACCGGCAGGACCTTCGGCGCGCACTGGCGCAGTTGGCAGGCGCACGCGAATGTCGCGGATCTCGCCTCGGTGCGGCGCGGCGCGCGCGATTTCGTCGGCTACTGCCTCAGCTGCCATTCGCTCGGTTACGAGCGCTGGTCGCGTCTGGGCAAGGATCTGAACATCCCGCCGGCGATCCTGCGCAAGGAGCTGATCCCGCCGGGCCAGACGCCGCAGGACTACATGATCTCGCCGATGACCGCCGATGCGGCCAAGTGGTTCGGCAAGCAACCGCCGGACCTGTCGCTGTACGCGCGCTACCGCGGGACCAACTATCTGTATCGATACCTGAAGACGTTCTACGTCGATTCCGGGCGCGCCACCGGTGTGAACAACCTGGTCTATCCGTCCGTGGCCATGCCCGATGTGCTCTCCTCGCTCGAGGGACTGAAGCTTGCCGTGTACCGCACGGTCGAGGTGCCGGGGCCCCATGGCACGATGCTCAAGCGCCGGGTATTCGCCCACTTCGAGCAGATCGCGCCGGGCAGCATGACGCCCGGGCAGTTCGACCGGTTCGTTCGCGACACGGTGAATTTTCTCGCCTACGTGAGCGAGCCCAACAAGCTCGAGCGCCACCGGATCGGAATCTGGGTCATCCTGTTCTTGATCGCCTTCACGTGGCTCGCCTGGCTGCTGAAGCGCGAATATTGGAAGGACGTCCGCTGAGAGGATTCACCGGATGCGTCGATGAGCCCGGGCCGCCGAACGAGGCGGCCCGGCGCGGGCGCCCGCAGCGGTGCGATCAGGCAGGTTGAACCGGCTGGGCGGTGGGAGCGGTAGAGTGTCGAGCAGACGAGCCATCATGACGCTGTTCTCCGCCCCGGCGGACGCATGGAGCCATCGGACACGAATCGTCCTGGCCGAGAAGAACATCGATATCGAGGTGGTCAGTGTCGCGCCGGGAAGCCTCCCGGAGGATCTGCTCGATCTGAACCCCTATCATTCCCTGCCCACGCTGGTGGACCGGGATCTGGTACTGTACGACTCGCGCGTGATCATCGAGTACCTCGATGAGCGCTTCCCGCATCCGCCCCTGATGCCCGCCGATCCGGTCACGCGCGCGCAGTTTCGCCTGGCGCTTTATCGCATCGAGCGCGACTGGTACAGTCTGCTCGATCGGGTCGGACGGGAGGAGGACCGCAGGCAACTGCCGAAGTTGAGAAAAATCCTCCTCGATACGATCGTGCAAGGAGCCGAGCTGTTCCAATTGAAGCCATTCTTTCTCTCGGACGAGTTCTCTCTGGTTGATGCCACTCTCGCCCCGGTGCTGTGGCGGTTGCCGTACTATCAGATCGAGCTGCCGCCGAAGGCGCAGCCCATCGTCAAATATCAGAGCCGGATTTTCGCGCGACCGGCGTTCGCGCGCGCGCTCTCCGATGCCGAGCGCGCGATGCACCGCTAGGACGCCCCGATGCTCAAGTCACCGCCCAAACGACCGTATTTGCTGCGTGCCATGCACCAGTGGATCACCGACAGCGGTCACACGCCGCACGTGATCGTGGATGCCGAGCGTGCGGGGGACGACATTCCGCATGCCTACGTGCAGGACGGCAAGCTGGTCCTGAATTTGAGCTACACGGCGACCCAGAGGCTGAAGATCGACAATGACCTCGTGGAGTTCGATGCCCGCTTCGCCGGCGTGATTCATCACGT
>JAJYFU010000093.1 GCA_021790795.1 Pseudomonadota bacterium
ACCGGCGCGCTGACCGGCGGCGGCACCGTCGATGAGCCGATCGGCCGCCATCGCTCCCAGCGCACGCGGATGGCCGTGCGTGGGGACGGCCGGCCGGCGGTCACGCATTACCGCGTCGTCCAGCGCTTCCGTGCGCACACTCTGGTGCAGGTGCGCCTCGAGACGGGGCGTACGCACCAGATCCGGGTGCATCTGACCCACATCGGCTATCCCCTGGTGGGCGACCCGGTCTATGGGGGCCGGCGGCGGATGCCCGCCGGATGCGGCGCGCCGCTCGCCGAAGCGCTGCGCGCGTTTGCGCGTCAGGCGCTGCATGCCTCACGGCTTGCCCTGGCGCATCCGCTGACCGGCCGGCCGCTCGTGTGCGAGTCCCCCTTGCCGCCGGACATGGCCGGATTGCTCGCGACGCTCGAGGAAGATGCCCGTGACCGCCGGGCCTGAGGTGATCGAGCCCGACTGGCCCGCGCCGCCCGGCGTGCGCGCGGCCTTCACTCTGCGCACCGGAGGCGTGAGCGAGCCGCCGTACGCCTCGCTCAACTGCGCCGCGCATGTCGGCGATGCGCCGGGTGCGGTGGCCGAAAACCGCGCGCGTTTGCGCGCAAGCCTCGAACTGCCGAGCGAGCCCGGCTGGCTCGATCAGGTGCACGGCGCAGCGGCGATCACGCTCGGGGGCGAGCCGGCGCCGGCGGTGGGCGATGCCGCGGTCGCGCGCGAGTCCGGCCGGGTGTGCGTGGTCCAGGTGGCGGACTGTCTGCCGGTGCTGCTGGCCTCGCGAGACGGCTCCGGGGTCGGAGCGGCCCATGCGGGTTGGCGCGGACTGGCGGGCGGCGTGTTGGAATCGACGCTGCGCGCCCTCGGCGCGCCGGCGGCGCAGGTGCTCGCCTGGCTGGGACCGGCCATCGGGCCGCAGCACTTCGAGGTCGGCGAGGAGGTGCGCGCGGCCTTCACGCGCACGGACCCGGGCGCCGCCGCCGCGTTCACCGCCAATGCGCGCGGGCGCTGGCAATGTGACTTGTACGCACTGGCGCGCCGACGCCTGCGGGCGCTCGGGGTCACGAGCCTCTACGGAGGAGGGTGGTGTACCTACGCCGATCCTCAACGGTTCTTCTCGTACCGGCGCGACGGGCGCTGCGGGCGGATGGCCGCGTTGATCTGGCGGACTTGAACGGCCCCTCGGCCGCCCCCATTGCGGACTGAGCCGGGGTTCCCGGGTGCCCCGGTGTGACTCGCTCGAGCCGCGCCGGCGGCGAACGCCGGGCAGCGACAGCCGGGCCGGCGAGAACGCCCAGGGACGGATGGGTGACCGTATGACGATCAGCGCAGAGTGATTTCCCCATGAGAATGGACAAGTTGACCAGCCGCTTCCAGCAGGCGCTCGCCGATGCGCAGTCGCTCGCCGTCGGACGCGATCATCAGTTCATCGAGCCGGCGCACGTGATGCTGGCGCTCATCGACAGCGCGGGCGGCGGCGTGCGCCCGCTGCTGGTGAAGACGGGGGCCGATCTCAACACCTTGCGGGCCGGACTGCTGGCGCTGCTCGAGCGGCTGCCGAAGGTCGAGGGGACCTCCGGAGAGGTGCACGTCTCCAACGACCTGAACCGGATTTTCAACGTTACCGACAAGCTCGCCCAGCAGCGGGGCGACCAGTTCATCTCGAGCGAGATGTTCGTGCTCGCGGCGTTCGAGGATCGGAACCTCGCCAAACTGTTCCAGGCGTGCGCACTGGTGCGCGGGGCGCTGCAGAAGGCCATCGACGAGGTGCGCGGCGGGGAGGCGGTCGCCGACCCCAATGCCGAGGAGAGCCGCCAGGCGCTCGAGAAATACACCATCGACCTGACGGCGCGGGCCGTCTCGGGCAAGCTCGATCCGGTGATCGGCCGCGACGAGGAGATCCGCCGCACCATTCAGGTGCTGCAGCGGCGCACCAAGAACAATCCGGTGCTGATCGGCGAGCCCGGGGTCGGCAAGACCGCCATCGTCGAGGGGCTGGCGCAGCGGATCATCAACGGCGAGGTGCCCGAGGGGCTGAAGAAGAAGCGCATTCTGGCGCTCGACATGGGCGCGCTGATCGCCGGGGCGAAGTTCCGCGGCGAATTCGAGGAGCGGCTCAAGGCCGTGCTCGGCGACCTGGCCAAGCAGGAGGGCCAGGTGATCCTGTTCATCGACGAGCTGCACACCATGGTCGGCGCGGGCAAGGCCGAGGGCGCCATGGATGCCGGCAACATGTTGAAACCCGCGCTGGCCCGCGGCGAGCTGCACTGTGTCGGGGCCACCACGCTCGACGAGTATCGCAAGTACATCGAGAAGGATGCGGCGCTCGAGCGGCGCTTCCAGAAGGTGCTCGTCGAGGAGCCTTCGGTGGAGGACACGATCGCGATCCTGCGCGGTCTGCAGGAGCGCTACGAGGTGCACCACGGCGTCGACATCACCGATCCGGCGATCGTCGCGGCCGCGACCCTCTCGCACCGCTATATCGCCGACCGGCAGCTGCCCGACAAGGCCATCGACCTGATCGACGAGGCGGCCGCGCGCATCCGCATGGAGATCGACTCCAAGCCCGAGGCGCTCGACCGGCTCGAGCGGCG
Organism: Pseudomonadota bacterium; assembly: GCA_021790795.1. Lineage (GTDB taxonomy): Bacteria > Pseudomonadota > Gammaproteobacteria > Steroidobacterales > Steroidobacteraceae > 13-2-20CM-66-19. The sequence continues at coordinate 2,586 of JAJYFU010000093.1, forward strand.
CATCATCCAGCTGAAGATCGAGCAGGAGGCGCTCAATAAGGAGCACGACGAGGCCTCGCGCAAGCGTCTCGCGGCGCTGCAGGAGACCCTGCGCGGCCTCGAGCGCGAGTACGCCGACCTCGAGGACGTGTGGAAGTCGGAGAAAGCGGCGCTGCAGGGCGCGGCGCAGTTCCGCGAGGAGTTGGACCGGGCGCGCCTGGAGCTCGAGGCGGCGCGCCGGGCCGGGGATCTCGGCCGCATGGCGGAGCTGCAGTATGGACGAATCCCGGAGCTCGAGAAGCGTCTCGCGACCGCCGAGGCGAGCGAGGACAGCGCGCCGAGCCTGGTGCGCAACAAGGTCACCGAGGAGGAGATCGCCGAGGTCGTCTCCAAGTGGACCGGCATACCGGTCTCGAAGATGCTCGAGGGCGAGCGCGAGAAGCTGCTGCGCATGGAGGAGGCGCTCGACAAGCGCGTGGTCGGGCAGGAGGAGGCGCTGCGCATCGTCGCGGACGCGATCCGCCGCTCGCGCGCCGGGCTCTCCGATCCGCGCCGCCCGACCGGCTCGTTCCTGTTCCTCGGCCCCACCGGTGTGGGCAAGACCGAGCTGTGCAAGGCGCTCGCGGAGTTCCTGTTCGACACCGAAGACGCCATGGTGCGCATCGACATGTCCGAGTTCATGGAGAAGCATTCCGTGGCGCGCCTGATCGGCGCCCCGCCGGGCTACGTCGGCTACGAGGAGGGCGGCTATCTCACCGAGGCCGTCCGCCGGCGGCCGTACGCGGTCATCCTCCTGGATGAGGTCGAGAAGGCGCACCCGGACGTGTTCAACGTGCTGCTCCAGGTCCTCGACGACGGGCGGCTCACGGACGGCCAGGGCCGCACCGTGGACTTCCGCAACACGGTGGTCATCATGACCTCGAACCTCGGCTCGCAGGTCATCCAGGAGTACGCCGGCGAGGGGAACTACACGCGCATGAAAAGCGCGGTCATGGAGATCGTGCAGCAGAGCTTCCGCCCGGAATTCATCAACCGGATCGACGACATCGTGGTGTTCCATCCGCTGGGCGCGGCGCAGATCCGCGCCATCGTGGACATCCAGCTCCTCTATCTGCGCAAGCGCCTGCAGGAGCGCAACATGGAGCTGACCCTCGACGACGCGGCGCGCGACCGCCTCGGGGAAGCGGGCTTCGATCCGGTCTACGGCGCGCGGCCGCTGAAGCGCACCGTGCAGCAGCAGGTCGAGAACCCCCTGGCGCAGCGCATTCTGCAGGGCCAGTTCGTACCGGGAGATCGCGTGGCGGTCACCGTGCGCGACGGCCAGCTGCACTTCGCCAAGGCATGAGGCCCGGTGCGTATAATCGGGCGCCCGTTTCTTCAACTACGCAGATTTTCAGGACATGCCGTTCTACGAATACGAATGCCAGAGCTGCAAGTACTACGTCGAAGTGATGCAGAAGATCACGGACGCGCCGCTGAGGAAATGCCCGTCGTGTGGACGCATGACCCTGCGCAAGCTGGTCTCGGCCCCGGCGTTTCGCCTCAAGGGCGGCGGCTGGTACGAGACTGATTTCAAGTCCGCGCAGGAGCGCAAGCGCAACCTGGCGGGCGCCGAGCGCGAGTCGCGCGGCGCGGAGCGCCCGGCGGCGCCCGAAGCCGGCGCCACGCCCCCGGCGGCCAAGGCGGCCGAGAGCGCCCCGGCCGCCAAACCCGCCGCGCCGAGCGGCGCGGCCGCCCCGGCCCGCAAGCCCGCCCGGCGGACCGCGGCGAGCCGGCCCAAGGCCCGAGCACCCAAATCAGCGGCGAAGCGCCGCCCGAGGTGAGGAGCGCGTGAGCGTACCGGTGACTGCCCGGCCGGTGCCGACCGGCTCCAAGCCCAGGCGCTCGACCCTGCGGCGGCTGCTGCTCGCCGGCGTACTGTTCTGGCTGCCGGTCGGCGTCACCGTGTGGGTGCTGATGTTCCTGATCCGTGCGCTGGACAGCCTCGTCCTGCTGCTGCCGACGTCGGCGGCGCACGCGGTCCAGACGCTCGATCCGTTGATCCAGGCGGGGCTGGGCCTCCTGCTCGCCTTGCTGCTGCTGCTGTCCACGGGACTGCTGGCATCGAACCTGATCGGCCGCCGCCTGGTGGTCTACGGGGAAGATCTGCTGCATCACATCCCGATCGTGGGGGCGGTGTACGGCGGGGTGAAGAGCTTCGCCGAGAGCGTGTTCTCGCAGTCGAGCGCTTTCCGCACGGTGGTGATGCTCGAATATCCCCGGCCCGGAATCTGGAGCATCGGATTTCTCACCGCCGAGGACGTGCCGGAAGTGTCGGCCCGCACCGGCGAGCCGCATGCCGCCGTGTACATCTCCGCCGCGCTCAATGCGACGGCGGGTGTTCTGGTGATCGTGCCTCGCCGGATGCTGGTCGAGCTCGACATGACCGTGGATGCGGCGATGAAGATGGTCATCACCTGCGGCGTGGTGGGACCGCCCGCGCCGCAGGGCAGTGTCCAGCCGCAGGCCTGAGTGCCGTGAAAGCGATGCGGCTGCACGCCCCGGGCGCGGCGCTGTGCCTGGAGGACCAGAGCCCGCCGGCGCTCGGCGCGCAACAGGTGCGCATTGCCGTCGAGGCGTGCGGCGTGTGCCGCACCGATCTGCATCTGGTCGATGGCGAGTTGCCCCACGCGATATGTCCGATCACGCCGGGCCACGAGGTCGTGGGCGTCGTGATCGAGCGGGGCGCTGCGGCCGGGCGGTTTTCGCTGGGGCAGCGCATCGGCGTGCCCTGGCTGGCCCAGACCTGCGGGGTGTGCCGCGACTGCCGGGAGGGGCGCGAGAATCTCTGTCCGAATGCCCGCTTCACGGGTTACACGGTGGACGGGGGCTACGCCGAGCAGATCGTCGCCGATGCGCGCTATTGCCTGGCGCTCCCGGAGGGCGTTTCCGCGCCCGAGCTGGCTCCGCTGCTGTGCGCCGGGCTGATCGGCTACCGCGCCTACCGGGCCGCCGGCACGGGAACGCATCTCGGTCTCTACGGCTTCGGGGCCGCGGCGCATGTGCTGGCGCAGGTGGCGCGATCCGACGGATGGAGCGTTTACGCCTTCACGCGGCCCGGGGATGTCTCGAGCCAGGACTTCGCACGCGAGCTGGGTGCGGTCTGGGCCGGCGGATCGGATCAGGCGCCGCCGGCGCCGCTGGACGCGGCCGTCCTGTTCGCCCCGGCGGGCGAGCTCGTGCCGGCCGCGCTGGCCGCGGTCCGTCCCGGCGGGCGCGTGATCTGCGCCGGGATCCACATGAGCGATATCCCGGCATTTCCCTACGCACTGCTTTGGGGCGAGCGCCGCGTGGAGTCGGTCGCCAATCTCACCCGCGCCGACGGCGAGCAGTTCATGCGCCGCGCCGCGCAGCTCGGCCTGCGCGCCACCGTCGAGTGCTTCCCGCTGCAGGCGGCCAACGAGGCGCTCGAGCGCCTGCGCGGCGGGCACCTGCGAGGCGCCGCCGTTCTGGTTGCGGGGGGCGGTGGGGCTTCGTAACATCGCGCCCCTTATGCGTTCACATTACTGCGGACAGGTCGATGCGCGCTCGATCGGCCACACCATCGACGTGGCCGGCTGGGTACACCGCCGTCGCGACCACGGCGGCATCATTTTCATCGATCTGCGCGACCGCGAGGGGCTGCTGCAGATCGTCTTCGATCCCGACGCCGCGGAGCTGTTCAAGAATGCCGAGCGGCTGCGCAACGAGTTCGTGATCCGCGTCAAGGGACGCGTGCGCGAGCGCCCCGCGGGCACCGTGAACCCCCATCTCGCCTCCGGGCACGTGGAAGTGCTCGCCGAGGAACTCGAGGTGCTCAATCGCTCCGAGCCGCTGCCCTTCCAGCTCGATGAGACCGTGAGCGAGGAAGTGCGCCTGCGCTACCGCTATCTCGACCTGCGGCGCGAAGTCATGAGCCGCCGGCTGCGTCTGCGGCATCGGATCACACACGCCATGCGCAGCTATCTCGATGCGCAGGACTTCATCGATATCGAGACGCCGATGCTCACGAAGGCGACGCCCGAAGGGGCGCGCGACTATCTGGTGCCGAGCCGCACGCATCCCGGCAAGTTCTTCGCGCTGCCGCAGTCCCCGCAGATCTTCAAACAGCTGCTGATGGTCGCCGGCTTCGACCGGTACTACCAGATCGTGCGCTGCTTCCGCGACGAGGACCTGCGCGCCGACCGCCAGCCCGAGTTCACCCAGCTCGACATCGAGACCTCGTTCCTCACCCAGGACCAGATCATGGCGCTGATGGAGGGTCTGGTGCGTCATGTCTTCAAGGAGGTGCTCGGCGAGACGCTGCCCGATCCCTTCCCGCGCATCAGCTATGCCGAGGCCAGGAGCCGCTACGGCTCGGACAAGCCGGACCTGCGCATCGCGCTCGAGCTGACGGAAATCGGCGATCTGGTGCGCGAGTGCGACTTCAAGGTGTTCGCCGGTCCGGCGAACGATCCGAACGGCCGGGTCGCGGCGCTGCGGGTCCCGGGCGGGGCCGCCTTGGCCCGCTCGCAGATCGATGCCTACACGGCGTACGTGGCTCGTTTCGGAGCCAAGGGGTTGGCCTACATCAAGGTCAACGAGCGCGCGCGCGGACGCGAGGGCCTGCAATCGCCGATCGTGAAGTTCCTCAGCGATGCGCAGGTCGCCGGCATCCTCGAGCGCACGGGCGCGGGCGACAACGACCTGATCTTCTTCGGCGCCGACACCATCAAGGTGGTGTGCGATGCGCTCGGGGCGCTGCGGCTGTTGGTGGGGCAGGATCTGGGCATCGTGCAGACGGGCTGGCGGCCGCTGTGGGTGGTCGATTTCCCGATGTTCGAGTGGGACGCGGACGAGCGCCGCTGGGTGGCGATGCATCATCCGTTCACCTCGCCGCGCAGCGACGATCCGGCCGAGGTCAGCGCCGATCCGGGCGGCGTGCTCGCCAAGGCGTACGACATGGTGCTCAACGGCTCCGAGGTCGGCGGGGGCTCGGTGCGTATCCACCGGCAGGAGATGCAGTCGACCGTATTCGAGCTGCTCGGCATCCAGGCCGAGGAAGCGCGCAGCAAGTTCGGGTTCCTGCTCGATGCGCTGAAATTCGGCGCGCCGCCGCACGGTGGCATCGCCTTCGGGGTGGATCGGCTGGCGATGCTGATGGCCGGGGCCGAGAGCATCCGCGAGGTGATCGCGTTCCCCAAGACGCAGACGGCCGCCGATCCGCTGACCGATGCGCCGACCGAGGTGAGCGAGGCGCAGCTGCGGGAGCTGCATATCCGGCTGCGCAAGCCGCAGGCTTGAGCGCAAATCTCAACTCCCGGCGGGACCGGGGCGCGGCGTGATCCGCATCACGGCGTCTCGTACGGTGCGCCGGGAAAGGCGGCGGGGAGACCTGTCCCACAGTTCCGGCGGCACTTTTTGCGAATCCGCGGGTCTGAGGGTGACCATTGTCCCCGAGAGACATTCCGGCCGGCGCATCGAGTGCAAATGCTCTTAGTGCCATTCCCTGCGAACCCGTCGCGGCGCACGACTCGTTCGCGGCGCCGCCTCCGTCGAGCTCGTGCCGTCCCATTGCGGAGCGACCGCGCTTGAAGCCGCGCGGGCCGTCTCTGCGCAGCCTGGGGGTCGCGATGGCCGCCGCGCTGCTCAGCGGCTGCGGCAGCGCCCCGGATCATCCCGGCGGAAATCTCTACCGCTACGCCGTTTCGAGCCGGCCCGCCCCGCAATCGCAGCAGGTGCTCCGGCGCCGGGTGGCGATGACGCCGCGTACCCTCGACCCGTCCTTGGCCACCGATACTCCGGCGATCAACGTTCTGGAGGATCTGTTCGAGGGCCTGGTGACGCTCAGCGCGCGCGGCCGGATCGTTCCGGGCGTGGCCAAGTCCTGGCGGATCACCGATCACGGCACGCGCTACGTGTTTCATCTTCGATCCAACGCGCGCTGGTCCAACGGTAAGCCGATCACCGCGGGCGACTTCGTCTATGCCTGGCGGCGCGAAGTGAACCCCGATACCGCCGCGCAGTATGCCCAGTCGCTGGCCCGCATCGTCAACGCGCAGGCCATCATCGACGGCAAGAAGCCGCCGGACACGCTCGGCGTGACGGCGCTCGATGCGCACACCCTCGAGGTGCGGCTGGTCCACCGGACGCCCTATTTTCTCTCGATGCTGTTCAACACCTACTACATGCCGCTGTACCCGCCGGCCGTGCGCAAGTGGGGCATGGCCTGGACGCGCCCGGGCCACCTGGTGAGCAACGGCGCTTTCTACCTCAGCCAATGGGTCATCAACGGCCATCTCACGCTGAAGAAGAACCCGTACTACTGGGATGCGGCCCACGTGCGCCTGCGCGAGGAGATCTACTACCCGATTCCATCGGCCTCCGCCGCGGTCGAGCGCTATCTGGCGGGCGATCTGGATCTGGTCAACACCCCGGCGTTTCCGCCGAGCGATGCCGGTTGGTTGCGCCGGACCCTGGGCGCTCAGGTCCGGGTGGCGCCGATGTACGGCACGGCCTTCCTCGGCATGCTGCTGCACGAGAAGCCCTTCGACAACCGCGATCTGCGCCTGGCGCTGACGCTGTCGCTGAACCGCCGGGTGCTCGACGACAAGCTGATGCAGGGCATGGACGCGCCGGCCCACTCGCTGTTTCCGCCGCTGCCGCACTTCACGCGCCAGTCGCCCGCCTGGGCGCACTGGCCGATGGCCAAGCGCCTGGCCGTCGCGCGCCGCCTGTACCACGCGGCCGGCTATTCGAGGGCGCATCCGCTGCGCGTCAAGCTGCTGTACATGACCGAGGGCGTGCACACGCGCGACTACATGGAGGCCCTGGCCACCATGTGGCACCAGGCGCTCGGGGCGGACATCGTCCTGTGGCAGGAGCAATGGAAGGTGATGCTGCAGGACGTCGAGTACAAGAACGCCAAGCTGTACTGGAGCGCGTGGCTCGGGGACTACCCCTCGCCGTACACCTTCGCCCACCAGTTCGTGAAGGGATTCGCCATGAACTACGGCGGCTACGACAATCCGGCCTACCAGGCGACGGTCGAGGCGGCCGTGGACGAGCCCAATCAGGCCCGTCGCTACGCGCTGTACGACAAGGCGGAGGCCATACTCAACCGCGACGCGCCGCTGATCCCGCTGTACTTCTACAATTCGAACCTGCTGGTCAAGCCCTACGTCGCGGGTGTCGAGCCCAACGTGATGAATCTTCACCTCGCGCGCTACATCTGGATCCGCGCGCACTCGGCGCGCCAGCCATGATCCGCTTCGTGCTGCGCCGCGTGGCGAGCGCCATCCCGACACTGCTGGTCGTCATCACCCTGAGCTTCTTCATGCTGCGCGCGGCGCCGGGTGGCCCGTTCACCATGGCGCGGCGGCTGCCCCCGCAGGTGATGGCCAACCTCGAGCGCATGTACCACCTGAACGAGCCGGTCTGGGAACAGTACGGGCGCTACCTCACGCACATCCTGCGCGGGGACTTCGGTCCATCGTTCGTCTACCGCAGCACCACGGTCAACGCGCTGATCGCCCAGGGCCTGCCGGTGGACCTGACCCTCGGAGGGCTCGCGCTCGCGCTGGCGCTGCTGATCGGCATGCCGCTCGGCATCCTCGCGGCGCTCAGACAGAACAAGGCCTGGGACTATGTCTCGATGTCCGGCGCCATGGTCGGTATCTCGGTGCCGACGTTCGTGGTCGCGCCGCTGCTGATCCTGCTGCTGGCGGTGAAGGCGCACTGGCTGCCGGCCGGCAGCTGGAGTCACGGCCGTCCCGCGCACCTGGTGTTGCCGGTCATCTCGCTGGCCCTGCCGCTGATCGCGTATGTGGCGCGGCT
>JAJYFU010000094.1 GCA_021790795.1 Pseudomonadota bacterium
TGGTCGGGGTGACAGGATTTGAACCTGCGACACCTACGTCCCGAACGTAGTGCTCTACCAGGCTGAGCTACACCCCGAAACGGCAATTCCCGGTCTCGGGCGGGGCGGATGCCGGCGCGCGAGGCAGGGCGGCGCAGTGTACTGAAGCGGCGCGGGTGCTTCAATGGCGGCGAGTTCACGGCGGCATCGAGCCGCCGCTTGCGCCTGTGCGGCCCGCGTCGGTGACGGCCGGGCTCGGCGGCTAAGTGGTGTGCTCGACGGCGAAATGCGCCAGCGCGGCGAGGCCGCGCTTGTACGGGGTCTCGGGCAGTGCCTTCAACGCCTCCAGCGCCTGATCGGCCGATTCCTGCGCCAGTCGCGCCGCATAGGCGAGCCCGCCGGTCACCTCGATCGCGCAGATGATCGGCTCGAGGTCGGCGCAGCCCTGCTCGATGGCCTGACGGATGGCCGCACGCTGCGTCTCGGTGCCGCGGCGCAGCGCATGGATCAACGGCAGGGTGGGCTTGCCTTCGGCCAGATCGTCACCCAGGTTCTTGCCCCGCTCCGCCGGATTGGACCGGTAATCGAGCACATCGTCGACCAGCTGATACGCGGTGCCGAGGTGCCGTCCGTAAGTGGCGAGCGCCTGGCGCAGCGGACGGGGACCGCCGGCCAATACCGCCGCCACCTCGCCCCCGGCCTCGAAGAGCTTGGCGGTCTTGCGATAGATGACCTCGAGATAACGCTGTTCCGTGGTGTCCGGATCATGCGCATTCATCAGCTGCATCACCTCGCCCTCGGCGATCACGTTGGTCGCTTCGGCCATGATTTCCATCACCGTCTGGGAGCTGAGGGACGTCATCATCTGAAAGGCGCGCGAGTACACGAAATCCCCGACTAGCACGCTGGCCTGATTGCCGAATACCTCGTTGGCCGTGTGGCGGCCCCGCCGTAGCGAGGAACCGTCGACCACGTCGTCGTGCAGCAGCGTCGCCGTATGGATGAACTCGATGAACGCCGCCGCTTCAATATGAGACGAGCGCAGGCCGCAGGCGCGCCCCGCCAGCACCACCAGCAGCGGACGCAGCCGTTTGCCGCCGCCCGCAATGATGTGCTCGGCGATCTGATCGACCAGTGGCACGGCGCTCTTGAGGCGTTGGCGGATGACATCGTCCACCGCGGCAAGATCGGTCGCGACCAGCGCGCGTATTTCTTCCAGGGTCATTAGTCAATGGACTTTCGATACCGCGGCGCATCGTAGCCGACCGTGAGGTGCGCCGCACGCCAAAGCGCAAGAAACAGGCGGAAGATTTTCCCGCCGGTCCGGCGGCTTATGCGCGCTGCTGTTTGACCCGGCCGGTACCGCCCAGTAGAATGCCCGCCCTTTCTCAGGCCCCTCGTTCCGGTTCAATACCTTATGTACGCAGTGATCGCCACCGGTGGAAAGCAGTATCGCGTAACCCAGGACGGGGTGCTGCGGATCGAGAAATTGGATGCCGAGCCCGGCGCCACGGTCGAGTTCGACCGGGTGCTGCTGGTCGGCGAGGGCGCCGAAGTGAAGCTTGGCAAGCCCCTCCTCGAGGGCGGCAAGGTGACCGCCACCGTGGTGCGCCACGGCAAGGGCCGCAAGGTCTCGGTGGTGAAGTTCAAGCGGCGCGCCCATTACCTGCGGCAGAAGACCCACCGTCAGCCCTTCACCGAGGTGAAGGTCACGGGTATCAGCGCGGGCTGAAGCGCGTCCATTCGATCGGAAGACCGTACACATGGCACATAAAAAGGCAGGCGGCAGTACCAAGAACGGCCGCGATTCCCATTCCAAGCGGCTGGGCGTCAAGCGCTTCGGCGGCGAGCATGTCCTGGCCGGGAATATCATCGTGCGCCAGCGCGGCACCCACATGCGTGCCGGCGTGAACGTCGGCGTCGGAACGGATCACACGCTCTTCGCCAAGGTGGCGGGCACGGTGGAGTTCCGGCACAAGGGCGTCGACCAGCGGACCTACGTCAGCGTCCTGCCCGAGGCGGCGCCGACCGAGGGCTGAAGACCCGCTGCGAACTCCGGATCTTGAAAGCCCCGGCCTCGCGCCGGGGCTTTCGTCTCTGAAGCAATGCTATGAAATTCGTCGACGAGGCGAGGGTCCGAGTTCAGGCCGGCAACGGCGGTCGCGGCAGCACCAGCTTTCGCCGTGAGAAGTTTGTGCCTTTCGGGGGGCCGGACGGCGGCGACGGCGGGCACGGCGGCAGCGTGTACCTGCGCGCCGCCGCCGGCATCAACACCCTGGTGGACTTCCGCATCGAGCGGATCTGGCGCGCCGCTCACGGGGAGCCCGGGTCGAGCCGCGACTGCACCGGACGGAGCGGGGAGGACCTGTACATCCCGGTGCCCATCGGCACCGTCGTGCGCGACGGTGAGACCGGCGAGGTGCTGGGTGATCTGTCCCGGGAGGGCGATGTGCTGGCCGTGGCGCGCGGCGGGAAGGGGGGCTGGGGCAATCAGCGCTTCAAGTCGAGCGTCAATCGCGCGCCCCGCCAGTTCGGGCCCGGTCTGCCGGGGGAGAAGCGCACCCTCGAGCTCGAGTTGAAGCTCTTGGCCGACGTCGGCCTGCTGGGCCAGCCCAATGCGGGCAAGTCCACGCTGATCCGGGCCGTATCCGCCGCGCGGCCCAAAGTGGCCGATTATCCCTTTACCACGCTCTATCCGAATCTCGGTGTGGTCTCCGTCGGAGAGCACCGCAGCTTCGTCATGGCCGACATTCCCGGTTTGATCGAAGGGGCCGCCGAGGGCGCCGGCTTGGGTATCCGCTTCCTGAAGCACCTGCAGCGCACGCGTCTGCTGTTGCACGTGCTCGACGTGGCGCCGCCCGATCCCCAAGCCGATCCGGTCGCGGACGCACGCGCCATCGTGGCGGAGCTGAAGAAGTTCAGCCCGGAGCTTGCCGTCAAGCCGCGTTGGCTGGTGATCAACAAGTGCGATCTGCTTCCCGAGGAGGAAGCCGAGGGGCGCGCGCGAGAAATCGTGCGGCGGCTGCGCCACCGCGGTCCGCGGTTCGTCATTTCGGGCGCGACGGGGGCCGGAACGCGCGCGCTATGCGACGCGATTATGCGTTTTTTGGAGGAGCAGAATGCTGCCGAGCGCGCGCGCGCATCTGCTCGAGGAGATACTGGCGACGGGCAGCCGGCTTGAGCTTCAGCGCGACCGGCAGGTCGGGCTTGGCGGGGCTTGCGGGTACCTTGTGACCGAGCTCCACCAGCCGCCCCTCACTGCATGGCGCGAATACGAGCCGCAAGCCGACCTTTGTGTCGGGCCGCCTTGTTGCGGTGGATGATGCGCTTGTTGACCAGGGTATCGATCAACGGCACCGCGGCCCGGTAGGTGGTCTCGGCCGACTTCTTGTCGCCCCCGGCGATCGCGACGGTGACGTCGCGCATGGCCGTACGCATGCGCGAGCGCAGCGCCACGTTGCGGGCGCGATGCTCTTCGGCTTGGCGGGCCGCCTTTTCGGCGGACTTGGTGTTGGCCACAAATACTCCGTATCAATCAGCTGGCCCCAGCTCGGGGGGGCGGTAGTCTGCTCAGCCGCAGGCGCCTTGTCAACGTGTCGGCGCCTGCCGAAAGGAAGACGCCTCCGCCCGATGCGAGCGCCATCCCTGCCTCGGCCGATGCAAATCCTGTATTCTGCCCTTCTTTGCGGGTGATGGTGGCGGCTCGGGCGGCCAATGGAGCTGATTCGCGGACTCAATGGCATGACCGATCGTCGGCGGGGCTGCGTCGTCACCATCGGGACCTTCGACGGCATCCACCTCGGGCATCAGGCGCTGCTGGCCGCGCTGGCGGCACAGGGACGGCGGCTCGGGCGTCCGAAGATGGTCTTGACGTTCGAGCCCATGCCGCGGGAGTACTTCGCGGGCCCGGAGTGCCCAGCGAGGCTGACCTCCTTCCGGGAGCGCTGGCGGGTGCTCGAGCACCTGGGGGTCGACGTCCTGTGGGTGCTGCGCTTTGCTGAGCCGCTGCGCCAGCTCTCGGGCGAGGCCTTCGCCGCGCTGCTCGCGCGCGCGCTGTGCGCTCCCGCCGTGGTCATCGGGCACGACTTCCGCTTCGGGCGCAACGGGGAGGCGACCGCCGAAACGCTGCGAGCGGCCGGGGAGCGGCTCGGCTTCGCGACCGAGGTGATCGAGCCGGTGCTGCTCGACGGCGAGCGGGTGAGCAGCAGCGCGGCGCGTGCGGCGCTCGCCGGCGGAAACCTCGAGCGCGCCCATCGCCTGCTCGGGCGGCCGTACAGCATGGTCGGACGAGTCATCCGCGGGGAGCGGCTCGGCCGGCAGCTGGGCTTTCCGACCGCCAATTTGCGCCTCGAGCGGCGCCGCTCGCCGCTGGCGGGCATCTTCGCCGTTTGGGTGCACGGCATCGGCGCCGCGCCCTTGCCGGCCGTGGCCAGTCTCGGCCGCCGGCCCACCGTGGGCGGCGCGGAGATGTTGCTCGAGGTGCATGTGTTTGATTTTTCCGGCGACCTGTACGGCCGGCGGATCGAAGTGGAGTTCGTGGCCAAGCTGCGCGAGGAGGCGCATTTCGAGGGCGTCGAGGCGCTCGTTCGCCAGATGCACGAGGATGCGCGGCAGGCCCGGGCGATCTTGAAGGCTTGATCCGGCCCTGGGGCCGGCAACGGCGAGTTCATGTCCGATTACAAACACACGATCAATCTGCCGGCGACGCGCTTTCCGATGAAGGCCGATCTGGCCCGGCGCGAGCCGGCCCTGGTGACGGCCTGGGAGTCGAACGGCCTGTACGCGAAGCTGCGCGAGCGCGGCCGCGGCCGGCCCCGCTTCGTGCTGCACGACGGCCCGCCCTATGCCAACGGCGCGATCCACATCGGGCACGCGGTCAACAAGATCCTGAAGGACATCATCGTCAAGGCGCGCACGCTCGAAGGTTTCGATGCGCCCTACATCCCCGGCTGGGACTGTCACGGCCTGCCGATCGAGCTGCAGGTGGAGAAGAAGCACGGCCGGGCGGGCGGCAAGCTCGACGCCGCCGCATTTCGGGCCGCGTGCCGCGCCTTCGCCGCCGAGCAGATCGATCTGCAGCGCCGCGACTTCAAGCGGCTCGGCGTGCTCGGGGACTGGGATCGGCCGTATCTGACCATGGCGCCGCACTACGAGGCGCAGCAGATCCGCTCGCTGGGACGCATCATCGGCAACGGCCACGTCTACAAGGGCGTCAAGCCCGTGCATTGGTGTCTCGATTGCCGCTCGGCGCTGGCCGAAGCGGAGGTCGAGTACGCGGAGCGGACCTCGCCGGCCATCGACGTCGCCTTTCGGGTGGTGGATCTGCAGGAGCTGAGCCGGAGGCTGGCGGTCTCGCTCGATGACACTCCGGTCGATCTGGTCATCTGGACCACGACGCCGTGGACTCTGCCGGCGAATCAGGCGGTGGCGCTGCATGATTCGCTGCGCTACGCGCTCGTGCAGGCCGAGATCGGCGGCGCCCAGCGCCGGTTGATTCTCGCGACGGAGCTGCTCGAGCCGTGCCTGAAGCGCTATGGCGCGGGCAGCCATCGGGTGCTCGCGCAAGCCGAGGGCCGCGCGCTGGAAGGACTCGAGCTCGAGCACCCCTTGGACGCTCGCCGGGTGCCGGTGATTCTCGGCGAGCACGTCACGCTGGATGCCGGCACGGGCGCGGTACATACCGCGCCGGGTCACGGGCACGAGGATTTCGCGGTGGGCCGCCGCTACGGGCTCGCAGTGGTCAATCCCGTGGGTAACGACGGGCGCTTCCTGCCGGACACGGCGCTCGTGGCAGGGCTGCGGGTCGATGAGGCCAACCCGGTGCTCATCGAGGCGCTGCGCGCGCGCGGTGCGCTGCTGGCGCACCAGCCGATGACGCACAGCTATCCGCACTGCTGGCGCCACAAGACGCCGGTGATCTTCCGCGCCACGCCCCAGTGGTTCATCAGCATGGACAACCGGGGACTGCGCGAGCACGCGCTGCGCGACATCCGGCGAGTCAGCTGGACGCCGCAGTGGGGCGAGCAGCGCATCAGCGGCATGATCGAAGGCCGGCCGGACTGGTGCATCTCCCGCCAGCGGCTCTGGGGCGTGCCGATCGCGCTGTTCGTGCGCGCCGGCAGCGGCGAGCTGCATCCGCGCACGCCCGAGCTGATCGAGCAGATCGCCGCGCGCGTCGAGCGCGCGGGGATCGAAGCCTGGTTCGCGCTCGATCCGGCGGAGCTGCTCGGGCCCGAAGCCGGCCACTACGAGAAGGTGACCGACGTGATGGACGTGTGGGCCGACTCGGGCCTGTCCTTCGAGTGTGTCGGCAGCGAGCGGCCCGAGATCACCGCCCCGGTGGATCTGTACCTGGAGGGCTCGGATCAGCATCGCGGCTGGTTCCACAGCTCGCTGCTGATGTCCGAGGCGCTCTACGCGCGCGCCCCGTACCGGGCCGTGCTGACCCACGGCTTCGCGGTGGACGAGCAGGGACGCAAGCAGTCGAAGTCGCTCGGCAACGTGGTGGCGCCACAGAAGGTCGCGAACAGCCTCGGCGCGGACGTGCTGCGGCTGTGGGTCAGCGCCACCGATTACGCCAACGAGATGAGCGTCTCGGACGAGATTCTCAAGCGCACGGCGGATTCCTACCGCCGGATCCGCAACACGATGCGCTACCTGCTCGGCAATCTCGATGGGTTCGATCCGGCCCGCCATGCGCTGGCCCCGGACGACATGCTGGCTCTCGATCGTTGGGCGCTCGCGCGCGCCGCCGCGCTGCAGGGCGAGGTCCGCGACGCCTACCTGCGCTATGCATTCCATCTGATCTATCAGAAGGTGCACAACTTCTGCAGCGTCGAGCTCGGGTCGTTCTACCTCGATGTGCTGAAGGACCGCATGTACACCCTGCCTGCCGGCTCGCACGCCCGGCGCTCGGCGCAGACGGCCATGTATCACATCGCCGAGTGCATGGTGCGCTGGCTCGCCCCGATCCTCTCGTTCACGGCCGAGGAGATCTGGACATTCCTGCCGGGGGAGCGCGACGAATCGGTCTTCCTGAGCACCTGGCACGTTCCACCGCAGGTCTCGGCCGGCGAGATCGACTGGCCGGCGCTGCTGCTGTTGCGCGCCGACGTCACGCGCGAGCTGGAGCGGCTGCGCGATGCCGGCGCGATCGGCGCCCCGCTCGATGCCGAGGTGGACGTATACTGCCGTCCCGAGCAGTACGAGCGCCTGGGCGCACTCGGCGAGGAGTTGCGCTTCTTCCTCATCACTTCCCAGGCGCGCGTGCATCGGCTCGATGGCCCGCCGCCGGCCGGTGCCGCACCGGCCGTCAACTCCGGCACCGGGGCGGTATGGGTGGCGGTCGCGCCCTCGCGCGACGCGAAGTGCATACGCTGCTGGCAGCATCGGCCCGATGTCGGCGCCCACTCCGGGCACCCGCAGCTTTGCGGCCGCTGCGTCAGCAATGTCGACGGGCCGGGTGAAAGGCGAGTATTCGTATGAGCACCGGGACTGGGCCGAACAAGCGAGGACTGAGCGGGCGCATCTGGCTGGCGCTCTCGCTCGCGGTCATCGCGCTCGATCAGTGGAGCAAAGCCTGGATCGTGCGGCACATGGCCTTCCACGTCGCGCGCCCGCTGCTGCCGGTGCTCGATCTGACGCTGGCCTACAACACGGGCGCGGCATTCAGCTTTCTGGCGACCCAGCCCGGCTGGCAGCGCTGGGTGCTGACCGGCCTCGCGCTGGTGGTGGCGGTGCTGATCGTCTTCTATCTCGGGCGGCTGAAGGCGCGCCGCCAGGGGCTGCTGTGCGCGGCCCTGGCGCTGATTCTCGGCGGGGCGGTCGGCAACGTCATCGACCGGATCCGGCTCGGCTATGTGGTCGATTTCATCAGCTTTCACTGGCATGGCCACTATTTTCCGGCGTTTAATGTCGCGGATTCCTCGATCACGATCGGGGCCGGGCTGCTGCTGCTCGACCTGTGGCTCGAGGGCCGCAGGCCGGGCGCGCCGCGATCCGGACAGGAGGACAACTGATGCAAGTGCTGCTGGCCAATCCACGCGGGTTCTGTGCCGGTGTCGACCGCGCCATCGACATCGTCGAGCGGGCGATCGACCTGTTCGGCGCGCCGATCTACGTTCGCCACGAGGTGGTGCACAACCGCCACGTCGTCGAGCGCTTGCGCGAGCGCGGCGCGGTATTCGTGGAAGAATTGCGTGAAGTCCCCCATGGCGCGACCGTCATCTTCTCCGCGCACGGCGTCGCGCACGCGGTGGAGAACGAGGCGAGAGAGCGGGGCCTGAAGGTATTCGACGCCACCTGCCCGCTGGTGACCAAGGTGCACATGGAGGTCCAGCACTATGCCCGCGACGGCCGCGAGGTCATCCTCATCGGCCATGCCGGCCATCCGGAGGTGGAAGGCACCATGGGCCGGTTCGATACCGCCCACGGCGGCCGCATGTATCTGGTCGGCAGCGCCGAGGAGGCCGAGCGGCTCGACGTGCGTGAGCCGGAGAAAGTCGCTTTCGTGACCCAGACGACGCTCTCGGTGGACGACACCGCGGAGATCGTCGCGACGCTGCGCCGCCGCTTCGTGCAGCTCGCCACGCCACGCAAGGAGGACATCTGCTATGCCACTCAGAACCGCCAGGACGCGGTGAAGACGTTGCTTGCCGAGTGCGACATCCTGATCGTGGTTGGCTCGCGGGCCAGCTCCAACTCCAACCGGCTGCGCGAGCTGGCCGAGCGGGCGGGCGTCCCGGGCTACCTGGTCGACGGCCCTCAGGATCTGCAGCGCGAGTGGTTCGAGGGCAAGCGCTGCGCGGGCCTCACGGCCGGCGCGTCGGCGCCCGAGGTGCTGGTCCGCGCGGTGTTGGATCAGCTGCGCGCGTGGGGCGCCGAAGTGTCGCGCGAGGTGTCCGGACGCGAGGAGAAAGTCATCTTCGGGCTGCCGCGCGAGCTCAGGCGCGCTTAGCGCCGCCGGACGCGTACAGGGACTTCTTCAGCTTCCAGCGCTTGTGTGACCAGGGCCAGTCGGACGGTGCCGCGATGATCTGGCGCTCGACCTCGCGCACGTAGCGTTCGGTGAGTGTCCCGCCCGGGAGCCGCTCGCCCGGTGCCGAGAGCGGCTCGAACGCCATTTCGTAAAATCCCCGGCGCACGCGCCGCATGGTGATGAAGAACACGGGGATGCGCGTGACCCGCGCGATCTCCTCCGGCCCCATGTAAAAAGCCGTGTCGCGGTTCAGAAAGCGCGTCCAGTGCTTGCGCTCGCTGTTCGTCGGTTCCTGATCGGCCACCATCGCGATCGCGCGCGTCACCGGGCTGCGCTGGATGATGTCCGCCAGCAGATGCTTG
Source organism: Pseudomonadota bacterium (assembly GCA_021790795.1). GTDB lineage: Bacteria > Pseudomonadota > Gammaproteobacteria > Steroidobacterales > Steroidobacteraceae > 13-2-20CM-66-19. The sequence goes on from JAJYFU010000094.1 coordinate 9,319, forward strand.
GCCGGGATCAGGCGGCAGCCGAAGCGGCTGCGCAGCTTCTTCATTTCCCGCTCGGCCCAGCGGTCGACCAGGGGCTTGTAGGCCGCATCGATCGGGTAGCCGAGCTCGAGCGACAACGCCAGCAGCATCCATTCCCAGTTGCATTGATGGGCCGCCGCCAGCAGCACCGATTGACCCTGGGCAAGATAGGCCCGCGGCGCCTCCAGGTTCACGATGCGCACCCGGCGGCGGATCTCCTCGGCCGGAAGGGAGACCGATTTGACCACCTCGACGAGCATCTGCGCGAAGCCCCGGTAGTAGCCGCGGCGTACCGCGCGCAGGTGCTCGGGGTCCCACTCGGGAAATGCGCGCATGAGATTGGTCCGCACCACCGAATCACGATACGGAAAGACACGAAACGCGAGCCAGGCGAGCAGGTCCGCAAGGACGTACAGCAGCGTCAACGGCACCCGCGCGAGCAGGCGGACCCACCAGACGGGCGGTGCCTCTGGGCGGGTGGCGGGCGCCGCGGTGGCGGGTGGCACGGGGGCGGGGAGTTGCTGGTTCACGGATCTTGATGACGTGGCGCGCCGTTCTCGCGGGGGCGAATGCTGCAAAGCCGGCGCATGGTACCGGCACACGCCGCGCATGCAAGCGCAAGGGCCGCCGAATATACTGGGCCTCACATGGCCAATGCACATGTCGCGGCGGATGATCGCTACCGCCGATGAGCTGAAGGGGGTGCTGGAGGCGCTGCTGTGTCTCAGGACGGGCAGTGGAAACCGCCTGCCGGGCTTCGCCGAGCCGATCCTGGTTTTTCTCGGAACTCGGCCCGACGCTCCGGTACGGATGGGTGAGCTGCGCGAGCGGCTGGGTCTCGGTCAATCGCGCGCGAGCCGGCTCTGCGCCGCGCTCAAGCGTGCCGGCCTGGTGGCGATCACCACGGCCGCCGAGGACCGCCGCGCATCCTGGGTTCAGTTGACTCCGGCGGGCCGGACGCTCATCGAGGATTGTGCCGGCGCACTGCGCGGGGAAGCGCCGTCCGATGCATAAATCCGATAACGGATCAAACCGTTCCCGGATTTAA
>JAJYFU010000019.1 GCA_021790795.1 Pseudomonadota bacterium
AGGGCGGCGGTGGCCGCCCGAGCGGCCGTCTGGCCGTAGATCCACGGCTGGCGGCGCTGCAGGTAGCTGCCGTGGACCCGGGTGATCGGCGCGAAGGCGTCGAACTCGAGCCAGCGCGCGTAATTCTGTCCCGAGGGATGACCACTGAAACCGCCGCCATCCATGCCCCACCACATTTCGCCCACGTCGATGGCGCTGAGCATGCGCTGGCGCTGCGCGGCCATGCTTTTGAACCCGCTCTTGATGTCTCCGGACCACAGGCCATAGGCATAGCGCTGTGCGCCGAGCCAGAAATTGCGGTTCAGCGACCAGACGCGCTGCTTGGGGAAGTACTTGCGCTGGCCGTCGTACAGCGCCCGCTCCATGTTGAGGAATTGCCTGTCATTGCCGGTCTCATCGGCCTCGTCGTTCCACCAGCCGGCGATTCCGCTTTCAAAGCTGTGCCGCAGAGTCGCATTGAAGAAGAACTTCCGGGTCGCGGCCTTCTCGAAGTCGAGTGTCTTGACCGGTTTGTGCGCCCAATAGTCGAGACTCGGCTTCTCGTGCGGAAGGAAAAGGTGATGTTTGGTGCAATAGCGCCCTTCGACGGTGTCGAGGAAAATTCGCGGCTTCATGATCCCGATGAGGTGAATACCCAGCGCGGCGAGCTCACGACCGAGCTTGCCGCTCGGACCATCGGGAAATTTCTTGGTGTTCCAACGGAATTCGCCGTAATTGTTCCGACCCCAGGCCTTCCAGTCGAAGTCCATCGCAAACGCGTTGATCGGGATATGCAGCTTCCGATAGCGGCGGACGATGTGCAGCAATTCCTTTTCGTTGATACCCCACTGGCTGTTGATGAAGCCGAAGGACCACTTGGGGAACATCGGCGCATGGCCCGTCAGCACATCCAGCGTGGAGAAGATCCGCGGAGGATTCCCCAGGATCAGGTAGTAGTCGAGATCAGGACGAGTTTCGTGCAGCACCTTGATGAAACCGTGGCCGAGATCGAAGAGCGTCTTCTGACTGTCGACCAGCAGGGCGAAACCCGAGGTGCTCCATACGAGGGGCGCTCCGGCATCACCTTCCCAGCCCGCGGTGGCAAGCTGTCGACCCATGCGCAGCATGCCCGACCGCGCGGTCTGAAAGGAGTTGAAACCATGCACGCCGTACAGCGCGGCGTTCCGCGGCCGGAAGCGCAACGCCAAGGTGTCTCGGCCGAGGAGGCCGAGGCCGCGCTGCGTCAGAACCGGCACCGAAACGCCCGGGCGGTAGACGCTGAGCGTACCGGCGCGGCGATCGACGACCACGCGCATGCGGCGGCTTTGAAGGACGATTTGACCACCCTGCTCGCGTACCGTCACCGGGGCAGCGGCAGCCTGGGGGGCATGGGGAGACATCACCAACGCCGCCGGCGTGGCATGACCGTACGGCAGGAAGTGCACACGCAGCACGTTGCTGCGCACCAGAATCAAGTGCAGCGAGCCGCCGTCGAGCGCCACGACGGCGCCCTTCGGCAGCATCCTGACCGCGCCACTGGCCGCAAGTGCGGCTTGAGCGGTCCCCACAGCGAGCATTCCGGCCGCCGCCATGGCGGCCCATCGGTGGCCCAGTCTCATGTCGTCAAATACTCCTCAACGCGCTGCGCGGCGCTGGTGTGAAATCGCCGCCCGGTCCGGCGGAGCGCCCCACATTACCCCCATCGGACACGAACCCCCGTGGCAGCCTGCCGGCCCGTTGCTCGCGGACCCGACCACGCCGCGGCACAGCCGGCACTCCGCGCGCGCCGAAGCCCGGTCTCCTCGGGTCCGTTGCGACGAGATCGGAACGATGATGCCGTACGCCGTGCAGTCTTCTGTCGGAGAGAATGCGATGGGCGCGCCGGATTTGGCAACGCTCCGCATACGTATTCATTTCCCGGTGATCGGTCAGCGCATTTGCGAGACTCTATGCTGCGAGTCCCGGTCCGGCGCGGAAGCATGGTTGACCCGGGTGCGCTCGGAGCATAATCCGTACCCCGGAGCCGGTGGGGCGTTATGGCAATATCAGTACAAGAGCATAGCGGCGTCGCGCGGCGGCTTCACTTCAGCCCGGAGAGCCGCCATGACTGACACCCCAGAACGCCGTATTCGACGCATCGTGATCGTGGGTGGGGGTACCGCCGGGTGGATGAGCGCTGCCGCGCTCGCCGAAGCGACGCAGGGTCGAACGTCCATCGAGCTGATCGAGTCCGATGCCATCGGCACGATCGGTGTCGGTGAGGCAACCATCCCGCCGATCCGGCAGTTCAACGGTCAGCTCGGACTCGATGAGAGTGCCTTCATGGCCGCCACCGGCGGCTCGTTCAAGCTCGGGATCGAATTCGTCGGCTGGACTCGACCCGATCATCGCTACTTTCATCCCTTCGGTCGGTTCGCACCTGATTTCGACTCTGTCTCGTTGCATCAGTACTGGCTGCGCGAACGCCTTCGCGGAGACCGCGCACCGCTCGAGGATTACGCGATTGCCTGGGCCGCGGCCCGCATCGGGCGCTTCGACCGACCCTTGCCGGACCAGCAGCTGGTGTTATCGCGTCTCGACTACGCGTATCACTTCGACGCGGCGCTGTACGCCCGTCACCTTCAAGCTTACGCCAGGCAGCGGGGCGTCAAGCGGACGGAGGGGAAAATCGTCGATGTCGCGCTTCGCGGAGAAGACGGTTTCATCGCGGCCGTGGTGCTGGAGAGCGGCGGGCGCGTCGAGGGCGATCTGTTCGTCGATTGTTCCGGATTCCGCGGCCTGCTGATCGAAGGGGCGCTGAACAGCCGCCTCGATGACTGGCGGCATTGGCTGCCGTGCGACCGGGCGCTCGCCGTGGGCTGCGCGGTTGGCGCGGAATTTCCGCCGTATACGCGCTCGACGGCGCGTCCAGCCGGATGGCAATGGCGGATCCCGCTGCAGCACCGCATCGGTAACGGACACGTGTACTGCAGCGAATACATGCGCGACGACGAGGCCGCTTCCATCCTGCTGGCCGGTCTCGATGGCGAGGCGCTCGGTGAGCCGCGTCTGATCAAATTCACGGCCGGCGCGCGTCGCGAGTCCTGGTCGCGAAACTGCGTGGCCATCGGGCTCGCCGCGGGATTTCTCGAGCCGCTCGAGTCAACCGCCATCCACCTCGTACAATCGGCGATCACACGGCTCCTGGCGCTGTTCCCTGACCGCGACTTCAACCCCCTGCTTCAGCGGGAATTCAACCGGCTGACGTACACGGAATACGAGCGGGTTCGCGACTTCCTCATCCTCCACTACCACGCTCAGCAGCGCGAGGAGCCGCTGTGGCGCTACACGCGAACGATGGCGATTCCGCAGGCGCTGCAGTACAAGATCGATCATTTCCGCTACTGCGGACGGATCGTGGCCGAGCCGTTCGAGCTGTTCCAGAACTCCTCCTGGCTGGCGATACTCGTCGGCCAGGAAGTCTGGCCGGAACGCTATGATCCGTTGGTCGACCTGCATACCGGGGTCGACGCGCCGCGCTACCTGACGGGGATCCGCGACGTACTGGAAAGGACCGCACGCGCACTGCCGACCCACCGCGAATACATCGAGAGAAACTGCGGCGCGGCCGCGTCGCGGGCCAAATGAACGCCCACGCTACTGCCGCTCGACAGCGCAGTGCTCCGCGACGAATCGCTCGTGGGCAGGCATACGTTCCACGGCCGTGGCGATCACCTTGCGGATGGTATTGAGGAAATCCCCCAGTTGACCCTGGGGCAAGTCATCGGCTGCGGGGTGGTGACGCCTGGGCAAGACACCCTGGCCCACGAGAACCTGCAGCCAGGATTGCTCGGTGAACAGCTCTTCGCCCTCGCGGAAGATCTGGCCCGTTGCCCGGAAGATCGCCAGCTTACGCGCCAATCCCGGCGGTGCCGGCAGCGCCGCGCAGTGCCGCCAGAATGGCGTATCGCGCCGTTCGGTCGCGCGGTAGTGCAGCACGACGAAATCGCGCACCTGCTCGTACTCTTCGCGCATCTTGCGGTTGTATTCGTCGACGATCGCCGGATCGAAGCCGGTATCCGGAAAGAGCGCCAACAGACGGCTGGTCCCCGACTGGGCCAGATGAATCGCCGTAGATTCCAGTGGCTCGATAAAGCCCGCGGCGAGCCCGATGGCCACGCAGTTGCGCACCCACAGGCGGCGGCGCACGCCGGTTGAGATCCGGATGACGTGCGGTTCGCTCAACGCCGGACCCTCGAGACCAGCCAGCAGGATCGCCGTCGCTTCGTCGTCGCTCATGAACTCGCTGCAATACACGTGTCCGTCGCCGCTGCGATGTTGCTGCGGAATGCGCCACTGCCACCCGGCGGGCCGAGCCGTCGCCTGCGTGAACGGACGGACGGTTGCTCCATTGACAGCAGTGGTCGCCACGGCCCGGTCACACGGCAGCCACTCCCGCCAGTCCTCGAATCCGCTCTTCAGCGCCCCCTCGATCAGCAGTGCGCGAAATCCTGAACAGTCGATGAACAGATCGCCTTCGATGCGCACGCCGCTCTCGAGAATGACCGCCTCGATGAACCCGTCCTCCCCACGCAGCTTTACCTCGACGATCCTGCCCTCGGTCCGCGTCACCCCCCGCTGCTCGGCATAGCGACGCAGCATCTGACCGTAGAGCTTGGCATCGAAATGAAACGCATACTTGATGCCGCCGATCGGACTCTGTCCCACCCGTTCGATGCGCGCCATCCGGTTCCCGCGGGCGGCCGCCCCGTTGAGCGAATAGGTCCACAGGTCCGCCGCCGCCGATTCCGCGCGGCCGCGGAGCCAGTAATGCTGGAACGGCAGAGCGCCCAGCGGCAGTCCAACCTCGCCGAAGGCATGCAGATAGGAATGCCCGAGGCGCAGCCAGTCGTTGAATTCGATGGCGAGCTTGAAGGTTCCGCCGGTCGCCCGCAGCATCGCGTCCTCGTCGATGCCGAGGAAAGTATTGACGTTGCGGATCTGCGGGATGGTGGCCTCGCCCACCCCGATCGGACCGATCGAGTCCGACTCCACGACGCACACTTCGAGACGCGCCGCCATGGTGCGGATCAGTACCGCCGCCGCCATCCATCCCGCGGTGCCGCCGCCGACGATCACGACTCGCCTGATGCTTTGCTCGCTCATGGCGTCTCTCCCCCACCCCTTGACAGCCGCACGATCCTAGCACCGCCCCGAGCACATGTGCGACTGATGAAAGAACGACCCCGCCGGTTCGCACCGGCGGGGTCTGAGGGGGGGGCGTTTGTCGTCTTTATTGTGTGAAACGGGTTACGAAGCGTTCCCCTTCCCCGGGTGTTTGCCGGACAATCCCCGCCGGCTGTCGCCGGCGGGGAAGCACTGTCTCTCGACGGCGGATCACTCGAACTGGTAGGAGAACCCGACATTGAGCGTGCGGCCGTACTGCTCCCAGCGAATCACCTGCCGCGGGTCGTTGTTCTGGTATTCCTCCTGCACCTCGTTCCCGAGGTTCCAACCCGAGGCGATGAGGGTCAGACCCTTGAGCGGCCCCTTGTGGAAGGAGTAGCTCACCTGCGCACTGATCCAGTGCTGAGCCCTTTGCATATCCAATATGCGGGTTTCGCTGATGCCGTAGATGTTGGCGAGGGCTTTGGTGCGGGAGTTGAAATTCACGTCCGCCTCGAAGCCGTGGTACGCGTAGTAAAACGTGTAGTTCTGCACCCACTTTGCCAGACCCAGGACCGTCACCGGCTGGGTGTTGCCCGCGTAATATATCGCGCTCCTGGTCAGGGTGCCGCTGGCTTCCAGACCGAACCCGTTCAACCAATGGGTCAGGTCACCGAACGGCACATCCGTGGCAAGCTGCGCGCCATAGATGTGGCCCGCGCCGTCGTTCTGCGGGATAGTCAGAGTGCCGTACGTCGTGCCGAGCTGCGACTGTTGCGTGGGCGTGAGATACGCGCTCACGAACGGCGCGAAGTTATACAGCGTCGCCGCCGCCGGGTTGATGTAATTGCTCAACTGCAGATAGAAGCCCGACAGCTGGACGTAGCCGGTGCCCCCGCTGAGGCACAGCGCGGAATTTTCCGCCCGCTCGCCCGCGGTGCACTTGTAGGAACTACCCGAGAAATATTTCGCCACGCTCACATTGACGTTCGTGGCCATGGTCGGCAACAGCTTCGGATTGCCGCCGCCGCCGCTGAAATATGCCTGATTCGGGTTGGTGCTGGTCAAGTACGCCGGGTTCGTTCCGATCGACAGGCTCGAGACCATCTGGTCCTCGAACGGCCGGGCCATGGTACGCGCCACAGCAAGGCGCGCCTCATAGTTGTGCGGGAACGAGAACACCAGGTTCAGGCTGGGCAGAAACCGGGTGAAGCTCGTGCCGCCCGTCATGGGAATCAACGTGACCGTCGTCGCAGCCCCCGGGGTTTCGCCCGGTGCGATGCGCGATCCTTGAGACGACTGGGAAGTATGTGCGACCTGCACGCCGAAGTTGCCTCGCAGTCCGACGTGCCGTCCCAGAGAGGTCCGGAGGTTGAACTGCAGGAAGCCGTAGGTGTCGTCCTCGTGCATCGTCCAGCTCGGCGGCCCCATGGGCCCGGTGTTCGAGCCCGATGTCGGGAAGAACTGATCGACGCCGCTCGCCAGCAGCGCATTCGGGTTATACGTGACTTGAGGTCCGATGCCCATGAAGCCGAGGGCATCCACCGCGCCGGTGAGCGCGCTGGCGGGAATGGGGGCGGTCTCGGTGGGAGTCTCGCCAGCGGGACAACTGCTGAACGTGATGCAGCTGTGACCGGCGGTTTCCGGCAGCACCACGAAGTCCTGCGCGAGTGTCGCATTCTTGTGGTGATGCATGTAGTCGGCGCCGAATACCATGCTGGAAATCGGCCCGCTCGCGAAATAGTGCCGGACGGAGGCTTTGAAGTTGGCGATGTATTCGTTGTTGCTCAGCTGATTGAGAAAGCCCTGCTGCACAAGGCCGGCACCCGCGCCCCAGCCCTGCGGATCGGTGAGAACGATCGAGGAGGACGCGAAATTGTTCGGCGATGTCAACAGCAGCTGGCCGTCCGCCGCGTAACTGAAGTTGACGACACTGGGCGAAGTGGTGGCCTGGTTGGCCGGACCGTCGTATCCGAAGCCGGAGTAGCTCTCCAGCTTGCCATAGGTCCGGGCGGCTCTGTTATAGCTCGCGCTGAAGCGGCCGGTCCAGTCGTTGGAGAACTTGATCCTGTTGCCCCAACGAACGTTGTAGACGTAGTCCTTGTGATGATTGTAATCGTTGCGGATGACGGGATAGACGTTGGCATAGCTGCCGCTTGTCACGAACCCGTTGCTCACCGGACCCGGCGTCAGCACGGTACCGGAGCCCCAGAACAACGGAAACTCGATGCCCTTGCGCTGGGTCGTCTTGTTGTAGTTCTCGTACGACAGATTGAGCGTCGTGCTGTACACGCGGGACGGCCGGTACTCGAAGGTGGCGAAGTACGACTCGCGCTTTCTGAGGCTGGAGTAGTTGTAGTTCTTCGAGCCGCCGATCACGTAGTTGCCGGCCGCATCGGTCGGATATCCCCAGGGCGCCTCACGGAGCCTCTTGGACGGCTGGTTATTCAGATCCACCCCCAGGGCGACGCCGATTCTCCTGTGGTCGAACTGGTTGATGTAGATGCCGTTGACGTCGTAGCCCTTGTTGGCGACGCCCGGGCCGGGCATCAGATTCCCCGGATCCAGCCAGCTGTAGTCGGCATTGAGCACCGCCTTCGGTCCCTTCTGCTCGAGCGGCCGCCAGGTCTGCATGGCGAAGGTGGCCGCCATGCCCTGGCCGATCAGGTCGGCCTTCGGACTCACATACACCTTGATGCTCTGGAACCAACCGGGCGGGTACTGGTTGAAATGCACGCCGCGGTTCTCCGCGGTGGTCGCCTGCTGGACGCCGTCGAACAGCGCGCTGCTGAACGAGCTGCCCAGACCGTGGAAGTTCACCGACTGCGGCTCGCCGCCGACCATCTGCACGGAGACGCCGGGGAGCTGCTGGAGGGCCGACGCGATACTCGAGGCCGGCAGCCGGCCGATATTCTGGGCGGAGATCGCCTCGACGATGGAGTCGGAGTTTTTCTGGATGGCGATCGAGTTCTCGATACTGCTGACGAAGCCGCTGATCGTGACCTTCTTGAGCAGGTTCTCGTGGGCGACTTTGATCTTAGTGGGTTTCTGCGGACCCGATGTCTGCGCGCTGGCTTTCTGCGGCGCGGCGATGGCTGTGACCGGCGTGACGGCGACGACGGCCGCGGCGCCGAAGCAGGCCGTGGCGACCGCCAGTTCAAGAATGCTGCGCTTGCGTCTGGTAATCACGAGAACTCCCCCCTCGGGCAATGTGTACTGGTTGCGATCCAGCCGGGTTTCGGTCCGGCTCCAAGCCTTGCGCGGCGATGCACCGTTGTGCCGCCGCCCGTCCCGGCGAATCGGTGATGAATGATTTCGTAACAGTCAGAACGAAAGCAAGCGTCCGCATACGTATTCATGGTCCCCGGGCTGCTCACGACACGGCGGCCCGGGTACCAAACAGGCAGGAGCGACATGAATACGTATGCGGAAGTTACGGTGAATACGTATGCGGCGGGGCGGGAAGGCGGCACTCCGATGCCAAGCTGTGTCAGAGTAGGGTAAAGGACTCGCGGAACATAATCATGACCGACAGCAGATGGTGGCGGGGGGCGGTGATCTATGAGATCTACCTGCGCAGCTTCCGGGACAGCAATGGCGACGGCGTCGGCGATCTGCCGGGCATCGCGGAGCGGCTCGATTACGTGGCCAGCCTGGGCGTCGATTGCATCTGGATTTCGCCGTTTTACCGCTCGCCGATGGCGGACTTCGGCTACGACGTGTCGGACTATCGCGCGGTCGACCCGATCTTCGGCACGCTGACGGACTTCGACCGCGTCGTGGAGGAGGCGCACCGGCGCGGGCTGAGGGTGATGATCGATCAGGTGATCAGTCACACCTCGGCCGAGCATCCCTGGTTTCTGGAGAGCCGCGCGAACCGCGACAATCCCCGCTCCGACTGGTACGTCTGGGCCGACGCGCGCGCCGACGGCTCGCCGCCGAACAATTGGCAGGCGGTTTTCGGCGGACCGGCTTGGCGCTGGGAGCCGCGCCGGCGGCAGTATTACCTGCACAATTTCCTCGACGCGCAACCCGATTTGAACTTCCACAATCCGCAGGTCCAGGCGGCGGTGCTGGAGAATCTCAGGTTCTGGCTCGACCGGGGCATCGACGGTCTGCGGCTCGATGCGATCAATTTCTGCTTCCACGACCGGCTGCTGCGCGACAATCCGCCCAAGCCGGCGCATCAGCGCACCGGCCGGGGCTTCAGCCCCGACAATCCCTACGCCTATCAGTACCATTGGCACAACAATACCCAGCCCGAGAATCTGATTTTCCTGGAGCGCGTGCGCCGGCTGATCGACGACTACCCGGGCGTCGCCTCGCTGGGAGAGATCTCCGCGGAGGACTCGCTCGCGACCATGGCGCAATACGTCGGCGAAAACCGGCTGCACATGGCCTACTCGTTCGAGCTGCTGACCGATGAGAACGGCGCGGGCCACATCCGCGATACGGTCAAAGCGCTGGAGCAGCAGATGCCGCATGGCTGGCCGTGCTGGACACTCTCCAATCACGACGTGGTGAGGGTGGTGACACGCTGGGGCCGGGCACATGCCTCGCCGAGACTGGCGACGCTGCTGAGCGCCATGGTCTGTTCGCTGCGCGGATCGGTGTGTATCTACCAGGGAGAGGAGCTGGGCCTGCCGGAGGTGGACGTGCCCTATGAGGCGCTGCGCGATCCGTTCGGCATCGCGTTCTGGCCCAACTTCAAGGGTCGCGACGGCTGCCGCACACCCATGCCCTGGCGCGACAGCCCCGGCGGAGGGTTCAGCACCGGCACTCCCTGGCTCCCGGTTGCGGACGAGCATCTGCCGCTGGCGGTGTCGCGGCAGGAAAGCGATCCGGATTCCCCGCTCAACCGCTTGCGCCGCTTCCTGCGCTGGCGCCGCGAGCAGCCGGCGCTGCGCTGGGGAGAGATCCGCTTCCTTACCACGCCGGAGCCCATCCTCGCCTTTCAGCGCAGGCTGGACGGCGTGACCGTGCTGGCGGTGTTCAATCTCTCGCCCCAGCCGCAGCGTGCGCATCTGCCGATATCCGGGCGAATCCAGGCGCTCGACGGTCATGGGCTGGCCAGCGGACGCATCGAGGGGCAAGAGGTGGAATTGCCGAGCTATGGCGTCATCTTCGCCGCAGTTTCCTGATCACGTAGACCGGTTCTGAGCAAGTCGCCGTCCTGCGTTGCGAGCGCGCAACAATTTAACCATTTGGCTGCTTCTGTTCTTGCCTTAGACTACATGCCGACGAATCGTGTCGGACAAGAGGGGGCGGCCGCTCGGCCGTGTGAATCGCCTTGTGCGCTGCGCAAAGAACTGAGCTCGTTTCGCCTGACGCTCCCGCGGAGATGGGTGTGTTGCGCGTGTCCGACAGACGTCATCCAGCCAATTCACTCGACATCGCGCACCTGGCGGGCGTCTCGCAATCGACCGTATCGCGAGCGCTGCGTGGCGACCCGATGGTTTCCCCGGCCACCCGCGAGCGCATCCTCGAGGTAGCCCGCCAGCTCAACTACCACGTCGACAAGAACGCATCGAGCCTGCGCCGCAAGCACACCGGAACGCTGGCGCTGTTGTTCTTCGAGGACCCCACCACGGATGACTCTTCCATCAATCCGTTTTTCCATCCGATGTTGGGCTCGATCATCCGCACCTGCTCGCGCCGAGGCTACGATCTGCTCGTCTCTTTCCAGGATCTGCTGCGAGATTGGCTGGCCGATTACGAGGACAGCCACAAGGCCGACGGCATCATTCTGCTCGGCTACGGCGACTACATGGCCTATCGCGAACGCCTCGAGACGCTGATCAAGCATGGCGCGCATCTGGTGCGTTGGGGCCACGTGCTGTCGGATCATCCCGGCGTTTCGGTCGGCTGCGACAACGTCGCAGGTGGTCGCCTCGCCATCGAACATCTCATCGGCCTCGGCCGCCGGCGCATCGCTTTCATCGGTGAAATCGAGCCTTCCGCACCGGAAATGGCGGACCGTTACCTGGGCTATTGCGCGGCATTGGACGATGCGGGTGTGGGCGCCGATCGGCGTCTGCAAGTTTCGGCTGTCTCGACCGAATGCTCGGGCGCTGCGGGGCTGAACAGGCTGCTCGAGCGCGGCGTGGAGTTCGATGCCGTATTCGGTGCCAGCGACTTGATCGCCATTGGCGCCCTGGGGGCGCTCGCGGCCGCCGGCCGGCGCGTTCCGGAAGACGTCGCGGTCGTGGGATTCGACGGCATACCCATGGGCGCGGTTACGCGCCCTTCGCTGACCACTGTGTCCCAGGACACCAAGCGCGCCGGCGAGACTCTGGTGCAGAGTCTGATCAACCAGATCGAGGGACGGGCGGCCGAGAACATGATCCTCTCGCCGCGTCTGGTGATTCGCGGTTCGAGCGGCGGCGCTGTGGCGTGCCGCAGCGCGCCGTGAATCCGTCCCGATCCTCTGGAGAGCCGCCCCCGATGAGCCACACGTATCTGCTCGAGCCCGGCGTCTGGACGGGCGCCGGCACATTCTGGCGCGAGGATGGCGAGCCGCTGCCGGCGGAATGGCGCACGGAGGTGACGCATCAGAGCGACTGCTGGCTGATAGCCGGCTCGCTCAGGGTGTTGGGCGCGCCACCGGTGGAGTTCCGCAACGCCTACTCGATCGAGCCGCCCGCGAAGAAAGGCGCCTGCCTGCGGTGGATCTCGGAGAATGCGGCGCTCGGAAAGCTCCAGGGTACTTTCTCCCTGTTGGAGCGATGCATCGTGTCGATCTACCAGTCCGAAGCCAACGGCTATCACGGTGCGGAGCACTACAGCCGGATCGACCCCGAGCACTATCAGGCCTCAGGCGCGCTGCTGCTCGGTGCGCGGCAACTGTCCTCGTGGGAGATCCTGCTTACGCGCGAGCCAGCGCCAGCAGTTGCGTCGTCGGCAGGTAATGATCGATCAACAGCGCCGCAAACAGCCACATCAGATAGCTGATGGAGTAGCGGAACAGGCGCATCGGCAGCTCCGGCCGCCGCGTGAACTTCAAGCGCCCGGCGTAATACAGAAAGCGCGCACCGAGCGCGAGCGCCGCGGCCAGATAGATCAGCCCGCTCATGCCGGTGATGAACGGCAGCAGCGTTACGACCACCAGCAGCACCGCGTAGAGCAGCACCTGTAGCCGCGTATATTCCACGCCATGCGTGACCGGCAGCATCGGAATGCCGGCGCGCGCGTACTCGTCCTTGCGCGCGATGGCCAGCGACCAGAAATGCGGCGGCGTCCACACGAAGATGATCAGAAACAGCAGCAACGCATGCGGATCGACCGTATTGGTCGCCGCTGCCCAGCCGAGCACCGGCGGCGCCGCGCCCGCGGCCCCCCCGATCACGATGTTCTGCGACGTGGCGCGCTTGAGCCAGGCGGTGTAGATCACCGCGTAACCGATCAGCGAGAAGAACGTCAGCACCGCGGTCAGCGGATTCACCAGCACCGACAGAATGATCATGGCGAGCGCGCCGAGCACGGCGGCGAACACCAATGCGTTGCGCTCGGTGAGCTCTCCGCGCGGCAGGGGCCGCGAGCGCGTGCGCGACATCTGCTCGTCGATCCGCCGGTCGAGCACGTGATTGATGGCCGCGGCGCATGCGGCGGCAAGCGCGATCCCGAGCGTGCCCCACAACACGGCGCGCAGCGGCGGCCAGCCGGGACTGGCCAGCAGCGTGCCGACCAGAGCCGTAAAGGTGATCAGCGCGACGATCCGGGGCTTGGTCAGCTCCAGATACCGGCGCCAAAGGATGGGCGCGGGGCGTGCCAGCTCGGACGGACTGCTGTTCACGCGCGCGCTCCGCCTGCGGCGCGCCGCGCCGGAACGGCCGGCGAGTGTCCGCCCAGCCGGCAATTGCCGGACGCGCGGATCAACGGAATGCTCTGTGGAACATGGCGGGCATCGTATCGCATCCGCTTCGCACGTGGCGCCGAGACGGATGCGATCAGCTCGGCGGGCGGCGCAGGCTCAGAACGAGCCAGATCACCCCGGCCGCGGCCGCCAGGGCCCACCACTGAACGGCATAGCCCCAGTTCTGCAGGGCCGGCATGCCCGGCGTCCGCCACACCCGCACGTATCCGTCCGGCGCGCCCGCTTCGAGCAGCAGGATCCGCGGCTCGACGGGACGCCCGAGGGCGGCGCTGAGATCGGTGAACCGTGGAAAGCTGGTGACCTTGGGCCAGCGGCTCCCGGGCGGCGGCGCGGCACGCCCGAAGGCCAGTCCGGCAACCGGCAGCCGGGCCACTCGCCCGACCACGGTCACCGGCCCCAACGCGGCCAGGGCTATGTCGGGCAGACGCGCCCGGCTGCCGGTGAACGGCACCCAGCCGCGGTCGACCAGAATGGTATCGCCGGGCGCGCGCATCAGCGGCGTCAGCACCTGGTAGCCGTCCTGTCCATCGTGGACGCTATTGTCGAGCAGGAATTGGCGATTTCCGTCGTAGGTACCGCGCACGCGCACTCGTTGATAATCCGGCACCGAAGCGAGCGATGCGGAACCGAGCCTCACGACGCGGGCGGCGCCGTGCACGAAGAGACGATATTGTGCCGCGTGCGTCTCGCCGAGCCGCCACTGCCAGCGCCCGAGCAGGATGAATCCCACGGCAAGCAGGGCCAGCAGCCCCGTCAGCGCCGGCGAGGGCGCGAACACTCTGCCTGCAAAGCGCACGCTCGACATCACGATGGTCCGGGCGGCCGCAACCGGTACAATGGGCGCATGCCCACGTGGTTCCGGCTGCTGGTCATCGTCTCACTCGGCACGATCATCGCGAGCCTCGGCTCGGCGCTGTTTCATCTGGCGCGCGGTACCCGCGCGGACTCGGACAAGATAGTGCGGGCGCTGACCATCCGGATCGCGCTCTCGCTCGCGCTGTTCGCGCTGATCATGGCCGCCTGGTACGCCGGGCTGATCTCCCCGCAGGGCGTGTTGCCAACGCGCTGACCTGCGCCCGGCGCAGCGGTCCCACGCTACAGCCAGTACACGAAAACGAACAGGCAGAGCCAGACCACGTCGACGAAGTGCCAATACCACGCGACCGCCTCGAAGGCGAAGTGGCGCTCGGGGGTGAAGTGCCCGCGCAGCACGCGGATCCAGATCACTAACAGCATGATCGCGCCGATGGTCACGTGCAGGCCGTGGAAACCCGTCAGCATGAAGAACGTGGAACCGTATATCCCGGTGGTCAGCCGAAGATTCATCCGCGTGTAGGCTTCGTAGTACTCGTGCGCCTGCAGCCCGACGAACGTGAATCCCAACAGGAAGGTCAATGCCAGAAACACCTTGAGGGTGCCGCGCTTGCCGCGCCGCAACGCGTGATGGGCAATGGTCACGGTGAGTCCGCTGGTCAGCAGCACCAGGGTGTTCACCGCCGCTATTCCCGTGGCGCTCATCGTGCCGAAGGTCTTCCCGCCGACGTGCCCCGGGCCGTTGGTCGGCCAGGTCGCCCGATAATGCGGCCAGAGCAGGAAGTTGGTCAGGGCCTTGGCCCCCTCGCCGCCGAGCCAGGGCACCGAGAACATGCGCGTATAGAACAGCGCGCCGAAGAACGCCGCGAAGAACATGACCTCGGAGAAGATGAACCACATCATCCCCAGGCGGAACGAGCGGTCTTCACGAACGTGGTACACGCCGTGCTGATTCTCGCCGATCACCGTCGAGAACCACCCCCCGAACATGAATGCCAGCAACAGGGGGCCGGGCAGCAGAACCCACAGCGGCGCCACGCCGTCCAGGTAGAGCACCGCTCCCAACATGAGCGAAAACAACGCCACCGCCGCGATGATCGGCCAGGGGCTCCCGTGCGGCACATAGTACTTGCGGGGCTCGACGCGTGCGTCTGTCATGGTGGCACTTTCTTCTGTTGCAACCTTCCGGACGCTCAGCGGTGCGCCCGGGTCACCGACAAAATGATGAATCCCAGGTAAAAGCCCAGGGCGATCAGGCCAACCACCCAGGTGGTCAGGCGCACCTTGCGCCGCTGCGCCGCCGTCAGCGCGCGCGCATCCACGGGCGCGCCAGCATCGGGACCGGGCAGTCGCTTGCCGTCAGTGTTTGTCGGCATGGGCGAGGACCGCTTCCGTGGGCGGGAATTCCCACGAGTGATAGGGCGCCGGCGAGGGCAGCTCCCATTCCAGACCGCGCGCGCCGTCCCACGGCGAGTTGGCCTCGACCGGCTTGCCCGAGCGCACGCATTTCCAGACGATGTACGGCAGCAGCAGCTGCGAGGCGCCGAACACGAACCCGCCGATCGAGGCGACCATGTTCCAGTCGGTGAACTGCGGCGCGTAATCGGCGATCCGGCGCGGCATGCCGGCGAGACCGAGGAAGTGCATCGGGAAGAACAGCACGTTGACGAAGATCACCGACAGCCAGAAGTGCCACTTGGCGAGCCGCATGTCGTACATGTGCCCGCTCCACTTCGGCAGCCAGTAGTAGATTCCGGCGAAGATCGCGAACACCGCGCCGGGCACCAGCACGTAGTGGAAGTGCGCCACCACGAAGTACGTGCCGTGATACTGATAGTCGGACGGCACGAGCGACAGCATCAGCCCCGAGAGGCCGCCGACGGTGAACAGGAACACGAACGCGATGGCGAACAGCATGGGCGGCTCGAACGACATCGAGCCGCGCCACATGGTCGCCACCCAGTTGAACACCTTCACGCCGGTCGGCACGGCGATCAGCATCGTCGAGAGCATGAAGAAGAGCTGGGCGGCCACCGGCATCCCCACGGTGAACATATGATGGCCCCAGACGATGAACGACAGGAACGCGATCGACGCGGTGGCGTACACCATGGCTTCATAGCCGAACAACGGCTTGCGCGCGAAGCTCGGGATGATCTCGGAGATGATCCCGAAGGCCGGCAGGATCAGGATGTACACCTCGGGGTGTCCGAAGAACCAGAACACGTGCAGGAACAGCACCGGATCGCCGCCACCGGCGGCGTTGAAGAAGCTGGTGCCGAAGAAATGATCGGTCAGCTGCATGGTCATCGCGCCGGCCAGCACCGGCATCACCGCGATCAACAGGTAGGCGGTGATCAACCAGGTCCACACGAACAACGGCATGCGCAGCAGGCTCATTCCGGGCGCACGCAGGTTCATGATGGTCAC
The DNA here is from genome assembly GCA_021790795.1 of Pseudomonadota bacterium. Taxonomy (GTDB): domain Bacteria; phylum Pseudomonadota; class Gammaproteobacteria; order Steroidobacterales; family Steroidobacteraceae; genus 13-2-20CM-66-19. The sequence goes on from JAJYFU010000019.1 coordinate 16,241, forward strand.
GATGATGTTGATCGCGCCGAGGATGGAGGAGATTCCCATCAGATGGATGGCGAAGATCATCATCGGGAAGGAATCGCCGAACTGCTGCATCAGCGGCGGGTACATGGTCCAGCCGCCGGCGATCGCGCTGCCGGGCACGAAGAACGAGGCGAGCATCAAAGTGAAGGCGAACGGCAGGATCCAGAAGCTGAGGTTGTTCAGGCGCGGCAGCGCCATGTCCGGCGCCCCGATCTGCATCGGAATCATCCAGTTCGCCAGGCCCACCCACGCCGGCATGATCGCCCCGAAGATCATGATCAGTCCGTGCATGGTGGTCAGGGAATTGAACACCGCCGGGTCGACCAGCTCCATGCCGGATTTGAACAGCTGCGCCCTGATGACCATGGCCGCCGAGCCGCCGATGAAGAACATGATCCCCGAGAGGATCAGGTACATCGTGCCGATGTCCTTGTGATTGGTGGCGAACACCCAGCGCCGCCAGCCGTACGGCTTGTGGTCGTGCTCAGCGTGTGCGGCGCTCAGATGCGATTCGGCCATGGGACGACCTCTTGCAAGCTGTTGATCAACCATCGATCTCGGTACTGTGTCGTGTCGTGGCGGTCCGCCGCCCGGCTCAGGTGCGGGTTGCCCCCGCGGCGGCCGGTCCCGTCACCGCCTCGGTCTGCCGCGCGGAGCGCTGTGCTATCCACGCCGCGAATTGCGCGGGGCTCACTGCACGCACCACGATCGGCATGAACGCGTGGTCCCGCCCGCACAGCTCCGCGCACTGGCCGCGGTAAACCCCGGGTTTGTTGGGCGCAATGGTGAACGAGGCCTGGTTGATGAACCCGGGGATCGCGGCCTTCTTCACGCCGAGGTCGGGCACCCACCAGGAGTGGATCACGTCCACCGAGGTGATGAGCAGGCGGATCTTCTCGCCGACCGGCACCACCAGCTTGTGGTCGACACTGAGCAGATAGTGCGGCACGCTGGTCGGGCTGATTCCCGAGTCGAGCTGGCGGGCGGCATTGCTGCTGGCGGAGAGCTTCGAGACGAAGCTCACGTGCGTGCCGACATAGTGGTAGTACCAGCCCCACTGAAAGCCGGTGACGCGGATGCTGAGCTGCGGATCGGTGTTGTTATTGATCCTGACCAGGAGGCGCGCGGCCGGGAGCGCCATGCTCACCAGGATCACGACCGGAACGATGGTCCAGACGATCTCCACCTTGGTGCTGTGGGTCATGGTGACATCGGGTACCGCCCCGCGCGACCTGCGGTGGAAGATCAGCGACCAGATCATCACACCGAACACCACCACCGCGATGCCCACACACACCCAGAAGGCCATCATGTGCAGGGCGTAGATCCGCGTGCTGACGTTGGTCACGCCGCGCGGCATGTTGATCAGGTCCCAGCCGGAAGCCGAGGCCCGCCGTGCGCCGCCTGCCGCCGCCAGCGCCAGAATGCCGGGCAGTTTGCCGAGTGTTGCGCGCTTCATCGTTGTCGAGCCCCTACTCGCGCGGTCCGCACGCTGCGGATGGTGCGCGCCGCGGTAACCGGATCCGAACCTGTCGCGCCGCTCACCGGCGGCCCAGCGCCAGGGGCGGGGATTCGTTCACGCGTCCAACCAATCGCTTCAGCCGCAGCGCCAGCCCGTGTCGCTCGTCCTCTGTCAGGAATCCGCCCACCTCGCAGGCGCGGCCGTGCGACTCGATGGTCAGCCGGCTCGGGTGCAACCGAGCGGCCGGGCGCGCCAGCCGGATCTGCGCCCAGTGACGCTGAAAGACGATCTGCCGACGGGCGACGCGATCACGCGATTCGACGGTGACCTCATGCTCGGTGATCGTGAGAATCTCGGCCTGGAAGCGCCGCTGCAGGCTCGCGTGCAACGCCCAGCCGAGCGCCAGCAGCTCGCCGAGGGCGATCAGCAGGATGGGCCACAGGCCGAGGACGGTGAAGGCCGAGGCGATGCCGAGGGTGACGGCGGCGAGACTCGCGAAGAAAACGACGGCGCCCCGCACCGATAGCGAGCAGTTTGGGCGAATCACGATGCGCAGCGAAGGCATGTCGTGCTCGGAACTGGCCTTTAAGTTGCTCTACTGGATCCAGCCTTGCGGCCGTTCCGGCAATCTCCCCCGGCTCTGTCCATCGCACCGGCGGTGCCAGCGTCTCGTTATCGAGGCAGCCTCCCAGCACCGCGGCGGTGTCCCAAATCGGCGCGGATCATGGTATTGCGGCGCGAGGGGCGATTCAAGACCGCGGCATCAGCCGGGCGGCGGCCGCGGTGAGGTCCGGCAGCGCATCCGCGCGCTCGAGCGCCGGGATCTCCGCCAGCGGCTCGCCGAGGCGGGCGCGCAGCGTCCTGCCATTCTCGGCGGCGCAGTCCATCGCCGGGTCGATGCCGTTCGCCACCCATCCGGCGAAGTTTGCCGCACGGACGCCGATGGACTCGCGCGTCAGCAGCGCGTGATTCAGGCAGCCCAGACGCATGCCCACGACGAGAATCACGGGCACCTCGAGGATGCGGGCGATCTCGGCCATGCCCGCCGCCGGAGTGATGGGGGCGAGCCAGCCGCCGGCGCCCTCGACGATGACACAGTCGGCCGCCGCGGCGAGCTCGGCATAACGGGATTTCAGCACCGCCAGATCGATCTGCACGCCGGCCTGCGCCGCGGCAATGTGCGGTGAGATGGGCGGCGAGAAACAGTAGGGATTCACGGTCTCATAGGGCGCCGCGACGGTGGCCTCGGCGATGAGCGTCAGCGCATCCTCGCTGCGCAGACCATCCGCGGTGCGGACGGCGCCCGACGCGACGGGCTTCATCACCGCGACCCGCAGCCCGCGGCGCGCCAGCGCGCGCGTCAAGGCCGCCGAGAATAGCGTTTTCCCGACGCCAGTGTCTGTGCCGGTGACGAAATACCCTCGTGCGCTCATGATCGCCTCCTGCGGCGGATTCGGGACAACGGGACCTGGACTTCGCCGCCAGGCGCGGGTGGAAAACCGGCGCCGCCGGCCAGGCGTGGCGGCAGCACGCCCGGCGGGGACGGGTGCTCGTCCCGCTCGCGGCCGGCCCATGCGGCCCCGTAGATGATCTCGTAGGTGGCCGGCAGCCGCCCGTCGCGCCGGTATGTCTCGTAGCGCTCCAACATGCCGCGCAGGCGATCCTTGCCGGTCAGGGAACGCGCGCGGCCTGCCGTCACGTTGTGCGCCCCTATCGCCTTCAAATCGCGCATCAACGTGAGTGCATCCTGGTAGTTCACGGTCATGCGCTCCACGTCCAACACCGGCTCGCTGAATCCCATACGCATCAGCGCATCGCCCAGGTCGTGCATGTCCAAGAAGCGGTTGACGTGCGTGCGGCTATCGTCGCCCCACGCCGCACGCAGCTCTCGCAACGTATCCGGTCCAAAAGTGCTGAACGCAAAGAAGCCGCGCGGCTTCAGCACGCGGCGTGCCTCCGCGAACGCCTCATCCGGCGGATCACACCACTGCAGCATCAGGTTGCTGAAAATCATATCGACGCTCTGCGCCGCCAGCGGCAGACGGGTCGCATCGGCGCACACGCGCTCGAAGCGGCGCAGCAGCGTTTGATGGCGCGCCGCCTGCCGGAGCATCCCGGGCGACAGATCGAGCGCCACGATACACGCGCGCCGATACAGCCGCTTCAGCCGCCGAGTCGCGCGGCCCGTTCCCGCGCCGAGGTCAAGCAGCACATCCGGAGCGAACGCGAAAGGCTCCAGGCGCGCCAGCAGCTCCTCGGCGACCCTGGCCTGCACGAGCGCGGCGGCCTCGTAGCGCGCGCCGGCGCGATCGAACGCCTCGCGCACACCGGCACGGTGGAGCTCGAAGGGGTTTAGTTCACTCATGTCGAGCTCAGAAACTGCGCGAGCAGCGCCGCGACCTCGGCGGTATGAGAGAGAAACGGCGCATGCGCGCCGCGGTGGACCTCGACGAGACGCGCATGCGGCATCGCCGCCGCCAGCGCCCGGGAGGCCGCGGGTGGCACGACCCGGTCGTACTGACCGGCCATTACGAGCGTCGGCGCATCGATCCCACCGAGCCCGCCGCGCAGGTCTGTCGTGCGCAGCAGCGTGAGGTCGGCAGTCAGCGCCTCCGGGACCGCCTCGCCGTGCATGAACAACGCCGCGCGCAGCTGCTCGAGCACCGCCTCGCCCGCAGCGCTGCCGCGCACCTGCAGCTCGAGGAATTCGCTCACGGTCTGCTGATAGTCGCTCTGCAGACCTTCGGCCATGCGCAACAGCCGCGTCTCCGGCGTACCGTACGGCCAGTCCTGCGCAGCCGTAAAGCGCGGTGTGGCGGCAATCAGGGCCAGTTGCCCCGGCGGGCGCAGACCCGCGGGCGGCTGCGCGGCCCAGCGCAGCGCCAGCTGCGCGCCCAGCGACCAGCCGAGCAGTGCGTAAGGCGCGCGGCCGATGTGCTCCGCGACGGTGCGCCCGATCCACTCCACCTGCGCGCTCGCCCCGGCGCCGTCGGGCCGCCAGGGACTGCGCCCGTGGCCGGGCAGGTCGACGGCGAGCAGCTGGCGGAGCGCCTCGAGGGCCGGTGCCAACGCATCCCAAACGCGCACGTTCAGTCCCCAGCCGTGCAGCAGGACCAGCGGCGCCCCGTCACCGCGAATCTCCAGATGAAGCGGGCTCATGCGGATGCCTCCGGCCGTACCTGCGCCCAGACCCGCGCCAGGACCTCGACCAGTGCATCGACGTGATTCTCGTGGTGCGCCGCGCTCAGCGTGACACGGAGACGTTCCTGACCCGCCGGCACCGTCGGCGCGCGAATCGCGACCACCCAGAAGCCCGCCTCGGCCAGCGCCCGCTGGGCCCGCAGCGCCGCGCGCGCGCCACCGACGAGAATCGGCTGAATGGGTGTGCTCGAATCAGCCAGCGGTAGGCCGGCGCCGGCGGCAGCGGCCCGAAAGCGCGCCGTGAGTGCGAGTGCCTTCTCCCGGCGCCAAGGCTCGCGCTGCGCAAGGCGTAACGCGGCACGTGTCGCGGCGGCAATCGGCTGCGGCAATGCGGTGGTGTAGACGTATGGCCGGGCCTTCTGCACGAGCAGATCGATGAGGGCGGCACTGCCGGCGACGAACGCGCCGAACGACCCGAACGCCTTGCCAAGCGTTCCGATCAACACCGGGACAGCGTCGGCCGATAGGCCGTGCATTTCCACGGCACCCCTGCCGGTCGGCCCCATCACACCCAGACCATGGGCATCGTCGACAACGAACCATGCCTCGCGCGCCTCGCAGAGGCGCGCGAGCGCCGTGAGCGGCGCCACGTCGCCATCCATGCTGAACACACCATCGGTGGCCAGCACCGTCACCGGCTCCGAGCCGACTCCGAGCCGGCGCTCGGCCGCAGCGACATCGGCATGCGCGAAGCGCCTGAGCCGGGCGCCCGAGAGCAGCGCCCCGTCGATGAGCGAGGCGTGACTCAGCCGATCGAGCAGCACGGCCTCGCCCCGCCCCGCGAGCGCGCCGAGCACACTGAGATTGGCCATATAGCCGGTCGAAAACAACAGCGCGCGCTCGCGGCCGGTGAACGCCGCAAGCTCCTCCTCGAGCGCCGCGTGCTCGGCGCCGTGTCCGCTGATCAGGTGCGAGGCGCCGGTGCCGGCGCCGCAGCGCGCGGCACACTTGGCCATGGCCGCGGCCGGCTCCGGATGAGCGGCCAGGCCCAGATAATCGTTGCTGCTGAAATCGACGAGCCGGCGGCCCGCGACGATCAGTTCGGTGCGGTTGCCCGGCGCCGCCAGGCGCTCGATCGTGCGCCGGCGGCGGCGCAGATCGGCACGCTCGAGCCGCTCGAGCAGCGGCTCAAGCGGTTGTCTCTGCATGGGGCAGGTGAGCCGTGGCGCGGCGCGGCGCCTGTTCGTCGGTGGGAGCGGCCTCGGCTCGCAATCCGAGCCGCTCGAAGAGTCGCCGATCCCGCTCGACGTCGGGGTTTCCGGTGGTGAGCAGCTTCTCGCCATAGAAAATGGAGTTGGCGCCAGCCATGAAGCACAGCGCCTGCATCTCATCACTCATGGCCTCGCGGCCGGCCGAGAGACGCACGTGCGCGCGCGGCATGAGCAGGCGCGCCACGGCGATGGCCTTGATGAAGTCGAACGAATCCGGCGGCGCGCGCTCGGCCAGCGGTGTGCCCGGCACCGGCACCAGTTGGTTGATCGGCACGCTCTCGGGATGCTCCGGCAGATTGGCGAGCGTGCACAGCAGCTTGGCTCGGTCGGCCGGCGTCTCGCCCATCCCGAGGATGCCGCCGCAGCAGACCTTCAGGCCCGCCGCGCGCACCGCCTCGAGGGTGTCGAGCCGGTCCTGATAGGTCCGTGTGCTGATGATCTCGCTGTAAAACTCCGCCGACGTGTCGAGGTTGTGGTTGTAGTAATCGAGACCGGCATCCTTCAACGTGCGGGCCTGATCCGGCGTCAACATGCCGAGCGTCGCGCAGCTCTCGAGCCCGAGCGAGCGGACCTCGCGCACCATCGCGGCGATGGTCTGAAGCTCGCGATCCTTCGGCGAGCGGTACGCGGCGCCCATGCAGAAACGCGTCGCGCCGGCGGCCTTGGCGCGCTCGGCGCACTCGCGCACGGTTCCGATCTCCAGCAGCGCATCACGCTGCACGCCCGTCTCGTACCGCACGCTCTGCGGACAATACGCGCAGTCTTCGGGGCAGGCGCCGGTCTTGATCGACAGCAGCGTGCTCATCTGCACCGTGTTCGGCTCGTGATGCGACCGGTGCACATGCTGGGCATGCAGCAGCAGATCGATCAGCGGCAATGCGAACAGCGCCTCGACCTCAGGCAGTGTCCAGTCGTGGCGAATCGCGCCGAGAACGGCGTGGGATGAACTCATGAACGCTCCGGGCGGTGGATCGATTTCCGCTGTGGCCATGTTCGCGGTGGGGGGGACGAATGTCAACCTGGAAACCACGTCCAAGTCGACGATTGCGTAAGACATCACCACTGCCCATGCGCCGTCGTCCCGGCCGCGCCGGTCAGCGCCACAGCAGATGCACCGCGAGCGCGATGCCCACCGCCAGGGCACCGAGTGTCGCGACCAGCACCGCGGCGGCCGCGCAGTCCTTGACGATGCGGATGTGCGGATGATGCTCGGGGTGCAGATGATCGGCCAGCGCCTCTAGTGCGGTGTTGAACAGCTCCGCCGCCAGCACCCCGGCGCTGGCCAGCATCACGGCCGCCCACCACAAGGGCCCCGGCCGCAGCACGATCAGCGCGGCCACGACCAGCGCGAACGTCACGGCCTGAGTGCGCAGACTGCGCTCGACCCGCACGGCATGCGCCAGGCCGGCCAGCGCGAAGCCCAGACGACGGACAAACGATTGGTTCTTCTGGTCGCTCAAGTACGTATCGGCCGCAGGCCGTCGGATCGGGATCGCGGCACCACCCTGGCGGAACTCTACTCAATTCCCTGAGCCCTGCATACGGAGGCCTGGGCTCCCGAGCCGCGGGTTGCACCGGCCGCTCGCAGATTGTGCGCGCACGGCGCTCCCGGGTGCGATCGGAAATGCGCGCCGCGCCGCGCACGCGATAATCTCCGGCGCGCAGCGCTTGAGACTGCAGGCGATGCGGCGGCAAGATTACCTGCCGGCGGGTCTGCTGCATTCGCACCGGGGCGGTTTCAGGCTCGTTCCCGCCGGTGTCGGACATCCGGCGTCTTCCCGACGATTTGGACCCGAGGACAACCCATGACAGAGCGTTCGAACCAGGAGGATGCGCCGCAAAAGGCAGCGCCGGGAAACCTGCTCGTGCTGGCGGTCGTCGCCGTGCTCGGAGGGATCGGCGCCGGGTCGATCGGAGCGCTGTTCCGGCTCGCGCTCGAGGCCGCAAGCCGGCTGCGCGGCCAGGTGATCGTTTGGATGCACGGCTGGAGCTTCGGAGGATTCGCGCTGCTGTTGGTTCTGATCGCATTCTGCGCCGCGTTTGCCGCATGGATGGTGCGGCGCTTTGCCCCGCATGCCTCGGGGAGCGGGATTCCGCAGGTCGAAGCCGAGCTGAGCCGGGAGCTGACGCCGCCGTCGGCGAGCCTGATTCCGGTCAAGTTCGCCGGTGGGGTGCTCGCCATCGGCTCCGGCCTTGCGCTCGGGCGCGAGGGGCCGAGTATCCAGATGGGCGCCAGCATCGCATACCACACCGGAAGGTGGTTCAGACGCAATTGGGTGGATTGCCGGGTCCTGCTGGCGGCCGGCGCGGGCGCGGGACTCGCCACCGCATTCAACGCGCCCATCGCGGGCGCTGTTTTCGTGCTCGAAGAGTTGGTCAAGCGCTTCGAGCCGCGCATCGCGATCGCGGCGATCGCGGCGTCCGCGGCGGCGATTTGGGTCCAGCGCCTGATCCTCGGCAACCGGACGGACTTCACGGTACAGGCCCTGGCGGCGCCGAGTTTCTCGCACGAGCCGCTCTATCTGCTGCTGGGGATCGTCGCGGGCTTCGCCGCCGTATTCTACAACCGAACGCTGCTGTGGGGATTGAGCGCCTCGGACCGCTTCGCCGGATGGCCCATCGAGCTGCGCGCCGCGCTCGTGGGCGCGGCAATCGCCGCCGTCGCCTGGTTTGCCCCCACAATGGTCGGCGGCGGCGATCCGCTCACCCAGAGAGCGCTCGACGGGGTCGGCGCGCTGGCGCTCCTTCCCGCCATCTATCTGCTGCGGCTCGGCATGATCTCGTGTTCCTACGGCGCGCAGACCCCCGGCGGATTGTTCGCGCCTTTGCTCGTTCTCGGCGCCGTGCTCGGCCTGTGGATCGGCAAGCTGTGCGCGCTCGCGCTGCCGGGCATGGCCATCGAGCCCGTGGGATTTGCGCTGGTCGCGATGGCGGCACTGTTCACCGGGATCGTGCGCACCCCGGTCACCGGCATCGTGTTGGTGACCGAAATGACCGGCAATGTCTCGATGCTGCTGCCGATGATGGTGGCGTGCTTCGCCGCGATGCTCGTGCCGACTTTGCTCGGCGACGAACCGATCTACGATTCCCTGCGCGCGCGACTCTTGCATCGGTAATTCGTCATCCGGCGGGACTCGTGGGCGGCCATCTGCCGCGCACCGCACCCCGGACAGCTCGTCACGCTGCCGTGCATCTGCCCGCCGCAGGCGCGGCAGTAGACCATTTTGCGCGCAGCCTCGAGTGTCGGCGCTACCGAAGAACCCGACCGGCGCCTGAAAGTTGCGGACCGCTCAGTGCGCGTACACGTAGTGCAGCGCCAGGCCGACGAAAATCGCCATACCGACGTAATTGTTGTTCAGAAAGGCCCGCAGGCACGCGTCGGGCTCGCGCTTGCGGATCAGCCATTGCTGATAGGCGAACAGCAGCGCCGCGACGAGCAGCCCGCCGTCGTACCAGCGGCCGTAATGCAGGTCCCGCCCGAGCAGCGCCAGCGCCGCCAGCATCATCACTTGCAGCACTCCGATCAGCAGCCGATCGAGATCCGCGAACAGGAGGGCGCTCGATTGGATACCGATCTTGCGGTCGTCGTCACGATCGACCATGGCGTACATGGTGTCGTAGATCACCGCCCACAACACGCCGGCGATGTACAGCACCCAGGCGAGCCGCGGCACCACGTTGCGCTGCGCCGCGAATGCCATCGGAATGCTCCAGCCGCCGAACGACAGGCCGAGATACAGCTGCGGCAGCGGAAAGAGGCGCTTCACGAAAGGATAGGAAGCGGTGAGCGCCGCGCCGATCAGCGCCAGCTCGATGGTCAGGTGGTTCAGCCGCATCACCAGCCACAGCGCCAGAAGCATCAGCACGACGAACAGCGTCAGCGCCTCGGTCGGGGACACCCTGCGCGCGGCCAGCGGGCGGTCACGCGTGCGCTTGACGCGCGGATCGATGTCGCGATCGGCAAAGTCGTTGATGATGCAGCCCGCGGCGCGCATGACGAACACGCCGAGAACGAAGATCCCGAGGACCAACGGGCGCGGCCGCCCGGCACCGGCGATCCACAATGCCCACAACGCCGGCCACAGCAACAACCAGGTGCCGATCGGCCGGTCGAGACGCGCCAACCGGCCATACTCCTGCAGCCGCCGCGCCAGCCGGCGATACCAGGGCGCCTCGCCGCGGGGCGGTGATCCGATCTGATCGATGGTGGCCGACATCGCTTACCCGACTCTCCCGTATTGCTCGCCCCCCGCGATCCAGCGCGCCGAGAGCGCCGCGATAGTATCCGGATAGCGCGCAAGCAGCACCTCCGCCGCCGCCTGCACACGCGGCAGCAGATCCGCATCGCGCATCAGGTCCGCCACGCGCATCTGCGCGAGTCCCGTCTGGCGCGTGCCGAGCAGCTCCCCGGGACCGCGCAGCTCCAGATCGCGCCTTGCGATCTCGAATCCGTCGTTGGTGCGGCGCATGACTTGCAGGCGCTGGCGCGCCAGGTGCGACAGGGGCGCACGATAGAGCAGCACGCAGGTGCTCGCCGCCGCGCCGCGCCCGACCCGCCCGCGCAGCTGATGCAACTGCGCCAGTCCCATGCGCTCGGCGTTTTCGACCACCATCAGCGTGGCGTTCGGCACATCGACCCCCACCTCGATGACGGTGGTGGCCACCAGCACCTGCACGCGCCCGGCCTGGAACGTCAGCATCACCTCGTCCTTCTTTGCCGAGGACAGGCGGCCGTGGACCAGCCCGACGCGCACCTCGGGCAGCGCTTCGGCCAACACCGTGGCGGTCTCCTCGGCCGCCTGGGAGCGCAGCTCCTCGGACTCCTCGATGAGCGGGCAGACCCAGTAGACCTGTCGTCCCGAGCGGCAGGCCTGCGCGACCCGCGCCACCACCTCGTCACGCCGCTGCTCGGGGACCACCACCGTTTGCACGGGTGTACGTCCGGGCGGCAGAGCGTCGATCACCGAGACGTCGAGATCCGCATAGGCGGTCATGGCCAGCGTGCGGGGGATCGGTGTGGCCGTCATGATGAGCTGATGCGGGAAGCGCCCCTCAGCCCGGCCCTTCTCCTGCAGGCGCAGGCGCTGCTGTACCCCGAAGCGGTGCTGTTCGTCGACGATCACCAGCGCGAGGTTCGAGAATGCGATTCCTTCCTGGAAGAGCGCGTGAGTCCCGACGGCGAGGCGCACCTCGCCGGAAGCGACCGCCTCGAGAGCGCTGCGCCGCGTGCGCGCCGGCTGCGTGCCCGACAGCAGCGCCACGGGCAGTCCGAGCGGCTCGAACCACGCGCGGAAGTTGCGGGCGTGCTGCTCGGCCAGCAGTTCCGTCGGAGCCATCAGCGCCGCCTGCGCGCGGCTGCCGGCGGCGCGCGCCGCGGCGAGAGCCGCCACGACCGTCTTGCCGCAGCCGACGTCACCCTGCACCAGCCGCACCATCGGCCGCTCGGCGCACAGATCGGTGTCGACTTCGGCCAACGCGCGCGCCTGAGCACCGGTCAACCGGAACGGCAGCGAGGCCAGTAATCGCGCCTCGAGTCCTTGTTCGTCGGCCAGCGGGCGAGCCGGATCGGTCTTGGCCGCCCGCTTCAGCAGCCGCAGGCTCGTTTGATGGGCGAGCAACTCCTCGAACGCCAGACGCCGCTGCGCGGGGTGGCGCCCCACGGACAGCTCGGCGAGCCGCGCGTCGCGCGGCGGCCGGTGCACGTAGCGCAGGGCGTCGCGCAGCGATGGCAGCGCAAGATTCTCCGTCACTTCACCCGGCAGCCAGTCGTGCACGCCCGCGGCGTCGAGCTCACCGAGCGCCTGCGTGATCAGGGCGCGCAACCGCCCCTGAGTCACCCCTTCCGTGAGGGGATACAAGGGCGTCAGGGTCTCCTCCACCGCCTCGGACTCCGAGGCGATGCGCCGATACTCCGGGTGGACCATCTCCAGGCCCTGCGGTCCGCGCCGGACTTCTCCGAAGCAGCGCAGCCTCGTGCCGCGCGCCAGGCCTTTCTGCTGCATCTCCGAGAAATGGAAGAACCGCAGTGTCAGGAACCCCGACCCGTCCGAGAGGCGGGTCAGCAGCTGCCGGCGGCGGCGATAAACCACTTCGGTGAGCTGAATCTCGCCTTGCACGAGGGTGCGCGTTCCGGGCGACAGCTCACCGATTTTTCTCAGGGTCGTGCGGTCGTCATAGCGCACCGGCAGGACGAACAGCAGGTCCTGCACCCGCGCGACGCCGAGGCGGCGCAGCCGCTCGGCGAGCTGCGCGCCGACACCGCGCAGTGCCGTCACCGGCCGCTGTTCGCTCGCAGCGCTTTTGTCCGCGGCCTCAGCCAAGATGCAGAATGCACTCCGCCTCGACGCGCGCGCCGCGCGGCAGTTGCGCCACGCCGACCGCGGCGCGCGCCGGGTACGGCTGCGGAAAATACTGCGCCATGATTTCGTTGACCTTGGCGAAGTGCGCGAGATCGGTCAGATAGATGTTGACCTTCACCGCCTGCGCCAGCGTGCCGCCGGCCGCGCGGGCCACCGCGTCGAGATTGTCGAACACGCGGCGGATCTCCGCCTCGATGCCCCCGCCAACCAGTTCCTTGGTGGCCGGATCGAGCGGTATCTGGCCGGAAAGATAGACCGTATCGCCGGCGCGGACCGCCTGGGAATAGGTGCCGATCGCCGGCGGCGCCTCGTCGGTATGAATGATGCTGTGTCTCATGCGGGTCCTCATTCGGTGTGGGAACTCGAATCCGATTCGTCGAGCTCGTCGGCGTCGGAGCGCTCGTCGCGCGCGTGCGCGGCGATCGTGCGGCTGACCCGGGTGACGTCCGGCAGGCGGCGGATGACTCGCATGACGCGCGCGAGCTGTTTGCGATCACGCACTTTCAGCTCGAAAGTCAGGATCGAGGCATCGCCTTCCTGCTCCTCGATCGAGACATGATGGATGTTCGTGTCGGCGCTGGCGATCGCGGCGGCCACGTGCGCGAGCACGCCGGTGCGGTTGACGACATCGACCCGGATCTCGGAGCTGAACAGGCGTTCCGGTGCGCTCTGCCAGCTCACCGGCAACCATTTCTCGGGATGCTTGCGGTAGTCCTCGACGTTGACGCACCGATCGCGGTGAATCACCACGCCGCGGCCGCTGGAGAGAAATGCGAACACCGGATCATTCGGCAGCGGGAAGCAGCAGCGCGCATAGCTGACGAGCAATCCCTCGGTACCGGCGATCGCGAGCGGCGCGGGCATCGAGGCGCCCGGCTCGGCGGCGGCCGGCAGCAAGCGGCGCGCCACCAGCGGCGCGAGCCGCTCGCCGAGCCCGATCTTCTCGTACAGCTCGTTCATGTCCTGCATGCCGAGCTCCCCGAGCACCGCCGCGCGCGCCTCGGCGGCGACGTCCTCGAACGACAGGTGAGACTCCGCGAGCGCCTGGGTGAGCAGCCGCTGGCCGAGCGCGATCGCTTCGGTGCGGCGCAGACCTTTCAGGTAATGACGAATCGCACTGCGCGCCTTGGCCGTGACCACGAAGCCCACCCAGGCCGGATTGGGCACCGCGCCCTTGGCGGTGATGATCTCCACCGTCTGCCCGTTGCGCAGCACCGTGCGCAGCGGCGTGAGGCGCCGATCCACCTTGGCGGCGACGCAGCGATTGCCGACGTCGGTGTGGACCGCGTAGGCGAAATCGACCACGGTTGCGCCGCTGGGAAGCCTGAGAATCCGGCCCTTCGGGGTAAACACGTACACCTTGTCGGGGTACAGGTCGACCTTGACGCTCTCGAGGAACTCCTCGGAGTTGCCGTCCTCCTGCAGCGCCACCAGACCGGAGAGCCACTCGCGCGCGCTCTCCTGCTGGACCGAGCTGGCGACGTCCCCTGTCTTGTACTTCCAGTGCGCGGCGATGCCCGACTCCGCGACACAATCCATGTCCTCGGTGCGGATCTGAACCTCGATCGGCACGGCGTTGGGGCCGAACAGCGTGGTATGCAAGGACTGATAGCCGTTGACCCGAGGGATGGCGATGTAATCCTTGAAGCGCCCGGGCATCGGCCGGAATACCGAGTGGACCACGCCGATGGTGCGGTAACAGGTATCCAGCTCATCGACGATGATGCGCAGCCCGTAGACATCGACGATCTCGGCGAGCGAGGCACGCTTGCGCAGCATTTTCTTGTAAATGCTGTACAGATGCTTCTCGCGCATCTCCACGCGTGCCGGGATGCCGTGCTTGGCGAGCGCCGCGGACAGTTGCCGCTCGATTTTCTTCAGAAACTCCTTTTGATTGCCCCGTGCCTTGCGCAGGGCATGCTCCAGCACGCGGTAGCGCCGCGGATACAGCGCGCGGAACCCGAGCTCTTCGAGCTCGAGCTTCAGGCTGTACAGGCCCAGGCGCTCGGCGATGGGCGCGTAGATCTCCAGCGTCTCGCGCGCGATCGCCCGGCGCCGATGCGGCGGCATCGACTGGATCGTGCGCATGTTGTGCGTGCGGTCGGCGAGCTTGACCAGGATGACGCGCAGGTCGCGCACCATCGCCAGCAACATCTTGCGAAACGATTCCGCCTGCGCTTCCTCGCGGCTCTTGAACTGAATCGCATCGAGCTTGGTCACCCCGTCGACGAGCTCGGCCACGTCGGCGCCGAAGCGGGCGGCAAGCTGATCCTTGGGGGTCGGGGTATCCTCGATGACATCGTGGAGAATGGCCGCGATGAGGGTATCGGCGTCCAGGCGCAGGTCGGCCAGGATCGCCGCGGTGGCCACCGGATGGGCGATGAATGGCTCGCCGGAGCGGCGCTTCTGGCCCTGATGGGCCGATGCCCCGAATTCCGCCGCTTCGCGGATGCGCGCCACCTGCTCCGGCGGCAGATAGCCGCCGACGGTGGCGAGCAATTCCTTCAGCCCAGGGGTACGCCTTCCGCCGGGAAGCAACCCGAGGAGGGAAGACGCATACTCCATATCACGCGCGCGACCGCTCCGTGGCTAGTGCTCGCCCAGGCCGAACTGCGGCGCGCGGAAGGCCGTCTGCATGTCCAGCTCCGGCACCCCCGGCGGCGGCTCGGCCGGCGGCTCGGGCTCACGAAGCATTTCGAGCGTGACGTTGCCCGCGGCGATCTCGCGCAGCGCGAGGACCGTGGGTTTGTCGTTCTCCAGCGGCAGGGTCGGCTCGGCGCCATTGGCGAGCCGCCGGGCACGCTGCGCGGCCAGGATCACCAGCTGAAACAAGTTATCGACGTTCTGCAGGCAATCTTCGACGGTGATGCGGGCCATGGCGGTACTTCGGTGGTGATGGATTGGCGGGCGCGGCGGACGCGCGGAAAGAAAGGCTACTATACGGCAATCGCAGGGGTTCAGGCCAGCAGCTGAGCGAGGAGCGGCTCGAGTCCGCGCCGGGAGGCCGCCAGCGGGCCGCCCCGCCCCTCGATGATCCCCGCCAGGTCGTCCACGGCCTGCCCGAAGTCGTCGTTCACCACGACGTAGTCGAACTCACCCCAATGGGTCATGTCGCTCACGGCATCGCTCAGACGGCGCGCAATGACCTCGGCGGAATCTGTGGCTCGGCCGCGCAACCGCTGCTCGAGGGCGGCACGCGAAGGTGGCAGCACGAAGATCGTTACGGACTCCGGGAGCACCCGACGCACCTGGCGGGCACCCTGCCAATCGATCTCCAGAACCACGTCGCCACCCCCGGCCAAGCGGGCTTCCACCGGCTCACGCGCGGTTCCGTAGTAATTGTCGAAGACTCGGGCGTACTCGAGAAAGCGGCCCTCGTCCGCCATGCGCTCGAATTGCTCGACGCTCACGAAGTGATATTCCCGTCCGTCGACCTCGGTGACGCGCTTCGGCCGGGTCGTGTGCGAGATCGAGAGCCGCAGATCGGGTTTGCGCACCAGCAGCTCACGGACCAGCGAGGTCTTCCCCGCACCGGAAGGGGCCGCCAGGATGAACAATCGGCCGCGCCGGGGCGAACCGGAGCCGGGCGTGCGCGCGAGCCGCGAGGCGGCGAGGGCAGCCAGTGCGTGCAAGGCCTGACCACGGTGGCTCACCGCGTTCTTTTCCACCGCCGAGAGCTCCGCCGCGGTGCGTGCCGAGTCCCGGGGCACGAAAATCGGGTCGTAGCCGAAGCCGCCGGCGCCGCGCGGCGCCCGCGCGATGCGGCCTTCCCAAGTCCCCTCGGCAATCAGCGGATCGGGATCATCCGGGCCGCGCACGAGTGCCACGACACAGCGGTAACGCGCCCCGCGTTCGCTCTCGGGCACCCCGTCGAGCTCTCCCAGGAGCTTGTGCAGATTGTCCTCGTCGCTCGCCCCCTCGCCCGCATAGCGCGCCGAGTACACTCCGGGGCGGCCCCGCAGCGCGTCGACCTCGATGCCGGAATCGTCGGCAAGCGCCGGCAGCCCCGTCTGCCGGGCCGCAAACCGGGCCTTCAGCAGCGCATTCTCCCGAAAAGTCGTCCCCGTCTCGGGCGGCGTCGTCAGACCAAACGCGATCTGGGGCACGACCCCGATACCAAGCGGCCCGAGCAATTCGCCGAGCTCGCGGAGCTTGCCCGGGTTGCCGCTGGCGAGGACGATCTTCATGCGCGATGCGCAAGACTCAATGGGATTCGCAGCGGACCGGAGCGACGCTGCCGAGGATCCGGATTCGGCCGGTCATGCCCCGACCGCCTGGCTCTGCAACGGGAAGAGCTGCTCGATACCGCCTGCGGCGAGCGCCAGCATCGCATCGAGCTCGTGGCGGCGAAACGCATGGCCCTCCGCCGTGCCCTGCAGCTCGATGAACGCTCCGCCGTCGTTCATGACGACGTTCATATCGACCTCGGCGTGCGAATCCTCCTGGTAGTCCAGATCGAGCACGGGCACCCCGCCGACGATTCCGACGGAGATCGCCGCCACCTGACCATGCAGGGGATCGGCCGAGATCGCCCGCCTGCGCAGCAGGCCGCGGCAGGCCTGCGCCAGGGCGACGTAGCCGCCGGCGATGGAGGCGGTCCGAGTCCCGCCGTCGGCCTGCAGCACGTCACAATCGATCAGGATCGTGCGCTCGCCGAGCGCCTTCAGATCGATGACCGCGCGCAGCGAGCGGCCGATCAGCCGCTGGATCTCCTGCGTGCGTCCGCTCTGCTTGCCGCGCGCGGCCTCGCGGGCCGAGCGCGTGTGCGTCGAGCGCGGCAGCATGCCGTATTCGGCGGTGATCCAGCCCTGCCCTTTGCCGCGCAAGAATGCCGGCACCGTGTCCTCGACGCTGGCGGTACACAGCACCTGCGTGTCGCCGAATTCCACCAGCACCGACCCTTCGGCGTGCTTGGCAAAGCGGCGGGTGAAGGCCGCGGGCCGCAATTGATCGGGAGCGCGGCCGCCCGATCGGGTAAAACCACCTCTGTCTACGGTCATTCCGTCTCTCCGTGCCACTGCAGTGCCGCCGCCGAGGTGTTGTCGCTTCCGGATCCGGCGCGCTTCACCGCTCGGCGAGCGAGCGTCATGAGCTTCTCGCGTATCGGGCTCCCCGCAGCGCACAGCGCCGCGGCGATCTCCTCGTCCTTCAACGGTCCCCAGAGTCCGTCGCTGCACACCAGCAGCGCATCGCCGGGCTCGAGCGGGCGGCGGCGGGTGATCGCCATGTCCGGCAGGATCACCCCGCCGCCCAGGCAGCACTCGACGTAGTTGCGCATCGGATGCGCCTGCGCCTGCTCGGCGGTGATCAGCCCCTCGCGCAGCAGCCCTTCCACGTGGCTGTGATCGCGGCTGCGGCCGATGAGTCGTCCGCCGCGGAAATGATAGATCCGGCTGTCACCGATATGCGCCCACCAGGCCCCGCCCTGCTGAATCAGGCACAGCGCGCATGTGGCCCGCGGGCGCTGATCGAGCGGCGCCTGCGCGCCGAGCTTGACGACTTCCTCATGGGCGCGTCCCAGCGTCAGGTGAAGAAAACCAAGGGGATCGAACAACGGCTGCGGGGTGTGCGAGAACGCATCGAGCACGGTCTGCCGGGTGATCTGCGCAGCGCGCGCGCCATCGGCGTAGCCGCCCATTCCGTCGGCGATGATCAGCAGCGCCGCGTGCTCGCTCGTAGCGACGGCGACGCGATCCTGATTCTCCCCCCGTCCACCCTGCAAGCTGACTTCGGCGTAGTCGATCCGCAAGCGAATCCCTTTATATCTGCTAAAGTTCGGGGCAGCTTTATATCATCCTACCGCGCCGGGAGCGTAGCGTTAACCAGATGATTTCCAGTATGACAGGCTTCGCCCGGCGCGAGCTCTCCGGTCCCTGGGGGAGCCTCGTGTGCGAGCTGCGCAGCGTCAATCACCGCTTCCTCGAGAGCGGCTTTCGTCTGCCCGAGGAGCTGCGCTCGGTGGAGGGTGACCTGCGTCAGCGCCTGGGGCAGGCATTGCGCCGCGGCAAGCTCGACTGCACGATCACCTACCGCCCGGCGCAGGCCGCGGCGATGACCCTCGAGGTGGACGCCCCCGCGCTCGAGCGGCTGACCTCGCGGCTCGATGAGCTGCAACGGGTCATTCCGCTCGGCTCGGTCAACCTGCTCGAGGTGCTGCGCTGGCCCGGAATCCTGAAGGATCAGACAACCGCCGGCGAGGCATTGCTCGCAGCGGCGCGCGAGCTGTTCGACGCCGCGATCAGCGACCTGTGCGCGGCCCGCTCCCGCGAGGGCGAGAAGCTGCGCGCGGTTCTCGAGCAGCGCTGCGAGAGCCTCGAGGCTTTGGTGAAGCAGGTGCAGGCGCGGCTCCCGGATGTCCAGGCGCGGCTGACCGCGAAAGTCCGCGACCGCATAAAGGAGTTGGCCTCCGGTGCCGATCAGGACCGCCTCGAGCAGGAGATCGCGCTGTTGCTGCAGCGGCTGGATGTGGATGAAGAGCTCGAGCGCCTGAGCGGGCACGTCGCGGAGATCCGGCGGGTGCTCACCGGCAACGAGCCCGCGGGACGGCGGCTGGACTTCCTCATGCAGGAGCTGAACCGCGAGGCCAACACGCTCTCTTCGAAGTCGCAGGACCTCGAGACAACTCGCACCGCCGTCGACATGAAGGTGCTGATCGAGCAGATGCGCGAGCAGGTGCAGAACGCCGAATAGCGTTCAGGACGTCGAGGCGTGCCCCTCCTCCGACTTGAGAATGGCCTGGCGATGACGCTCGGTCAGTACGAGGCCCTTGCCAGTCAGGTCGGAATCGGTTTTGTCGATCGGCAAGATGCGAACGCACTCCGAGTGCAGTCCCACTGCGCCGACGAGTTCATCGATGGTCTCCCCGGACGGATAAGGCGCGGTTGAGCTGCAGGAGCGGCTCGGGCCAAAACGCACCGGTCGTCGGCGCGTCATCGACGAACCCGTCGATCCTCGGGTCGCGGATCTTGATGAAGCTGCTTGCGCAGCTCTGGGAGTCCGCGACGAGACGTGCGCGAAGGTCAAATACATCCACACTGAACCTCAGGTGATTCCGCCAAGCCACACGCAACCATGGACGTCGCTGCCGGTGCTGGTCCGAACAGCAGCGTCAAACGGCTGAAAGCGACAAAGCAGTGGTTCGTAAAAGAGACTGGATGCGCGAGAAGCCAGGACGTCGAGCGCCCCTATTTTATTTCTTGGTTGCCGTCATTTTCATCGTCCGTGTTACTTCTCGTGCCGACCAGACCCGCAGGTCATGCTGTCGCGGTCAGCGTGCCAACCAGCGCAGAGCGGGCCGACCAAGAAAGTCGTCGACCGCGATGCCGTCGCCGCCGACGAGCAGTGTACGCGTCACTTTGAACGCTGCCGCAAAGCTCGCCGTTCCGGGATGCGCCTGCGGCGCGCGACCGCTTTTGACTTCAATGGCTGTCAGCGTGGAGTGGGCTTTCACGATGAAATCGACTTCCTGACCGCGCTCGCGCCAGTAGTAAAGCTGGCATTCGCCGGCGGCCGCGGCATTTGCCAGGTGAGCGCCGACCGCCGACTCGATGAGTCGCCCGCGAAATTCCCGATCTGAGCGCGCCTCCTCCGGGCTGACTCCGGCAGTCACGGTCATCAGCGCGGTATTGAGGACCTGCAGCTTCGGGCTCGACCCCCGGCTGCGCGCCGCATCACCGGCGTACTTCTGCAGGCCACAGACCATGCCGGCACCGGCCAGCAGATCGGGGTAGTGAGCCAGCGTCGTCGTATTGCCCGCATCCTGCAGTTGCCCGAGCATCTTCGTGTACGAGAGGATCTGGCCGGAATACCGGCACGCCAGCTCGAACAGGCGGCGCAGCAGCGCCGGCTTGTCC
>JAJYFU010000183.1 GCA_021790795.1 Pseudomonadota bacterium
AGGGCGCAAGGGCCACCCAGCGACGCACCGGAAGATCGACCGCGCCGCCGAACAGGGTCAGCTCGCGCCAGAAGGTGCGCAGCACCGCCGGGGAGGGCAGCGGCTCGAGCTGCTCGCAGGCGATGTGGCCCGCGTTGCCGAAGGATGCTCCGGCGGTGGCGGGCTCGGCGCGATCGATGAGCAGAACGCGCCGCCCCTCGCGCGCCAGCGCCCATGCCAGGGCACAGCCGATGATGCCGGCGCCGATGATCGCGATGCGTTCGCCCGAGCCGTCGTGTTGATCGGGGCTCATGCGGCCGCCGCGAGGCTTAGCCGGTGAAGATGATCTTCTTGCGGACGCACCATTCCTCGCCGCGGACGAGATAGAACCGGGGCTTGCAGTCCGCCGGCAGGCGGGGCGGAACGGGCAGCGCCTGGCCCGGCCGCCATTTGCCGAGTCGCCGGAGGATATTGGGCATTTCGGAATCGATCACGGCCAGCGGATTTCCGTCGCCATAGCCTGTGAGACTCCGATACCGCAGCACCAGATGCAACTGTCGACCGGGCACCGTGGGTGCATAGACGCGGATCCAGTACACGTAGGGCGGTCCGTCGGTGGGGACCGCGACGATGACGTCGCCGCGCAGCGGGCCCCCGGCAACGAACCGTGTCTCCTGGTTGTTGTTGCTGGCGGTGGCGTGGGCGAAGACGGACGTGAATCCATTGGACCGCCGGTCATACCGGAACAATTGCGTGAAGATCGTGTGTCCGCCGTCAATCGCGTAGGCGGATCCAGATCTGATCAGCAGCAGCGGGTCGGTGTGTCCGGCGCCGGCGAAGACGATTTTGGCTGAATAGAAGTGAACCGGCGTGGAGAACCAAGTTTGGCTCGAGGCCGTACGCGGCAGCGTATACCGGCAGCGGGGTGCCAACTGGTCGACGAAGCACAGCGCCAACGGTCCGGCGTGGACGGTTCGCGCGTCCGCCGCGCTAAAACGGGCTGCCGTCAGCGTCGCGGCCACGAACGTCCAAGGGGTCCGCAGGTGGAAGGGCCGGGTCAGGTCAAGATGACCGACAATCTTGGCGCTCTTTCCGTTCAGTGTGGGCAGCGCAGCGATCACACGGCGATCGACCTGCTGCCTGGGCCGCGCAGCCGCCGGGTTCGCCATCGATCGAGATGCCGGTGCCGTCAGGAGCAGGGCGCACAGCGCGCTACACCATACCGCGCCGCCGGTGCGCTCACGGACAGCTGGCATGTCGCGCCTGCGCGGGCCGAAGTGAGCGGTGATCGAGCGGTGACCTCCGGTGCAGTCGCCTCATTCGAGCCGCGATTGCGCGCTTCAGAACGGTTCGCGCCCCCGGTTCGGTCCCGGCAGTGCTCGCGTTCGCGTTGCCGGATGTCGTCAATGTGTTGTCCACTTGCCGCCGAACATCGGGACGCGGGCACCCTCGGGGGCGCTCGTTTGCGCTGGAGTATATACCGTATACGATAGACCGCTCAATTTGGGGCTCGAGGACTTTGCGTGCGTCCGAGGATCGTCGTGCTCGACGCCGGAGCATGAGCGGCCCGCTCGGACAAGCCGCGGCGAAGCGGCGCGCGCTCGGCCTCGGGCCGTGAGGGGGTGCGCATGAGGTCCGTGTTCTTCTGCATCGATGGCCATACCGCCGGCAATCCGGTGCGGCTGGTGGCCGGCGGTGCGCCCTTCCTCGAGGGGCGCACCATGAGCGAGCGGCGCGCCGACTTTCAGCGCCGCTTCGATTGGATCCGCCGCGGCCTGATGTTCGAGCCGCGCGGGCATGACATGATGTCGGGTGGATTCGTGATGCCGCCGCTCGCGAGCGGGCACGATGCGTCCCTGCTTTTCATCGAGACCAGCGGCTGCCTGCCGATGTGCGGCCACGGCACGATCGGCATGGTGACCTTCGCGATCGAGCACGGCCTGTTGCGGCCGCGTGTGCCCGGACGGCTCCTGCTCGAGGCGCCGGCCGGCATTCTCGGCGTCGAGTATGCGGTCGAAGGCGAGAAGGTCACCCGTGTCACCGTGCGCAACGTGGCTTCCTATCTGGCCAGGGCCGCCCTCGAGATCGAGGTGCCGGATCTCGGCCGGTTGCGACTGGACGTCGCCTACGGCGGCAACTTCTACGCCATCATCGAGCCGCAGCCGGGATTCGCCGGCATCGATGCACTGGGCGCATCGGCGTTGCTGCGCCTGAGCCCGCTGGTGCGCCAGCGCGTGCGCGAGGTTTACGAGCCCGTGCATCCTCTGGATCCGACCATCCGCGGCGTCAGTCATGTCATGTGGACGGATCGGCCGCTCGGCCCCGGCGCGCACGCCCGCAATGCGGTGTTCTATGGCGAGCGGGCGATCGACCGCTCGCCCTGCGGAACCGGCACCAGCGCGCGCATGGCGCAACTCGCGGCGCGCGGCGAGCTGCATCCGGGCGATGCGTTCGTGCACGAGAGCATCATCGGCAGCCGCTTCACCGGACGGGTGCTCGAGACGCTCGATCTGGCGGGCACCGCCGCGATCATTCCCTCGATCGAGGGCTCGGCGTGGGCAACCGGATACAACACGGTGTGGATCGATCCGCAGCAGCCCTTTCCCGAGGGCTTCCAGGTGCTCTAACCCATCCGCGAC
>JAJYFU010000095.1 GCA_021790795.1 Pseudomonadota bacterium
GGGTGCACGGCGTGCATGGCCTCGCTCGAGACCTGCGGCAGCATCTCCACTTGCGGTCGCGCGAAGTAGTACCCCTGCAGCAGGTGAATGCCCAGATCGCGCAGGCACAGCGCTTCCTCGCTCGACTCGATGCCCTCGGCGATTACGGTGATGCCGAGCTCGGCGCACATGCGCGCGATCGAGTGCGTGATGAGGCGCCGTACGCGGTCTTGGTGAATGTTGCGCGTCAAAGCCATGTCGATCTTGATGATGTCCGGCTGGAATTGCGCGAGCAGATTCAGCCCCGAATGCCCGGCCCCGAAATCGTCGATCGCCGTGCGCATGCCGTGGCGTTTGTATTCCGTGAAGATCGCCATCAGATGGTTCGCGTCGCGCGAGGGCTCATCCTCGGTGACTTCGAAGACGATCTGCTGCTGGGGGAAGCCGGTGCGCGCGGCCGCTTCGAGCGTGGCGCGGATGCAGGCGGCCGGCTGGTAGACCGCATTGGGCAGAAAGTTGATGCTGAGCAGGCTGCGCATCTTCAGCTCAGCGGCCAGGGTGATCGCCTTGACCCGGCAAGCTTGGTCGAAAGCGTAGCGATTTTCATCCGTGATGCGGCTGAGGACCTCATGGGCGCTGCCGCCGCCGAGGGGACGCACCAGGGCCTCGTGCGCATATATCGCGCCGCTTTCGCTGTCGACGATGGGCTGGAACGCCATGGTGAACTCGGGTGCGACACCGGGTTGGCGGCACATCTGGCAGCCCTGGGCAGTAGGCGTACGGGACATGATCGCGTTCCTGTAAGCAGCAGTGTAGGGTATCGGCCGGCCGGCGCCCGGCTTGAGCCGCTCAGCGCTGCGCGCCCGTGTCTCGGCACAACACTCTGAAAAATAATAGAATAATCACTCTCTTCGGCGCCGGCTTCCAGGCCTCGTGCGATCGGCTACCGCAGGCTTTAGAATCCCTCTGTCCCGTACCCAGATCCGATGTCCCGCCACTACTACATCAAGACCTTCGGCTGCCAGATGAACGAGTACGATTCCGCCCGCATGGCGGACGTGCTGCGTGCTAGCGCGGGTCTCACGCCGACCGATGATCCCGCCCAGGCCGACGTTCTGCTGATGAACACGTGCTCGGTGCGCGAAAAGGCCCAGGAAAAGGTGTTCTCGCTGCTGGGGGAGTGGCGGCGGCTGAAGACCCTGCGGCCGCAAGTGCTGATCGGAGTCGGGGGGTGCGTCGCCAGCCAGGAGGGCGAGACGATCACCGCGCGCGCGCCGTTCGTCGATCTGGTGTTCGGTCCGCAGACACTGCATCGTCTGCCGGAGATGATCGCCGAGCTGCGCCGCACGGGCCGTGCGCAGGTGGATGTGAGCTTTCCGGAAATCGAGAAATTCGATCGCCTGCCCGCGCCGCGCGCGGAAGGCGCCTCGGCGTTCGTTTCCATCATGGAGGGGTGCAGCAAGTACTGCAGCTTCTGCATCGTGCCGTATACGCGCGGCGAGGAGCTCAGCCGGCCCTTCCACTCGGTGCTCGCGGAGGTTCGCCAGCTCGCCGAGCAAGGCGTGCGCGAGGTCACGCTGCTGGGCCAGAACGTCAATGCCTATGCCGGCGCGATGGACGACGGGGCCGAGGTCGATCTCGCCACGCTCATTCACCACGTGGCGGCCATCTCGCAGATCGAGCGCATCCGCTTCACGACCTCGCATCCGGTGGAGTTCGACGACAGCCTCATCGAGGCGTATGCCCACGTCGGCAAGCTCGCCAACCACCTGCATTTGCCGGTACAGAGCGGATCGGATCGGGTGCTCGCCCTGATGAAGCGCGGCTACACCGCGCTCGAGTTCAAGGACAAGGTGCGCAGACTGCGCGCGGTGCGGCCCGACATCAGCCTTTCGACGGACCTCATCGTCGGCTTCCCCGGCGAGACCGAGCGCGACTTCGAGGCTACACTTGCCCTGGTGCGCGATGCGAATTTCGATCAGTCCTTCAGCTTTCTCTACAGCCGCCGCCCCGGTACGCCGGCCGCAGCACTGCCGGACGACACGCCTGAGGCGGTCAAGCTCGAGCGCCTCGGAAGGCTCCAGGCGCAGCTCGAAGCCCAGGCGCACGCCATCAGCGAGGCCATGGTCGGCACCGTGCAGCGGGTGCTCGTGCAGCGCCCCGCCAAGAAGGATGCGCGCGAGCTGGCCGGCCGCACCGAGAACAACCGCTGGATCAACTTCGCCGGTCCCGCCGAGCTCATGGGCCGATACACCGAGGTCGCGGTGACCGCGGCCCTGCGGCACAGCCTGCGCGGGCGCTTGTGCCAGTGACCGTCCCGGACGCGCTGCGAGAGTTCGCGCTGAAACCGCCGGACAATGCGCGGCTGGCCAACCTCTGCGGTCCGCTCGATGAGAATCTGCGCCTGCTCGAGGCGCGGCTCGACGTCGAGATCCGCCGTCGAGGCGACAGCTTTCGCGTGCTGGGCGCGCGCGCCGACAGCGCCGAGCAGACTCTGCGCGAGCTGTTTCAGCTGGCCGAGGCGGAGGAAGTCACGCCGGAGCGCGTGCACCTCGCGCTGCGCGAGCATGAGTCGGGGCGGCCTACGGAAGAGGAGCGCGCCGATCCGGGCATCCGTCTGCCGCGTGGTGGAGTGCGCGCGCGCGGCCACCATCAGCGGCAGTATCTGTCCAATATTCACTCGCACGATCTGACCTTCGGTGTCGGGCCGGCGGGCACGGGCAAGACCTACCTGGCGGTCGCCTGCGCGGTCGAGTCGCTGCAGGCCGAAACCATTCACCGCGTCGTGCTGGTGCGCCCGGCGGTGGAAGCCGGCGAGCGGCTCGGCTTCCTGCCCGGCGACTTGACCCAGAAGGTCGATCCCTACCTGCGGCCGATGTACGACGCGCTGTACGAGATGCTCGGCTTCGACAGGGTGTCGCGCTTCATCGAGCGCAATGTCATCGAGGTGGCGCCGCTCGCGTTCATGCGCGGCCGCTCGCTCAACGACTCGTTCATCATTCTCGACGAAGCGCAAAACACCACCATCGAGCAGATGAAGATGTTTCTGACCCGCATCGGCTTCGGCTCCAAGGCGGTGGTCACCGGCGATGTGACGCAGACCGACCTGCCGGCCGGACGCCAATCGGGATTGAGCCACGTGACAGAGGTCTTGCGCGGCGTCGATGGCGTCGCGTTCACGTTCTTCGATGCGCGCGACGTCGTGCGCCATCCGCTGGTGCAGCGCATCGTTCAAGCGTACGAGTCGCGAACCCAGGGGACGCGTCAGGGGGATTCCGCCTGATGATTCCGGCCGATGCGAAGGACCCGCGGCGATTGCGCATCGAAGTCCAACGGCGGGTGCGCGGTTGGGCGCCCCGCAACGGGGATTTCGCCCGCTGGGTCGGCGGCGCCCTCGGGCGGCGCGCCGCGGGCCGCGAGTTGGGGGTGCGCGTCGTCGGACCGGCCGAGAGCCGCCGTCTCAACGCCCATTACCGGGGCAAGGATCGACCGACCAACGTGTTGTCTTTCCCCGCCGCCCCCCTGCCCGCCGCGGCGCGCGCTCGCCCGCTCGGGGATCTGGTGATCTGCGCCCGGGTGGTCCGGGCGGAGGCGCGAGCGCAGGGCAAGGCGGTGCGCGCGCATTGGGCGCACCTGGTGGTGCACGGCGCGCTGCATCTGATCGGCTACGATC
This sequence comes from Pseudomonadota bacterium, assembly GCA_021790795.1. Lineage (GTDB taxonomy): Bacteria > Pseudomonadota > Gammaproteobacteria > Steroidobacterales > Steroidobacteraceae > 13-2-20CM-66-19. Next base: position 3,653 of record JAJYFU010000095.1, read on the forward strand.
ACGAGCGCGAGGCGGACGCGCGCCGCATGGAGCGGCGCGAGATCCGGGTGCTGCGCGGGTTGGGGTTCACCAACCCGTACCGGAGCGTGCCGTGAGCGATACCGGCGAGACTCGCCAGTGGCTGAAGCGGCTGTGGCGCACGTTCACCGCGGAGCCGCGTAACCGGCAGGATCTGCTGCAGTTGCTGCGCGAGGCGCGCGAGCGAGGCTTGTTCGAGGCCGATGCCCTGACCATGATCGAGGGCGTGCTGGCGGTCTCGGATCTGCACGCCCGCGACGTGATGGTGCCGCGGGCACAGATGGTCTGCGTGCAGCGCGACGACCCGGTCGCTCATATTCTGCCGGTCGTGGTCGAGTCGGGACATTCCCGCTTCCCGGTGCTCGACGAGGACCGCGACGACATCGCCGGCATCCTGCTCGCCAAGGATCTGCTGCGGCTGTGCGGCCCCGAGGAGCGTCAGCGGTTCAACATCCGCGAATACATGCGGCCCGCGGTTTTCGTCCCCGAGTCGAAGCGGCTCGACGTGCTGCTGAAGGAGTTCCGCGGCAACCATCAGCACATGGCCATCGTGGTCGACGAGTACGGGGGCGTCGCCGGGCTGATCACCATCGAGGACGTGATCGAGCAGATCGTGGGCGAGATCGACGACGAGTTCGACGTCGAGGACGACCAGAACATCCGCAAGGAGAGCGAGCGGCAGTACCTGGTGCGCGGCGTCACGCGCATCGAGGAATTCAACGAGTACTTCGGCGCGCGGCTGCCCGAGGAACAGGGCTTCGAGACGGTGGCGGGACTGCTGATGCGTCAATTCGGGCGACTGCCCCGGCGGGGCGAGTCGGCGACCGTCGACGGGTTTGAATTTCGGATCACGCGCGCCGACCGGCGCCGCATCGATGCGCTGCGGGTGGTTCTGCCGGTGGGCGCGAGCGTGCCGCACGATACGGAGTCATCGACTTGAATGGCGAGCCGGAGCAGGAGCTCGTGTCCGTGGCCGCGGGAGCGCGGGGCGACGCGGGCGCGCTCGTGCGCAGGGTTGCGGCGCTGTGGCGCCACGGACTGGCGCTCGGGGCGGGAGCCTTGTTGGCCTGCGCGTTCGCGCCGCAAGGATGGTGGCCCCTGGCGTTCATCAGCCCGGCGGTGCTGATCCTGCTGTGGGAGCGTGCAACCCCGCGACGCGCCGCATGGCTCGGGTTCTGGTTCGGCTTTGGATTGTTCGCCGCCGGCACCTATTGGCTGTACGGCAGCCTCAACCTGATGGCGCCGGTGTGGTTGGCCTTGGGGATTGCGCTGGCCCTGATGGGCCTGATGGCGCTCTACCATGCGCTCACCGGCTACGCGGTGGTGCGCTTCTTTCCGTCCGGACCGGTGCGCTGGCTGCTGGCCGCCCCGGCGATCTGGCTGCTGCTCGAGTGGCTGCGCGGCTGGCTGTTCTCCGGCTTTCCGTGGCTGTCGATCGGCTACACGCAGACCGGCACGGAATTGGCGCATCTGGCCCCGATCGCGGGCGTCTACGGGATCAGTCTGGTGGTGCTCCTGGCGGCCGGAGCCCTGGTGGCGCTGGTGCGCGGCACGCGCCGCGTGCGGATCGCGGCGGCCGCGGTTCTGCTCGTCCCCTGGGCGGCGGCAATGGCCCTCGGCCGCGTCGCGTGGACGCATCCGGCCGGTCCGCCGGTGCCGGTCGCCATCGTGCAGGCGAATATCTCGGAGCGGACCAAGCTGCTCGGCGACCATACCGAACGGATCCTGATGCGCTACCAGCGCATGACCGAGTCGGCGTTCGGCGAGCGCCTGATCGTATGGCCCGAATCGGCGCTGCCGGACTTGATCAACAATCTGTTCCCCTACGTGGAGCATCTGGACATCGCCGCGCGCCGGCACGGATCCGCGCTGGTGATGGGCGTTCTGCGCGAGTCCGACACGGGGCACTATTACAACTCGATTCTGGCGCTCGGAAAGCGCGCGAGCTGGTATTCCAAGCGCCACCTGGTGCCCTTCGCCGAGTACTTTCCCGTACCGCGCTTCGTGCGCCGCTGGCTGAAGGAGATGAATCTGCCGTACTCGAGCTTCACACCCGGCCCGGCGCACCAGCGGCCTCTGCCGGTCGCGGGCCTCGAGCTCGGACCGTCGGTGTGCTACGAGGTTGCGTACGGCGACTACATGCTGCGCATGTTGCCGAAGGCGGATGCGCTGGTGAACGTCACCGACGATGCGTGGTTTGGCAGCTCTTCAGCGCGCTATCAGCAGTTCCAGATGGCGCGCATGCGCTCCCAGGAAGAGGGACGGTACATGATCGTTTCCACGGACAATGGGGTGTCGGGCGTCATCGGGCCCGAGGGCCAGGTGGTCGCCGAGGCGCCCGTCATGGTGCGCTATGTGTTGCGCTCGAGTGTCACTCCCATGAAGGGGATGACTCCCTTTGCGCGCGTGGGCAACGGGCTGGCGGTGATCCTCGCGGCGCTCGCGGCAGCCGCGGCGTTCGCGCTGCGGCTGGTCGGCTTACGCCGTACAATGAGCCGGCGTTGAAGCGCGGGCCGCGCGCCCCATGAGCCATACGGATGACCAGCCAAAACTCACCGCGTCCCGCGATGGACGAAACCTACGATCCGGCCGCCGTCGAGCGTGCCGCACAGCACTATTGGCAGACGCACGGTACGTTCGAGGTCCGTGAGGACGCCGGCAAGGACAAGTTCTACTGCCTGTCGATGCTGCCTTATCCTTCCGGGCGGCTGCACATGGGGCACGTGCGCAACTACACGATCGGCGATGTGATCGCCCGCTACATGCGCATGCAGGGACGCAATGTGATGCAGCCGATGGGCTGGGACGCGTTCGGACTGCCGGCGGAAAACGCCGCCATGAGCAACGGTGTGCCGCCGGCGCGCTGGACTCGCCAGAACATCGAGCACATGCGGGCGCAGCTCAAGATGCTCGGTTTCGGCATCGACTGGAGCCGCGAGATCGCGACCTGCGATCCGGACTACTACCGCTGGAATCAGTGGCTGTTCCTGCGCATGCTGGAACGGGGGGTCGCGTATCGCAAGACGGGCGTGGCGAACTGGGATCCGGTCGATCAGACCGTGCTGGCCAACGAGCAGGTCATCGAAGGTCGGGGCTGGCGTACCGGGGCGCTCATCGAGAAGCGCGAGATCCCGATGTATTATCTCGCGATCACGCGCTATGCCGACGAGCTGCTCGGTGATCTGGAGGGGTTGGCGGGGTGGCCCGAGCGCGTGAAGCTGATGCAGGCCAACTGGATCGGCCGCAGCGAGGGTTGCGAGGTTGCATTCCCCTACGCGCCGGATACCCGCGCCGCGCTCGGCGCCGACGGCGCCCTCAAGGTGTTCACGACGCGCGCCGACACGCTGTTCGGCGTTACGTTCATGGCGGTTGCCGCCGAGCATCCGGTGGCACTCGCCGCAGCGGCGGGTCGACCGGAACTGGCGGCTTTCATCGATGAGTGCCGTCGCGGCAGCGTCATGGAAGCGGACGTGGTCACCCAGGAAAAGAAGGGACTGGGCACCGGCTTGCACGTGCTGCATCCGTTCACCGGCGAGCCCATCGAAGTCTGGGTCGCCAATTACGTGCTCATGGGCTACGGCGAAGGCGCGGTCATGGGCGTGCCGGCGCACGACGAGCGCGATTTCGAGTTCGCGACCCGCAACGGCTTGCGCATCGCGATGGTGGTGCGCTCCGAGCGAGACGCCTACGAGCGTGTGGTGGCTCCCTGGATCGCCGCTTACGGCGAGCACGGCATCACCGTCGATTCGGGAGAGTTTTCGGGTCTGTCCTTCCAGGCGGCCGTGGATGCCATCGCCGCGGCGCTCGAGCGGCGCGGTCTGGGCCGCAAGCGAGTGCAGTACCGCCTGCGCGACTGGGGCATATCGCGCCAGCGGTATTGGGGTTGCCCGATTCCGCTGATTCATTGCGAGAACTGCGGCGAGGTTCCGGTGCCGGATGAGCAGCTGCCCGTGACGCTTCCCGAGGATCTGGTGCCGGACGGCAGCGGCAATCCGCTCGCCAAGTCGGCCGCTTTCTATCGGTGCCCGTGTCCGCGTTGTGGCCGCGAGGCGCGGCGCGAGACCGATACGATGGACACGTTCGTCGATTCCTCGTGGTACTACATGCGCTACGCCTGCCCGGACCAGGGCGAGGCCATGGTTGACGAGCGCGCCGCCTATTGGCTGCCCGTCGATCAGTACATCGGCGGCATCGAGCATGCCATCCTGCATCTGTTGTACTCGCGCTTCTGGACGAAGGTGATGCGCGATATGGATCTGGTGGGCGCCGGCGAGCCGTTCACCAACCTGCTCACGCAGGGCATGGTGCTCAATCACATCTACTCATGCGCCGGAGCGGATGGACGCCGGCGGTACTTCAATCCCGCCGACGTGAGCGCCCGGCGCGACGCGCACGGCGGGCAGATCTTCGAGGCGCTCACCCGGGAGGGCGAGACCGTGCGCGTCGAATACGGCGGGCTCGGCAAGATGTCGAAGTCCGAGAACAACGGTGTCGACCCGGAAGGGCTGGTTGCGCGCTACGGTGCGGACACGGCGCGGCTCTTCACCATGTTTGCCTCGCCTCCGGAGCAGACCCTGGAGTGGTCGGACGAGGGCGTGCAAGGGGCCTCGCGGTTTCTGCGCCGGCTGTGGACTGCGGTCTATGAGCACGTACGCGCCGGTCCGCCGGGGGACCTCGCGGGAGCGGCGCTGACCGAGCCGCAGCGCGCGCTGCGGCGTGCGGCGCACCAGGCACTCGCCAAAGCGACCGACGACATCGGCCGCCGCCACAACTTCAATACGGCGATCGCCGCATGCATGGAGTTGCTGAACGCGGTAGGCCGCTTCGAGGATGCCACGCCGGCGGGCCGTGTCGTGCGGCACGAGGCGCTGGAGATCATCGTGCGGGTGCTCGCGCCCATCGTTCCGCACCTGTGCCATGCCTTGTGGCAGGCGCTTGGTCACGAGCGCGCCGTGGTCGACGAACGTTGGCCCGAGGTCGACCCGGCGGCGCTGGCGCAGGACACCGTGGAGATGGTGGTCCAAGTCAACGGAAAGCTGCGCGGACGCATCCGCGTAGCCTCCGGCGCCGCCGAGAGCGACGTGCGGACGGCGGCTCTCGGGGCCGAGCACGTCGAGCGGTTCGTGGCCGGCAAACCGGTGCGCAAGGTGATCATCGTACCGGGCAAACTCGTCAACATCGTGGTCTGATCCGCATCGGAGGCCCGCCATGACCCGCCGCCGCGCGCTCGCCGTCACCGTCACGCTCGCCGCCGCCGCGCTGATCGCGGGTTGCGGTTTCCACCTCCAGGGGCGCAGGGTGCTGCCCGCCGTCATGCGCCGTCCATACATCGAGGCGAGCGACCAGCAGAGCGACTTCGTGCACAGCCTGCGCCGTGATCTGATCGGCTCCGGCGCGCACCCGACCGAGGACCGCAAGCACGCCACAGCCGTGATCCACGTGCACCAGTCGGTCAAGCGCAGAGTGCTCTCCGTGTCCGCCACCGACCGGCCGACCGAGTACCGGGTCACGTATACGGTGCAATTTTCGGTCGATGCCGCCGGCAAGACACTGCTGAGGCGGCAGATGTTGACGGCCAGGCGCTCGTATACGTTCAATGAGAGCTTGGTGCTGGCCGACGAGCACGAGCGGACCATCCTCACCGGGGCCATGGGGCGCGAGCTCGCCGACATCGTCATGCGCCGCCTCGCCTCCCTGCGAGGGGGGCGGTGATGACGCTGGAGGTCGTCGGACGCACGGGCGTCGCCGCGCTGCTCGAGCGCTATGGGCTGTTTTTAACGATGGTCGAATGCGCGCAACCCATTCCGGGTTCCTACTGGGGCGCGTGCGAAGCGGGCTTGCGGGGCAATAAGCTGTATGCGCGCGCGGACACGCCAGTCCATTCCGTCCTGCACGAGGCCTGTCATTTCATCTGCATGAGCGCGGCGCAGCGCGCCGACCTCGACACCGACGCGGGCGGCGACGACGCGGAGGAGTGCGCGGTGTGTTACCTGCAGGTGCTTCTCGCCGACGCCCTGCCGGCGGTCGGCCGGGATCGGCTGTTCGCCGACATGGACCTTTGGGGCTACAGTTTCCGCCTGGGCGGCGCTCGCGAGTGGTTCGAGCGGGATGCCGAGGATGCTCGGCAGTGGCTGCGCGCCCATGGCTTGACCGACTCCCAGGACACTCCCACGGGCGCTTGTCGGCGCTGACCGGCCTCGCCGGCCAGTCTCGCGGCGGACGCCCGCGCGATACCGATCATTCCCGCGCCGTGATTCCAGACCATTACGATCGGATTCACGGGGTCCGGACGTTCGGTCGTATTCGGCATCGACGGGATTGTTCCAGCCGGCGGTCAAGGCGGGCTCGGACACTTGTTCTGCGCAGCACGCGAGGTGATGATCGGCGTCAGCGAGGCGGAGTGATGCACCGAGCCCGGCGTACACGGGTTGGCATGACCCATTCCGGGATGCCGCCTCGGCCCCGGACGCTGGAAAAGACGGCTCACATACTGGTGAGCAAGGCGACGACGGTCCGCTGCGCCGGCCGCCTCGGCACCCGCGGACGCGCGCGGGGGGGG
>JAJYFU010000184.1 GCA_021790795.1 Pseudomonadota bacterium
CTGGGCGAAAGTCTTTCCAGCCCATGCTGCATGGGCGACGCTCATCGGGCCTTCGCTGACGTCCTGCTCGAGCGCCCGCAGGGCGACCACGATCGCCTTCCGGGTTGCTTCGCGCCGTCTTGGTCTTTCAAAGACAGGTTTAACGTGCACGGCTTGCTCGCCGTTCGCGATGGGCAGCGGGATTTCAACGATCCGCGGACTCGGGCACTGAGTTTTCAGCTTTGTCTTCTGACCGGCGCAATACACTACCAAATGATCCTCAGCTGCAACGCGATCCCCCGGGAGCACTCCGAATCGATCCTACCGAAACGCGCACTTCCTTCCGATTCGCGAAGACAGGCCTTGCTCCGCCCGCCGCTCCTCATTTTCAAAAGTGTCCGCGCCGCATCCGTTGATTCTGCCAAGAGTGTGATTGCCGCTTCATCCAGTAGTTCCGACTGTGCCCCGCGGCTTTGAAGAAATTTCCGATCGTCTCCGCTATCATGTCCGCGCCGCCCGCCAAAAGAAGAATGCAGCCCGGGCCCGCGTGGCGATATGAGCCCGGCGCGGGCGACGGCCTAGTGCGCAAGATCCTGCGCGCCATCGATGGGAGGGGCAGTACCCTGGAGCCTGCCGAGGTTGCGGTAACCTGGTGAACGGAGTCCGGGGGCTCCGTCGCGTCCGGCCGGTCTGCGGCCGCAGGCACGGACCATTGATGACGACGGCGTGGCAGCGCTCGCCAAGGCGGCTCAGGGCTATTCGCAACGGCCCATCGACGAAAGCGACCGAAGGTTTTTCCGAGCAACTGTTTGCGCGTGGCTAATCGGAAATCACCGCTTGCCACCACATCCGATCGGTGGAGCAAATGGCTCGGTGGGCGGTTCACGCTTCAGATGCACATGCCGATTCCATTGCACGGGGAGAACAGCTGCAGCGCGGTATCCCGGGGTGCTCAGGCGACAGGAGTACGAGCGACTCTCCTGTTTGCGGCACGGCTCGAAAGCGCCAGAAAAGTAACCGAGAGAATCACCACGAGGCGTACCGTGCCGTTGAGATAGGCTGGCAGTGACACCCTTTGTGCCGCCTCGAGAAAGAGGAGCACCGTGACCAGCCCACGCGGCGCAATCCAGATGAGCGCGGCGGTGAACTGCGGCTCGATCGTGCGCAGCAACACGTAACGCACTCCATATGCAATGAGCAGAATCGCTGCGGCCGCGGCCCACGAGTGCAGGACGGTGAAATCCAATAGGTTGGTGGAATAGCCGAGCAGGAAGAAAAAGAAGACGCGAACGGCGAAGGTCAGCTCCTGCACGAGCACTTTGAATTCTCCGACCGTGGTCGGCGAGATCCTCTCCGCCACATGGTGCAGCCCTGGTAAATGCTCCAGGGCCGTCTTGTTATTGAGCATCAACCCGAACAGCAGGACCATGAGCAGCGGCGACAGATGCAGCAGCTCGCCGGAGGCGTAGAGCGCGAACAGGCCGGCGAGCAGCGGGATGTAGCGCACATGGGCGTCAGCGCGTGTCGACACGAGAACCAGCGCCACGGAGCACACGAATGCCAGGATCAGCGAAAGGATGCCGCCGCCGGCAAGCTCGGTCAGGAATCCACCCAGGGTGCCGCCGGAGTTGACGAGCGCGATGAAAATCAGGACTCCGAAGATATCGGACACGGAGCTCTCATAGACGACGAACTCCCGGGCGTGCCGCTCGAGGGAGTGGCTCCCGGGAATCGCGACTGCGCTGCTGATCACCGCGAAGGGAGTTGCGAGGATCGCCGCTTGCACGTATCCCAAATGCAGCGCGTTGGCCCCGATGAGGACGAATGCGGCGGCGCACAGGATGAACGCCACCACCGCTAGCGTGGATGCCTTTGCCGCCAGCTTGATGCGTTCGCGCCGCAGCTCGATGTCGAGCGCGCCTTCGAGCACGATCAGCACAAGACCGATGGCTCCGGCAATCGGCACCATGGTCCTCAATTCCGAGGTCACACCGCTCATCGAACGCAACAGTGGCTGGGCGAGCAGGCCGATGGCCATCATCACGATCACCGATGGCACCCCGGAGCGCCGCTCAAAGCGCTCCACCGCGAATGCCGCAAGCAGGAATGCCGAGGCGATCAGGATCCCGACGGAAATCATCCGAAACCTCCGGCATGCCGGCACGCGTGCGTACCCGGCGCAGAACGAGCGGCATCCCAGTCTAGCAACGGGCGAAGGAGGGGACAACGCATGAGGCAATAGGGTCGATGCAAGATCAGCGCGCTGACAGCCGAGTCAGGGCGGCTCGTGATCGAGATCGGCCGGCGCCGTGTCGAACCTGCGTACGGCCTGCAAGAGGCGAGCGTGGCGGCGCCCCCCGAGGCGTCCGCTGAGGCCGAGCGAAGCAATTGGGGCAAGGCGCCATCCATGACCGACTTCGCTGCGGCTCGGCAGGGCCTGGAAACCGAGCCGCCCCGTTTTCCGTCGACCACGGAGATCGTCCCACCAAAACCATTGCGTAGCGGTAGACTGTGCGTGCTGCATCGGTCTTTCTCGTCACGACGGGCTTTTGTGGCAAGCGGGTTTTTTCTCTCGCTAGAAGCGCAAAAGTTCATACAGACCTCAGCACCAGGATGCCAAA
>JAJYFU010000185.1 GCA_021790795.1 Pseudomonadota bacterium
TCGCGCGACATGGCCGACCTGTTGATGAAGGACCTGCGCACGGTCGTCGCCGACCTAGAGAGCGCCCCGCCGGCACGGCCAAAGCAGGCCGACCGGAACTTTCACCACGGCTGACGGCGCAGGCGCCGCGCGCAGATCGTGCCCCGCCGGCGGGACTCGCCGCCAGGCATCCCGCCAGCGCGGCTAATTCTCCTCCGCTCGGGGACGGAAGGCCTGTACCAGCTCCTGTTGGCGCCGGGGCGGCACCGGATCGTAGTGACTCAAGGTCATCGCGTAGCTGCCTTCCCCGCCGGTAAGCGCCTTGAGCCGCGACTGATACTCGATGATCTCCGCCAGCGGCACCAGCGCCGATACTGTCGCGCGCCGGCCCGGCAACGCCTGGTTGCCGTTGATCCGGGCACGCTTGGTGGCCAGATCGCCGGTAATATCGCCGATGGCGCTCGCCGGAGCGCTGATCTCCAGGCGCACGATCGGCTCGAGCACGATGAGCTGGGCCTTGCCGAGCGCATCGAGAAACGCCTTGCGACCGGCGGATACGAACGCCACCTCCTTCGAGTCCACGGAGTGGTGCTTGCCGTCGTAGACCGTCACGCGGATGTCCTGCAGGGGAAAGCCCGCGAGCGCCCCTTCGATCAGCACCTGCCGCACACCTTTCTCCACGGCCGGGATGAACTGCCCGGGGATCGCCCCGCCGGCCACCTCGTCCACGAACTCGAAGCCCGACCCGCGCTCCAGCGCCTCGATGCGCAGAAACACCTCGCCGAACTGGCCGGCTCCGCCGGTCTGCTTCTTGTGACGGCAATGTCCCTCGGCCGCGCGGGTGATCGTCTCTCGATAGGGGATGCTCGGCGGATGAGTGTGTACCTGCACGCCATAGCGCTCGCTCATGCGCTCGAGGAGCACACGCAGATGCAGCTCGCCCGCGCCGTAAATCACCGTCTCGTTCAGCGCGGCGTGCTGCTCGATGCGGATGCCGGGATCCTCGCTGGTCAGCTTGTGCAGCGCGTCGGCCAGGCGCTGCTCATCTCCGCGGCGCACCGGCTCGATGGCCAGCCCCTGCATCGGCGGCGGCAGCACGACGGGCTTCAGATGGTAATGATCCTCCTCGTGCGAGTCGTGCAGCACGATGTCGCGGTGCAACTCCTCCACCTTGGCCAGCGCGCAGATGTCGCCGGGAATGGCCTCGGGGATTTCCCGGGTATCCTTGCCCACCAGACGGTACAGATGAGCGACTTTGAAGGACTTGCGGGCCTCGCCAGCGAACAGCTGGCTCCCCGCACGAATCGTGCCCTGATGCACACGCAGTGTTGCAAGCTTGCCGACGTAGGGATCGACCGTTATCCGGAACACGTGCGCAACGACGTGCCGATCCGGATCGGGCCGCACCGACACGCGCCGTGGCGAGCCGCCCTCGCCGGCCAGAAACGGCGGCGGATTGCCTTCGCCCGGATTGGGCATCAGCCGCTCGATGATGTCGAGCAATTCCGCGACTCCGACCCCGGTCTCCGCCGAGGTAAAGCATACGGGCACCAAGTGCCCTTCGCGCAGTGCCTGCTCGAACGGCGCATGCAGCTGCTGGCTGCTCAGCGCCTCGCCCTGCTCCAGATACAGCGCCATCAGGCGCTCATCGAGCTCCACGACCTGATCGACGATCTGCGTGTGCGCCGCCTCGATGGCCGAGAAATCCACGACACCGGGCTCGGGCGCGAAGAAGCAATCCCGCACCGCGGCGCCACGCCCGGCCGGCAGGTTGATCGGCAGGCATTCCGCCCCAAACAGCGTGCGCAGCCGCTCCAGCACGCCCTCGCAGTCGGCCTCCCGACTGTCGATCTTGTTGACGATCAGCAGGCGGGCGAGCCCGCGCTCACGAGCGAATGTCATCAGCCTCTGCGTCACGGCATCCGGCCCGGTGACCGCGCTCACGACCACGCCCACGGCTTCCACGGCCTCCAAAGCCGCAAACGTGCGGGCCAGAAAATCCGCGTAGCCCGGGGTGTCGAGCAGATGCACGCGTATATCTCGGTGTTCGAACGTGAGCACCGCCGGATCGAGGGAATGCCCGAGCGCGCGCTCCTGCGCATCGAAATCCGACGCCGTGGTGCCCCGCTCGAGCGACCCTTGGGCGCGAATCGCGCCGGCTCGCAGCAGCAGGCATTCCGAAAGCAGCGTCTTGCCCGCGCCGGCCGCGCCGATCAGCGCGAAGTTACGGATGCTCCTGTGGTCCATGCCGTACGCCCCCAGCGCATCATCGAGGATGAGGGCAGGTTACTCCCGCCCCGCGGACCACGCAAAACACTGAACGTTACGGCGCGGAAATCTCCAGCGCCCGCCCGTCGGCGTCGACGGTGCTCAGTCGCACCGGCCGGCGCCAGATGCGGCACAGGTACTCGAGCACTTTGCGGCCGCGCTCGAGGTCCAGGCCGCGGCCGTCCACCGCATGATCGTGCGACAGCTCCAGTGTGCCGTCCACCTGCACGTTCTCGACCAACACGGTGGGCGCGCCAAAATTGTATTTCGGAGCGAGAATCGCCTCGTGCAGGGCGTCGACGTCCTCCTCGAGCAC
>JAJYFU010000096.1 GCA_021790795.1 Pseudomonadota bacterium
GAGCGGCGCCAGATGGCGCTCGATGAATACCGCCTCGCGGTCGAACACATCCACCGCCGGATCGGTCACCTCGCCGTGCATGAGCAAAGGCAGGTCGTGCCGCTCCATCGCGGCGAACACCGCGTAGCAACGCTCGGGGTCGGTCACGCCGACCGCGGTGTTCGTGGTCGCGGCCGCCGGATAATATTTCACTGCATGAACGATACCGCTCGCCTTGGCCTGCGCGATCTCGACGGGCGGCATGGCCTCGGTCAGGTAGAGCGTCATCAGTGGCTCGAACAGCATGCCCACCGGCAACGCGGCCAGGATGCGCTCGTGGTAAGCGAGCGCCCCTTCGGTCGTGGTCACGGGTGGATCGAGATTGGGCATGACGATGGCGCGTGCAAACCGCCGCGCGGTGTCGGGCAATACCGAGGCCATCACCCCGCCATCGCGAAGGTGCAGATGCCAGTCGTCGGGACGTACGAGCGTCAGGCGAGTCACTCGAGGGTACCCAGCGCGTCGGCGTCCAGATCGCGCGCCGTGAACAACCCTGCACCGAGGCTACGGCGCAGTGCCGTGCGCAACGCGCGTGCCTTACCGTGGCGCGTAGCGACGACCAGCCACCGTCCGCGGCTGTCGTGCGCATGGCTCACTCGCCTTGACCCGCCGAATAGCCGCGCTCGCCATTGAAGGTATAGAGGTTCTCGGTCTTGATCGGCTCCAGGCCGACAGCCTGGACGCGCTGCAGCAGCGCCAGCAGGGCCGCGGCGTCACAGTGGCCCTCCTGCGCCAGGAAACGGCAGCGCCAGTGGTCGGTGCGCAGCGTCTGCGCGTGGCCTTCGGGCCACACGCGCACGCCGCGGTTGGTGATCAGCGCCAGCCGCAGCGACGCTCCGGCCGCCGCCTGCAAGCGCGGCGCCAGCTGCGCGGCGTCGCGTCCAGGCGCGTCCCACTCGAGAAACACATCAATGCCGACGCAGCACTTCTGGGTACTCGAAGCCGGCGCGATCGATGGCTGCGCGGCGCAAGTCGGTAGCCGCGGGGAGTCCGTCTCGTTCACCGTACGCGGCTTGAGCGTCTGCGGCATCTGACCCAGGCGGTCTGCTACAGCGTGCGCAAACTCCCGCGTACCCACGCAGCGCTTGCTGGTGGCTTCGTTCATCAGATCGGCGGTGTGCAGGCCGTCCTCCAGCGTGCGCAGCCAGGCATTGTGGATCGATGCCGCCATCCCCTGTTCGCCGAGATGCTCGAGCATCATCAGCGCCGCCAGGAGTAATCCGGAGGGATTGGCCACGTTCCTGCCCGCGATGTCCGGCGCCGAACCGTGCACCGCCTCGAACATGGCCAGCGTCCCGCCGACATTGGCCGATGCGGCGATGCCGATCGAGCCCGCCAGCTCGGCGGCGATATCCGAAAGGATGTCGCCGTACAGATTGAGGGTGACGATGACGTCAAACTCGCGCGGCCGGGTGGCCAGGCGCGCTGCGCCGATGTCGATGATGCGGTGTTCGGCCTCCAGCTCGGGGTACTCACGGGCGATCTCTCTGAAGACACTGTGGAACAGGCCGTCGGTGAGCTTCATGATGTTGTCTTTGGTCAGACAGCTCACCTTGCGCCGGCCGTTACGGCGCGCATACTCGAAGGCGTAGCGGATCACCCGCTCGCAGCCGGGGCGGCTGACCAGCTTCAGGCATTGCACGACTTCGCCGGTCTGACGGTGCTCGATACCGCCGTAGGTGTCCTCCTCGTTCTCGCGCACAATCACCACGTCCATGCCCGGGTGCTGCGAGGGCACGCAGGGATGCAGCGCCGTGCAGGGACGAACGTTGGAGTACAGGCCCAGCGCCTTGCGCAGCGTCACGTTGACGCTCTTGTAGCCGCCGCCCTGCGGCGTGGTGATCGGGCCCTTCAGCAGCACGCCACACGCGCTGATGGCCTCCCAGGCGGTGTCGGGGATGCCAGCACTGTAGCCGGCATGGTAGGCGCGTTCGCCCAGCTCCAGCGGCTCGAACTCGACGAGTGCGCCGGCTTCGCGCAGAATGTCCAGAACGGCGTCGGTGATCTCGGGGCCGATGCCGTCACCGCGCGCCAGGCAGACGCGGTGCTTGCGCACGCCGGAAGGCGCAGGTGACGGCAGGGTACTGGGTACGGCAGGCATGGGGTTTCTCTTGAGCGTCATTGATAACACGAAATATATATCGCGTATTGGGAGACGTCAAGTTCCGGCGCCGACGCGCGGGGAACTGCGCGGCCGTGTCACCGCCGGCGACGCTGCGCCTGCCACGTGGACCTTCTTCAGCAATCATGCCCACGTGCTGTTCTGTCTGGCGGCCGATCCGAGCATGGTGCTGCGCGATGTCGCGGCGCAGGTAGGCATCACCGAGCGCGCGGTGCAGCGCATCGTGGCTGACCTGGAAGCCGCCGGCGTGCTCACTCGCTTACGCGAGGGCCGGCGCAATCGCTACAAGGTGGATCCCCGCGTATCGCTGCGGCATCCGGTGGAGGCGCACCGCAACATTGGCGATCTGTTGGCACTGGTGCTCGGGGGGACGGCGTAGCAAGCGTGGTGAAATTCGGCAGAGGCGTAGTCTCCGACTTGGACGCAACCACGACGCAGACGTATGCGAACGCCGCGGAGACTACGCGCCACTGAAGTCTTGCTCTTCGGAGCCCAGGTCGTGCCGCAGTGACAGTCAGAGCGAAGGCCGCTTGAACGGCAGCGGACTCTTCGTGGTCACGGTGTCATAGACCCAACGGCTCTGCTTGACGCCCGGCCGCTTCGGCCGCCCCAGCGCCTTGCGTATGTCAACGCCGGGCAGGCGCGATCCATGCCGATGCGCCTGGATCTCACGGGTTGCAGTAATCACAGCGGCCCGGGTCGGCGTATTGGCGGCCGATGCGCTCGTGCGTGACACGGTGCCCGCACTTGCGGCATCCATGGATCTCGGCGCAGGTCTCGCGGGTCGGCGTGCCGCAGTCACTGCAGGGCAGTCCTGCGACTCGCTCGATCAGCCAGAAGCCCGGCACACCGCAGACAGGACAGTGGGAGCGGAGCTTTTTTGCCAAATCCTCGGCTGCCAGCCGGATGTTCTCCATGCGTGTGGGATTGGCATGGGCGCGCAGATCGACCTCCAGGAACACGCGGCCACTTGCCGACTGCACCGCCGCCGAAGCGTAGGCGGCTTCGAGTTCCGGCCACGCGGCGATCCCCTTGCGGATACGCGGGTCGTTCTCGCCTTCCGGTCTCAGCACCAGCTGGTGTTCGGGAAAACCGGCCTCGCGGGCGAACCTCTCGGCAGCGGCCCAGTCTTGCGCCAGATGGTAGGCGCTGTTCGCCTGGCCTTTCGCGACACCGACCACCTCGATTTCGCGCAAATCGTCGATAAAGAGCAAGAACTCCACGTTCCACGGAAACATCCCCGCGACTGGATCCACCCCAAAAGAGCCCTCGCTGGCCAACCCCAGCGACAACTCGGCGAGTTCCATGCCGATCCGCGCCTTCTTTCGCGCCGCCTCGATCTGCGTTCCCGCGCGGGGGATGTCGCGGGTAAACGTGCCGAGGAGATCCGTGTCGTACCCCGTCACCCGTTCCACCCGACAACCTAATGCGGTATTCAGCACCGGACCGATCACGTGCTCCTTGCCATGCTGGGTGAGCAGCGCGACACGATGATTCGCATACGGGTTGGGACAATGATTACTCGAGCCCATGGTTCTCTCTCGGCAATGCCCTGCGCGACGATGGTAACGCTCGTCGTCCACATGGAATAGGCCCGGCGCTGGCGGCCGGCTTTCCCACGAAGCTGCGCGCGTTGCCGACAAGAGCACCGCCAGAGGTATTCGGCCGAGCGAACCAATGGCGCCGATCATATCAACGCTCAGCGGACCCTCGGGTTGGCGCTGGGGCCCTGGGTCGAATCGGCCGACTTGGACGCCCAGCGCTTGTCTCCGGTGAATATCGTACGTACCATCGACGCGATTCTCGACCTGCCCGCCCTGTCGCAATGGGATGCCAATGCGAGTGTTATTTCCGGCATCTGGCGCAAGACACCCCGACGGGGCTCCCTGCCGGTGCTTCCCATGCAGGTACCGGTGCAGTGCCCGTGCTGCAAGTGCGGCATCCGACGGCTGTTGCGGCGCGATGCCGGCGCCGTCGGGCATGGGCTGACGAAGCGATGACTCGAGCGTCACACCGATACTCATGGCGATGGAAGCGGTTCGATCGCGCTCCCCGCTTGCGGTTCACGGCGGCGGACGGACACGGACCGACAAGCACTGCCAACTCATCATGGACGGTGCTCGGTCACATGATTGAACGTCAGACCCCTCCGTGCCCCCGTAGCGGGATGCGTCGAACCCGCGTCCCAGGCTGGATCACGGCTATGATTGCTGCGGCGGCCGTGATGCCATGCCCGGTCATGGCACACGCGGCCGAGCTGCCACTCAGACAGGTCCGTCCAGACGTCCTTCTGCCGGGCGGTGCGAACCGGTTCGACTACGCGAGCATCGACCCGCGGCGACGGCTCCTGTTCATCTCGCACCTCGGATCGAACCTCGTCGTCGCATTCGATTTGAAGACCGGGCGAGTGCTCACGGCCATACGCAACGTCCTTGCAGTCCACGGAATCCTGGCCGTGCCGGAACTCGGCGAGGTATTCGCTTCCGCGACGGGCCGCAACCAGCTCGAGGTCATCTCTGAAAGAAGCCTTCGCGTGATCGCCCATGCGCCGGCCGGAATCTATCCGGACGGCATGGCGTTTGCGCCGGATGTGAACGAGCTCTTCATTTCCGATGAGCACGGAGGAACCGAGACCGTTATCGATACCCGCACCGATCGCCGCATCGCCACCATTCCCATGGGCGGCCATGTGGGCAACTCGCAGTATGATCCGGTTACAGATCGGATCTTCGCGGACGTGCAGACGCGCGACCAGATCGTCGCCATCGACCCGCACACCGACCGCATCGTGCAGCGATATTCGCTCCCGAACAGCTGTCATCACGACCACGGCCTGCTCATCGACCCGCCCGCGCGCCTCGCTTTTGTCGCGTGCGATGGCAACGCCAAATTGCTGGTCGTGGACATGAGGAGCATGCGCGTCCTCTCCGTGCACACCGTGGGGCGCGATCCGGACGTCTTGGCGTTCGACTCGGGGCTCAGCAGGTTGTACGTGGCCAGTGAGAGCGGCGTCGTCACCGTCTTCGAACTCGAAGGGACACGGTTGCGCCTGCTCGGCCGCAAGTACCTGGCTTTCGAGGCTCACTCCGTCGCCGTGGATCCGATCACGCACCGGGTGTACTTTCCCCTGCAGGACGTCAATGGGCGCGGCGTTCTGCGGATCATGGCGCCGACGGAACCGCAGCGGCATTGAACGCGGAAACCCGACTGTAGATCGGACACCCTGACACGGGCTGTCGGAAAGATCGTTTCCAACCGCCGGCATCGCGCTCGCCGCGGGAGCGGGCATCGGCGGCGGCAGGTCGGACTCGGGAGCAGGGATGAAGCACTCCAGATCGGTGCCCTGCCGGGGCGGGCGCGGCACGTGAGCCGCGTTGCCCGGCCGCGCGTCCGATCCGGTTTTGCGCGCGGCGCAGTCCGTCGTCAAAGCCCCTGCGTGAGTGCTGACATTTGGATTCCGGCATTTCCGCCTTGGCAACACGCTCCACGGATCAGGCCCGCCACGGAAATCCCCCGACGACGAGAGCGATCAGGTGGCGGGAAGAGGCCGAGGTGGTGGGCGGTAGAGGGAGAACCGTTGGCCCCTGCCCCGTGGATTGGCAGTACAGCGTTCAGCTCACGCGAGCGGCTTGGAATCTGGCGGCCTCATGGGCGCGAAGCCGGAATACCGCACGGGACGGTGACCGTTCCGATCGGCCGGTAGAGCATTCCGTTGATGTATGATTATCATACCCAAATGGCGCCCAGGCCCGAGGTCCTCCCACGAGCCGCCGCCACGGCCATCCAGCATGCCCTGCGGGTTTCCCCGGTAGTCGGGTACGCGGTGCGCGTCAAACGGGCAAGACGACGCTCGTCCGTTCGCTGCCGCAACTTGCCGAGCGGCCCTACCTGACGCTCGATGATTTTGATCTGCGCACCCAGGCGTCCGCAGATCCCGAAGCGGCCAAGAAACGCGATGATGACGGCCCAAACCAGCCGCTGCCGGGATACGGACGCTTTGCGTTCGACGATACATGACCAGGCCGCCAACAGCCGCGTCACATGCGCCGATGTGGTTACTCACCACCAGGCGCGGCGGTCGCCTCGATGTCGAGCTGCTCGCCGGCCTTCGCCAAATGCCAGACGAGAAGCGGTGCGGCGACAAACATGATCAGTCCATGTCATAGAGGTTCGCCTGGGGGTCCTGTCGCAATAGCTCCGGCAGGGTATCGGTGGTTTTCACCGAAGCTTTCACCGAAGCTTTCACCGAAGCTTTTCCGACCGGCTCGGGTACCGCCGTCGCTCTTTAGTCATCACGGATGGATCGCCCTCGCCTCTTGCGGCTCGAGCGGAATCATAGTTCTTCGCGGCCCTGCCGCCATCCCCCGGTTTTACCGCATCGGCATTGTACGACGCTCGCCGGCTCGAGCCGCGCCGCAACGTCGGCGTGCAGTTCTCCGGGTTCGCCACTTCCAGGTCCCAAGGCTCGGGCTTGCTGGTGCAATCGACAGTCGCGGTAAATTCCGCGGCATACGTGATCCCCGCCTCGGGCCCACGGCCCAATACCTGATCGATGCTGCGACGGCGCTGCGCGCAGAGGCGCGACCGCCATCAGAACGGGGCACCGACCCTCGGGTACGGGTCCAATGCCTGAGGTCTTCCGCAAGGCGGCACATCGTAGCAACCAGGTAATACGAATGAGGTCTCACGAGGTCACCCGCTTCCGTCTCGGCCCGACAGTCCGGGCAGGTCTGTACTGGCGCGTGAAGCGCATCAAACTCGAGCAGAGGCGTACCGCGCAAGCGCCGTGGTCAAGCATTCGAACAATAAGGCAACCCGGCGGCTTGATCGCATGTCCCGATGCACCGCCAGCCATATTTCGAGCGTGAGGGACAAGCGCTCGGGCAAGACCTGTTTCAGGTCGGGGTCGCGCCGCGCGATGCCACGCTGGCAGGCACCGATACCAAATCCCGCGCGCAAGGCTGCGAGTTGGGCAAGTTCCGAGTCGCAGCGTAGCGCAAACTGCTCACGCGGCACTTGCAAGTTCATGGCGGCGGCGGCGCGAATCCAGAAGGGATCGCGGTCGTAGCCAATCAGAGTATGCCCCTCCAGGTCTTCCAGGGTCGCCGGCAAACCGTACCGGTCGGCATAGCGCCTGTGTGCAAACAGTCCAACGAGCATCGTGCCAATGCGCTTGGCAACCAACGCATCCTGCGCCGGACGGAACATGCGTACCGCAATGTCGGCCTCTGCTCGCAGCAGGTCGCTGGGAATATTGCTGAGCACGAGCTCGATCGCGATACGCGGGTGAGCTTGATGAAATTCCGCCAAAATACCCGGCAATACCTCGGCACCGACCACGTGACTGGCGGTGAGGCGCACCGTCCCGGCCTCCTCCTTGGTCTCGCCTGAAGCCGTACGCATCAAGGCGGCCGCCGAAGCCTCCATATTCTCCGCATGCGCCACCAGCGCGAACGCCGTGGCGTTAGGACGCAGCCCGCTCTGGGAGCGCACAAACAACGTCACGCCAAGGGCCTGCTCCAATGCCTCGATATGCCGACCGAGGGTCGGCTGGGTCATCGACAGCGCTCGGGCGGCTGCCGAGAGGCTACCCGTGCGCATCACGGCAAGGAAGGAACGATACAGCTCCCATCCCGGTTCGGAGACGGTCATATGTTTTCGTATAGTTGGCATGCGCGGTGAGACGTAGCAGGTTATCCGTTTCCGCCTTAATCTGCTTGGCAAATGCGCCTACGGTCAGACCCCATGCAGAATTCCGCCATTCATCCACGAATAGCCCTCGTGCTCGGCGCCACCGGTTCTTTGGGTGCAGCGGCCGCGCGGGCCCTGCAAGCCCACGGCTGGCGGGTGCGCGCGCTGCACCGCCGACTAGACAGAGCGAGAGCTTTGCCGGCGGTGCCCAGCGGAATCGACTGGCTAAACGGCGATGCGATGCGCGCGGATGACGTCCGCGCCGCCGCCAATGGAGTCACCGCAATCATCCATGCAGTAAACCCGCCGCATTATCGCCGCTGGCGGGAACTGGCCATCCCCATGCTTGCCAACACCATCGAGGCGGCGGCCACGAGCGGCGCCAGGCTGATCTTCCCCGGCAACGTCTATAACTTCGGGCCGGATGCTGGCGCAGTAGTCGACGAGACCTCGCCGCAGAATCCCCTGACCCGGAAGGGGTGCATCCGAGTCGAGATGGAGGCCATGCTGCAAGCCGCGAGCGAGAACGGTCGGTTGCGGGCGATGGTCATCCGCGCCGGAGACTTCTTCGGCGGCACCGCCGCCAGCTCATGGTTCGCCAAGATAATCGTACCCGCCGAGCCCGGAGCGCCGATCCGTTATCCCGGCAGTTTCGGTGCCGGCCATGCCTGGGCCTACGTGCCCGATTTGGCTGAGACGATGGCGAAGTTGATCGAAATGGAGAGATCCCTGCCGGCTTGGGAGGTCGTTCATTTCGGCGGCCATTGGCTGGAGCGGGGTGTGGAAATGGCTGAGGCGGTCCAGCGTGTCGTAGGCGGAGGCAGCGTCATTCGCCCGTTTTCGTGGCTGCCGTTTCGTTTGCTGTCCCCGTTCTCGCCTTTCCTGCGCGAGGTGCTGGAGATGCGCTATCTCTGGCACGAACCGCTGCGACTGGCAAGTGACAGGCTGCACGGTTTGATCGGCGAGGAACCCCACACACCACTGGATGAGGCCGTGGGTACCGCCGTCGCCGCGTTGGGGAGGACTCGATGACAGCGGATGTGGTGGCGTGCAGCCTGGGACTGGTCTGTCTGCTGTTTTGGCCAATTTCTGGCTGACTCCCCGGGGGCGTGCTTCTGAGGCGCCAAGCCAGTGGCGAAATCCAGGGCCGATCTGCTGCCACCTGCCGGCGACCCAGACGCGCTCGCAGACCTCCTGCATGCTTCCCTAACTCCGGAAACTTCATCCTCCAACGAGCCTGTCAGGATCAAGGAGATTTGACCGTTACTCGGACGGAGGCAGCAAAGTCCAGGGCGCTGCCGATCCGACTAGTCAGCACGCCGGGATGGTCCACCGCTGCGTGGCCCGTCGAATACCTTGCAACGTATTCACGCGCTAGCGACGGACGCCGCGCTGCCCAGGGCCTGTACCGCCGCAGGGGAAGATTCCCGGTTTGGTCGGGATTCGCGCCACCGAGCGCCACCGGGCGAGGCCCATGTGCCACCGCGGTAGAGCCCGGAAAGCACGGCCGCTCAATCCAGCGGAACGCGCAACTTGCTATTCGGCAAACTCATCGGCAAAATAATCGGCATTAATTTTTGTAGGCATCTCGTATGTCATTGATTTCACATATTTAGTTAATTTCTTTATATAGGCATTATTGTTGCCATCATGAGCGATGTCGCTGCACTTGAACCCATGCTTCCGCCGGACCAGGACCGCGAGCTGGAAGACCTCGCGGCGGACGTCATTGCGAAATCGGCCCACCTGTCAGCGCAGATCACCCCGCTTGTCGCGCAGGCGGTAGGCGACCTTGTTCGCAGCATGAACTGCTACTACAGCAACCTGATCGAGGGACACGATACGAACCCGCGTGACATCGAGCGAGCACTGGAAAGCGATTATTCAAGAGATCCGCAGCGGCGCGTCCT
Organism: Pseudomonadota bacterium; assembly: GCA_021790795.1. Lineage (GTDB taxonomy): Bacteria > Pseudomonadota > Gammaproteobacteria > Steroidobacterales > Steroidobacteraceae > 13-2-20CM-66-19. Next base: position 9,763 of record JAJYFU010000096.1, read on the forward strand.
GCAACATGAGGCGCGGGCACATATCGAAGTGCAGCGATTGATCGACTCCGGTGAGGCCCCGGGTGGAGGTGTCGCGAAGGCGCAGTACGTACGGTGGCTGCACATGGAGTTCTGCCGGCGACTCCCGGATGAGCTGCTTTGGGTCACCAACCCCGATACTGGCGACCGCCTGCGCGTCGTCCCCGGAGAGTTCCGCCAAGCCGCGGTC
>JAJYFU010000186.1 GCA_021790795.1 Pseudomonadota bacterium
AGCGGGCGGCGGGTCGGGTCGGGCAGCAAAAGCAGATCCTTGCGAAGCTGCTCGCCGGCACTCGTCCAGAGACCATCGCCGCGGCGGCGGCGCAAGTGGCGGGGGCGCGGGCCGACTGGCGCAACGCTGTGCGCAACGAGCAGCGCATGGCGGCCCTCTACCAGGGTCACTACGTATCGCGCGAGATCATGGACAATGCCCAGCGCGCCGCCGATGCCGCCGCCGCGACCCTGGAGGCGGCCCGCCAAAACTGGATGCTTGCCGTCAAGGGGCCACGCAAAGAGGACATCGCCGAGGCGCGGGCGGCCCTTGAAGCGGATCGGGCGGCACTGGCGCTCGCCCGCCGCGAGCTCGCCGATACCCACCTCTACGCTACGGCGAGCGGGGTGGTGGAGAATCGTATTCTCGAGGCCGGCGACATGGCGACACCGGCGACACCGGTGTTCACCATTGCGCTCACCAATCCGGTGTGGGCACGGGCGTATGTGCCCGAAACGGATCTGTCGCGTGTCGCACCCGGCATGCACGCCGCTATCGAGAACTCGGACCTGCCGGGACGCCAGTTCTCGGGATGGATCGGGTACATCTCCCCGACAGCCGAGTTCACGCCCAAAACGGTCGAAACCACGGAGCTGCGCAGCCAGCTCGTCTACAGCGTGCGCGTCTACGCCTGCAACCCCACCGGGGCGCTGCGGCTCGGGATGCCGGTCACCGTCGTGATCCCCCGGCAGGACCGGTCCGCGGCCCTGCCGGCGCACCCCTGCAGATCGTGATCATGGACACGAATACGCCGCTGCTCGACCTGCAGGATGTGCGCAAAACATTCCGCGCCGGGGGCGTCCGTGTTACGGCAGTCGCGGGTGTGAGCTTCATGGTGCGTCCCGGGACCATCACCGGCCTCCTTGGGCCCGACGGGGCTGGCAAGACCACGCTGATGCGCCTGTGCGCCGGTCTGCTGCTGCCCGATGCGGGGCGCATCACCGCCCTGGGCTTCGACAGCCGCGCAGATGCAGCCGGCATCCAGCAATCCGTCGGTTACATGCCGCAGCGTTTCGGGCTCTACGAAGACCTGACGGCGCAGGAAAACCTGGACCTGTACGCCGATCTGCACGGCGTGCCGAAAGCGGCGCGCCGAGCCCGTTACGAAGAGCTGTTGCGGCTCACGGGCCTCGGGCCATTTGGCCGCCGGTTGGCCCGCGATCTATCGGGCGGCATGAAACAAAAACTCGGCCTGGCATGCACGCTCGTCCATCCGCCCCGCCTACTGCTCCTAGACGAGCCGACCGTGGGTGTCGATCCGATCTCGCGACGGGAACTGTGGCTGATCATCAGCGCCCTGGCGGCCCGCGGGGACACGGGGATTCTCATCAGTACGGCCTACCTCGACGAAGCCGAACGTTGCGGCCACGTCCTGCTCGTCCACAACGGCGAGGTCCTGGACCAAGGTCCTCCCGCGGATTTCCGCGCGCGCATGACCGGCCGCAGCTTCTTCGCCACCGCCGCCGTGCCCGGGCGCGCGATCCAGGCCCGGATCATGAGCGATGCGGCCTTTCTCGATGCCGTCGTGCAGCGCGACGGCGTCCGCGTGGTGATGCGGGCCGGGGCCCAGCTTCCGGTGCTGCCAGGCATCGCCTTCGCGCCGGTCCCACCGCGCTTCGAGGATGCCTTCGTCGAACGCCTGCGGGCCGCGTCGCCGATGCCCCCGGCGCCGCCCGCGGCGGCGCCCCCCGCGCCGGCGACCTCGGAAGTCATGGTCGAGGTGCACGATCTGCGCCGATTCTTCGGTCCCTTCGAGGCGGTCCGGGGCATCAGCCTGCGGGTCGAAGGCGGCCGGATATTTGGCCTGCTGGGCGCCAACGGGGCCGGCAAGACGACCACATTCCGCATGCTCTGCGGATTGCTGCCGCCTTCGTCCGGGACGCTGACCGTCGCCGGCATCGACGTGCGCGCGGCCCCGGCTATGGCCCGTGCGCGCATGGGCTATATGTCGCAAAAATTCTCGCTGTACGGCGATCTCAGCGTCGCACAAAATCTCGCGTTCTTCGCGGCCGCCTACGGATTGAGGGGCGCGCGGCGGGCCGAGCGCCTGCGCTGGGCCTCGGACGCCTTCGAGCTCGCGCCCTTCTGGAACACCAACGCCAACGACCTGGCGCTCGGATTCAAGCAGCGCCTCGCGCTATCCTGCGCGCTGATCCACGAACCGAAGATCCTGTTTCTAGACGAGCCGACATCCGGCGTCGACCCGCTGGCGCGGCGCGAATTCTGGGGACGCATCAATGCGCTGGCGGCGGAAGGCGTGACGATCATGGTGACTACCCACTTCATGGAGGAGGCGGAATACTGCGACGATCTGGTGTTGATGTCGCTTGGCAGCATACTGGCCGCCGGCACCCCGGCCGAGATCCGTGCGCGCGCGCGGACGCCCGAACGGCCGGACCCGACCATGGATGACGCCTTTGTCGCGCTCATCGAGGCGCACGAGGCGCAGGCCCGGCGCGCGTCATGAACCGCCAGCG
>JAJYFU010000097.1 GCA_021790795.1 Pseudomonadota bacterium
ATCGTGCCGTGGAAGTACGGCTTCAAGGGTATCAAGGCGATCGTGCGCATCGCGTTCACCGAGACACAGCCGCCGACCACCTGGAGCCAGGCGCGGCCGAGCTACTATGGCTTCTATGCCAACGTAAATCCCGACGTTCCAACCCCCGGCTGGAGTCAGAGAACCGAGGCGCGCATCGGCAATCCGTTCTTCCATCAGCGCCAGGCGACCTTGATGTTCAACGGCTATGGCAAGGAAGTCGCCTATCTCTACCAGGGAATGAACCTGCAGAAGTCCTTCTGAGCCCGCCCATGCCCGAGCCGTCGTGACCGCGATCGCGCCTCCCGCCAAACGGCCCTTCCTCGGCCTGAGCGTCGAACGCCGCTATCGGCTGATCTACAAGCCGGTGGTGTTTCTGGCCGCGCTCGCGCCTCTGGCCTGGATGGTGTGCGGCCTGTTCGGTTGGCTCGGCTGCAGCGACGGCGTCGATCCGGTGAAGTTTCTCGAGCTCAGGTGCGGCAAGACCGCCCTGAACTTCATCATGCTCACCCTGATGGTGACCCCCGTGCGCGAGCTGGCGAAGCTGCCGCATCTGGTGCGTCTGCGGCGCATGCTCGGGCTGTTCGCGTTTTTTTACGTCGTGCTGCACTTCACGGTATACGTGGTGCTCGACCTGGATCTGAACTGGCGCATGGTCGGAGCCGACATCGTCAAGCGCCCGTACATCACCGTCGGCTTCACCGCGCTGCTGCTGCTCATTCCGCTCGCGGTGACCTCGACCAACTCGATGATGCGGCGGCTTGGACGACGGTGGAGCCGATTGCACCGCCTGACCTACCTGATCGCGGCGCTCGGGGTGTGGCATTTCTACTGGGAGGAGAAGATCGACGAGCGTACGCCGCTGAAATACGCCGCGGTCCTCGCCCTCCTCCTCGGTTACCGCGTGGTGCGCAGCACCCGGGTCCGCCGTTGGTTTTCCGGCCGGATGGGCTCGCTGAGCCGGCGGTCCGAGCGGGAAAAGGCGCTGGCGTGCGACGCGGAGCGCTCGCCGTAGCGCGCCGATCGACCGGCTCACCAGGCCGGGCAGACCCCGGCGGACTGCTACCTATTTCCGGAACAGATCGCGCATTTTGCTGAAAAACGAGCCCGAGCGCATATGGCGCAGCGTGGCCGCCCATTTGTCCTCGACAAGCAGCTTGCGCTGAAGGTCCGCTTCCTCTCGCTTCATCAGCTCCAGCACCCGCGAGTCCTCGTCGGCCTCCAGCCAGTAGCCATGTTGATTCGGGCAGACTTCCATCTCCAGATCGTAGAACCGATACTGGAATCTCTCCAGGTGGGCGGCGCATTCCGGGCACTGACCGGTCGTTGGCGTCGAGCTGATGAACAGCGATCCCTTCCAGCGATCGCCGAAGTCGAAGACCTCGTCTTCCAGCTCGCCGAGCTCGACCTGCTCGAGCCACATTCCCTGGCAGGACGGGCAGTGATTCACCTTGAGCTTGTGTCGCTCGGTTGGCAGCAGATCGGTATTGCATCTAGGACATTTCATGTCATCCCTCCGCTTGCCGCGCTCGCCAACCCCATGGGCAAGCCGCCATGCCTCAGGGACTATAGAGGACATCGTGTCGGCGCTCAAGGATATGAAGCCGCCGCCGAGCCGCACGAGTCAGATTCGCCCGCGGCACACAGGCATCAGGTTACTGGTTGTATGCACGCTCGCCGTGCCGGGAGAGGTCGCGGCCCTCGCGCTCCCGGTCCTCGCTGACCCGCAACCCGACAGTCGCCCGCGCGAGCCTGAGGATGAGGTACGTCCCGATGGCGCGCCACAGGCCCGCCGCGGCCACTCCCAGGATCCGCGCGCCCACCTGCCGGATCGGATCCATGCCGGACGGCGTAGCCGTCTCCGCCGAATCGCGCCGCCACGAACACCCCGGTGAGCACGGCGCCGAGCGCGCGCGCCGCGCATCAGCAAAGGATTTCCTCGATGCCGAGGAGAGTGTCATAATAATTGGATGAGGATCTCATCTGTACGTTTCTCGCTGGTTGCAGGCCTGGCGCTCACGACCGGCGCATGCGCGTCGCCCGCACCCCTGCCGCGCTCGGCCCCGCCCCCACGGCCCCAGAAACTGGTACGTGCGGCGCCGCCCGCGTTGCCGCTTCCCGTCCAGACGGAGAAGTTCATGCTGGCCCCGGGCCAGACCATCATCGGCAAGCTTCAGGTCGTAAAGGTCCTCAAGGGACAGACCCTGACCGACATCGGCCGGCGCTTCAACCTCGGTTACGAGGAGATGAAGCGCGCCAATCCGGATCTCAGCACCTGGCTTCCCCCGCTGGGCGCCCCGGTGCTCCTGCCGACGGAATTCATTCTGCCGGACGCGCCGCATACGGGCATCGTCGTCAATGTCGCCGCGATGCGTCTCTTCTATTTCCTGCCGCACAAGCCGGGCCAGCCCCAGATCGTCATCACGCATCCCGTGGGAATCGGCAGGGCGAAATTCCCGACGCCCAGAGGGGTGACCCATGTCGTAGCGCATCAGAAGGGTCCCGTCTGGGTGGTGCCGCGGTCGATTCTCGCCGAGCATTCCAGCGAGGGCGCACCGCTGCCGAATGTGGTCGGACCCGGGCCCTTGGACCCTCTCGGCAACTACGCGCTGCAACTCGGCTGGCCCGAAATCCTGCTCCACGGCACCAACAAGCCGGTCAGCGTCGGATGGCCGGTGAGCCACGGCTGCATCCACATGTTTCCCGAGGACATCAAGCAGCTCTTCTACCTGGTGCCCAACGGCACCCAGCTGCGCACCGTCGACCAGCCGTACCTGTTCGGCTGGCGCAACGGCAGGCTCTACATGGTCGCCTACGGGCCCCTGAAGGGCAGCAAGCGGCCGTGGAAAACGGACTGGCGCCGGCTCCTGCCGGGCCTGATCACCCACGCCGAGCGCGTGGAACTGCGGCGGCACGGGCAAAAGATCGATTGGACCCGGGTCGGACAGCTCGTCGCCAATCCGCGCGGCGTGCCCGTGCCGGTTTCCGGGAACGAAGGCGGCGGTCTCGCACACGTTCTTGCCGATGCGAGTTGGGTACAGAATCGCCTGCCCGCCGGCTCCACCTGGAACGGCAAGGCCGAGGGCCTGGCCACCAACGCGCAGTTTCGCAAGTTCTATGCCGGCATCCTCACACCGGAGCAGCGGCGGGCGCTGGAGGCTGTCGACAGTCTGCGCAAGAACACCGCGGCGCATCGGGCAGCCGCGCGCAAGTCCAAACCCCAGCAGGCCGATCCCCGCGGGTCCTGACCCCCGGGGGCTGCTCGCCCGCGCCACGCACAATCCTCACCCGCGCGTGGCGCGGACCTCCGGGAATCTGCGCTCCCAGTAGCCAACATCGACCCAGCGGCCGAACTTCATCCCGATCTCGTGGAAGTGGCCGGCCCTGACGAAGCCGAGCCGCTCATGCAGCGCCACGCTCGCCGGATTCGGCAGCGCGATGCCGCCGACGACGCAGTGAGTGCCGAGGCGCCGCAATCTGTCGAGCAAGGATTGGTAGAGCTCGGTTCCGATGCCCCTGCCCGTCGCGTCCGAATGCAGGTAGATCGTGGTCTCCACCGAATGCCGGTATGCGGCCCTCGATTTCCAGGGCATCGCATAGGCGTAGCCCACCAGGACGCCGCCCTCTTCGCACACGATCCATGGGAGGCGGCGGGTCACCTCCGCAATGCGCCGTGCCATCTCGTCAGCGGACACCGCCGTCTCCTCGAACGTCGCGGTCGTCTGCACCACGTAGTGATTGTAGATGGCGCAGAGCGCCTCGCCGTCCCCCTCCGTGCACTCCCGGAGGATGCGCGCGCGGCGCGTATCGGCTTCGCCCGTCATGTTCGTGATCGACCGCGTCTGTATGGACCCGAGTCCCTAGTGTCTCCCGCGCGCATCCATTGCGCAAGAATCACTCCAGCAGAGACTCGACCGCCCGGCCTTTGATCAACGCCCGACGCGCCTCCACGGACAATGACGCATTCCCCGACGCCCGACAGCGTACGGACGCGCAGTACTGGCGGCATGAACGCTCCTTGCGCGAGACGGACGTCGGCACGAACCGCATCCCCGGCGCTGCGCGCGCCTTCTCCGGCGCGCCACGAGAAGTGGCTCGTGAGGACCGACTTGAGTCTACGCCGCAGCGTTCTCAACGGCCGCTGTTCAACGTGACCGGCGCACGGCCCATCGCATTCCCGCGCACTCTTGCGCCATCGGGTGCGACACTGGTGTTCTATTCGCGAGGAGAGATTGCGTCATGTCCCGCCTGATCGTCCTGCCGTCTCTGTGCCTCCTGCTGGTGTCGTCGGCCGCGCTCGCGGCGGCACCGAAGCCCGCCGCCGCCACGACCCACGCTCCCGTTCCCAAGGAGCGCGCCGTGCGCACACAGCACAGCGTGACGATCGACGGCCACACGATCCGTTACACCGCCACCGCCGGCACGATCCTGCTGCGCAACAAGGACAATCAGCCGATCGCCAGCATGTTCTATGTCGCCTACACCGAAGACGGCGTACACAACCTCGCGCACCGCCCAGTGACCTTTCTCTACAACGGCGGTCCGGGCGCCGCATCCAACTGGATACAGATGGGCGGCCTCGGACCGTACCGGGTCAACATGACGAACGGCGGCCCCACGCCGCCCGCGCCCTATTCGATCACGCCGAGCCACAACAGCCTGCTCAACGATTCGGATCTCGTCTTCATAGACGCGGTGGGCACAGGCTACAGCCGCGTCGTCGGCAAGGGCACCGGCAAGATGTTCTGGGGCGTCAATCAGGATGTGAAATCCTTTGCCCAGTTCATCTACCGCTACCTGACGAAATACAACCGGTGGCAGTCGCCGAAGTTCCTGTACGGCGAGAGCTACGGCACCACCCGTTCCGCGGCTCTGTCCGATTATCTGCAGGACCACGGTGTCGCCCTGAACGGCGTCATCCTGCAGTCGTCGGTCCTCAATTACTTCGACTGGATGCCGGGCTCGGACAACAAATATATCTTCTATCTGCCCTCGTTCGCGGCGATCGCCTGGTATCACCACAAGCTGCCGAACAGGCCCGCCCACCTGGCCGCCTTCGTGCAGCAGGCGCGCGAATTCGCATCCGGTCCGTATGCGCAGGCGCTGTGGCGGGGCGATACGCTGCCGCGGAGCCAGCTCGATGCGCTGGCGAAACGGATGCACCAATTCACGGGTTTGCCGGTCCGCTACCTCGAGCGCGCCAATCTCCGAGTCACCGCCTCGCACTTCCGCAAGGAGCTGCTTCTGCCCGAGCGCGAGCACATCGGACGCTACGACGCGCGCTTTGCCGCCGCCGATGCCAATGCGGTCAGCTCCCGGAACTCGTTCGACCCGTCCAGTCAGTTCACCGGCGCGCCGTTCGCGGCGTCCTTCCAGTGGTATCTGCGCAACATACTGAAATATCACTCCAACCGTCACTACAAGGAAGAAAGCAATCAGGCTTACAAGGAGTGGGATTGGAAACACGATCACCGGTCACGGCCTTACGTCGCCGGCGATCTGGCGGCGGCCATGCGCAAGAATCCCTATCTGCGCGTGCTGTCCGAGAACGGTTACTTCGATCTGGCCACGCCGTTCTTCGAGACGGAATACGATCTCGACCACGCGATGTTGAGCCCGAAGCTGCGCACGCACATCACGTTCGCCTACTTCAAGTCGGGCCACATGATCTATCTGAATCCGCATGCATTGAAGGCGATGCATGCCGTCCTGAACACCTTCTACAGCGATACGCTGGCGGCGGACTCCGGGGGCGCCGTGCACTGAGGCTCTTCGCGGTCGATGGCCGGGCGGACGGGAACCCGCCATGCGCCCGGACCGGCCCGCCGTTCCGCTCGATGTGCCTTCCAAGACCGCGGCGCCGGACGCGCTCGTCCGCGACAATAGGTGCCGACAAGGGTTAAGCTTGGAACATGAGCGCGCCCACGGCATCCGTCGACCCGCCGTTCAAAATCAAGGTGGTGCCCCTGCTGGTCGCCGTCGGGCTGACCCTTGCGGTAGTGGTCGGCGCCACCTCGCTCGCCTTTCTGTCAGCCCGTCTGTTTCATACGGCGCTGCCGCAGCAATCTCTGGTGAAGTGGCTGTTCGTGCAGCACACCTTCATGCTCGCCCTCGGATTGCTTGCCATCGCAATATTGAAATACCGCTTCGTACCCGCGGATTACGGCTTGCATTGGCCCCACGGCAAGACTTACATCGGACCGGCGATCCTCACCGGCGTGGTGTTCGGCGGACTCATGACGCTCGTCGACTACGCACCGCAGCTGCTCGCCCATAACTTCACCCACGCCGGCTGGCCGCCCGGCTACCCGCTGCAAAAGGCGAGTCTCTGGCACTGGGTCGCCTTCGATCTCTATGTGGGTCCCTCGGAGGAGATCCCGACCAGAGCCTTGCTCGTCACCTATCTGGCCGCCACCATGCCCGGCAAGCTGCGTCTGGGCCGTTTCAGCATGAACGGGGCCGGAATCGTCGTTGCCGTCATCTTCGCGCTGCTGCATGCGACGAGTTTCTTCGTCGTCTCCTGGCCGCAGGCCCTGGGCCAGCAAATCTACGCGTTCGTGCTGGCTGTCATTTACGCTTACTGGCTCGAGAAGTCGCAGAGCATTGCCGCCGCCGCCATCGGCCACAGCGTCGGCGACCTGGTGGAACAGCTGATCGCGTTCGCGTGCATGGGCCTGCTCTGAATGACGGGCGGCGACGCCCGAGCAGAGAATAGACCACCCCGCACAAGCCGCCGCCGGCGCCCGGTCGGGCTCGTGGGCCGCCGCGGCGACCGACACATTGAAAAGCACTGACCGATCGCACGGCGGACAGGTCTGCCCGGAAGCACACCGGGCGACCAGAGACTGTAATATAGTCCGGATACGCTTGCGGATCTCGCTTGACGCCGGGACTGGCTGCATACCGCATGTTTTCGACGGAACACACCGCCGGCAACGGCGGGCGCGGAGCTGTTGCGCACTCGCACCGCCCGGGAATCGCACGCAAGCCGCGAATCGCGGCACGATACGCAGACAGCCGAAGCGAAAGAACAGGCGGCAGGCACGCCCTGCGGCGGTCGGTATCGCATCGAGATGGGGGAATCCAGTCTGACGACGGGTGCGTCCCTCGCATCGCATTGAAGTACCAGGGCGCCGCGGCTTGCGCGGGCCCGCCCCTGCAAGCCCGGACGGCAGCCGCCTGCGGCCACTTCCGGTCCTGCGGTTTTGCGTCGGTAATGATTGTTGTGTCCTATCGAATACATCAGGAATCGAGGAGTCAGAGCCCTATGGGAATCAGGATCGATGGCGCCATCCGTCGCATGACGACGATCTGCGCCGCGCTGCTCATCGGCATCGCGGGCAGTGCCCACGCCACCGGCATTGCGCAAATCATCCATGCTCGCCAGAACCACTTCCATCAACTCGGCAGAACCGCCAACTCACTGAGGGACCAGATCGGTCAATCGCGTCCGAATTGGGCGGTGCTCACCGCGGACGCCAACCGGATCGACCACCTCGCGTCCGCGCTACCGAGCTGGTTCCCCGCCGGCAGCGGCAAGGGGCATGGCGTCGACACCCGGGCGCGAGCGGCGATTTGGATCCACCCACGCGAATTCGCGAAGTTTGCGCGCCAGATCTTGCGTCGCGCGCAGAACTTGAAGCAGGCCATCGGCAGCCGCGACCTGGGCGCCGCCCGGCTGCGCGCCAGAAAGCTCGGCCAAGGCTGTGACAGCTGTCACCGTCGTTTTCGGGGGAACAGCAGCTTGTGGCACATGTGGTAGCCGGTCGTGCCCGCTGAACGCGCGCCGAGCGTCAAGGTCCGCGTCTGGGATCTGCCGACCCGGCTCTCGCATTGGACCCTCGTGGTGCTCTTCGGGGTCTGCTGGTGGACCGCGGACCATGACCACTGGCAGTGGCACCGTCTCGCCGGATACGGCGTGCTGTGCGCGGTGTGGTTTCGTCTGGCGTGGGGATTTTGCGGCGGCCAGACGGCGCGCTTCGGCGATTTCGTCCGTGGGCCGGGCGCCACCTTTCGCTATGTGCGCAAGCTGTTCCGGCGCGGCAGTGATGCTTCGCCGTCGCCGCTCGGCCACAATCCGCTCGGCGCATTGAGCATCCTCGCCATGCTCGGAATGCTGCTCGCGCAGACGACGTTCGGCCTGTTCGCGGTGAACGGCGATGGTATCGCCTCGGGGCCGCTGTCCCGCTGGGTGTCGTACCGCACCGGCCGCCTGTTCGCCCGCCTGCATGCCGTAAACTTCGACTTGCTGCTGCTGATGATCGCGGTGCACCTGAGCGCAATCGCAATCTACCGTTTTGTGCGCAAGGAGAAACTGCTGCCCGCGATGATTCACGGCTACAAGACGCGCGCGCCGACCACCGAGGTGCCGTATTTCGTTCCCTGGTGGCGGGCCGTGCTGATCGCAGCCGCGATCATCGTCTGCCTGGCTCTGCTGCTGAACGTGCGGTGAGGGCCACCGAAACAACGCCGCCGCGGCGCGGCCTGACTGCCTGAGGCCCGCACGGCATCAACTGCCAGACTCAGCGCGTCGGTGATTTCCTCTGCGCCGAAGGGAGAGCCGTGGCCCGACTGCGTGTGCGAGAGCACCAGTTCCGCCCAAGCCCGTTTTTGTGCATTCCGCTTCCATTCCCTGATCGTATGCTCGGTAAAGGGCGCGTCGTCGGCGTCGATCAGGTTGGCGCATTCACCGCAAAGCCATATGCCGTTATCCCCTGACCGGCGTTCTGCCTGGGACAGGCGGACGTCGTAGCGGAGTCCACCGAGGGCCGCGGCGGTAATGTGCGCTGCACGCCCCAACGTAATGACACCCTTACCGTCTGCGGTCGCAGAAACTGTCGGCGCAACGCAGCCCGGTCGGGCGCAGTGCCAAGCAACCCGCTTTCCGGGCTTGTTCTTCGTCTCCTCCGTGAAATTGTCTCTGTTGCGCACACTCGGCGATGCCCCAGAACGAAACTCCGCATAATCGCGAGATCCGCATAGGGGTCGAAAGTACTCGCTCCCCATGCCTTGAACGCCAGCTGTCATAGCGCCAGAGTGGCAAGTCGAGCGAACGAACAGGCTCAGAGATTCTCTATTCCAGGCGCCGGTCCGGGTCCATGCTCCCGTGCAAGATTCGGATGATATGAACAGTGTCAGGCATCACCGTGTAATAGATAGCGTGACTGCCTACGAACAACACGCGGTATCCGTCACGCACGTAGTCGCGCTTCATCCCAATCTCGGGATTATCCGCAATCTTCCTGATGCTGCTGTCCAACTCATCGAGATACTTGTCCGCCTGGAGCTCGCCCCACCGCTCGAACGAGTATCGCCAGATATCGACAAGATCGCTCTCGGCTGATCCATGGACATGAATCGCGTGCATCACGACCCGGATTTTGCGCCGCGGCGGGCCTTCGATTTGATCTTGCGCATATCCAATTCGCCGACGTCACCGCTGCGCTCGCCGTCGAGCAAGGCCTTTCGCAGGCCCTCTACCTTGCGCTCGCGCTCCTCGAGAAGGCGCAGACTGGCGCGGATCACTTCACTCGCGGACCCGTAGCGCCCGCTGGCGAGCTGCCGGTCGATAAAGTTCTCGAAGTGATCGCCGAGATTGATACTGGTGGTCTTGCTCATCTGGGCCTCCGATTACTTACTATAATATAGTAATTATTGGTAGCCGGCCAGGTGCCACCTCCGCCCTGGAGGCCGGCGCGGCCGTTGCGCCGCTATGCACCCTATGCGCAGGGTGTAAGGCTAATATTTCGCTCCTGTAACCGGAATTCCACACGGCGAGGCAGGAT
>JAJYFU010000098.1 GCA_021790795.1 Pseudomonadota bacterium
GCGCGCGTTCATTTGCGGGCCAGCCGACCGTAGATCTCCAGGTACTTTTCGCTCTGGCGCGCCCAGGAAAAATCCTTGGCCATGCCGTTTTCCACTATGCGCCGCCAGTGTTTGGGCTGTGCATGCCAATCGAGCGCGGTGTCGAGCGCCCACTCCAGGGCCGGGACATCGAAGTCGTTGAATACCACGCCGGTGCCGACGCCACTCTCAGGATCGTAGTGCTCGACGGAATCCGCGAGTCCTCCGGTGCGGCGCACGACCGGCACGGTGCCGTAGCGCAGGCTGTACATCTGATTCAAGCCGCAAGGCTCGTAGCGCGAGGGCATCAGAAACAGGTCCGAGGCCGCCTCGATCCAATGCGCGAGCTCATCGTCGTAGCCGCGATCGAACACCACACGGCCCGGAAAGCGATCGGCGAGCTCGGCGAAGAACTGCTCGTAGGGCTCGTCGCCGGCTCCGAGCGCAATCAGCGCCCACTCGCGCCGCTCGAGCGCGCGCGGCAGCGCCGTGAACATCAGATCGATACCCTTCTGCGCCGCCAGCCGGCTCACGATGCCGGCCAGCGGCATCTGCGCGCCGCATGTGAATCCCATGCGCGCGAGGAATGCGCGCTTGAGCTCGCGTTTGACGGCCAAGTGCCGCGGATCGAAGTGTCGCGGCAGGTACGGGTCGTGGCGCGGATCCCAGATCGAATAATCCACGCCATTGAGGATGCCGGTCAGGTCGCCCTCGCGAGCGCGCAGCGAATCCTGTAAGCCCATGCCGTACTCGTCGGTGCAGATCTCACGGGCGTGCGTGGGACTGACCGTCGTGAGCGCGTCGGCGTAGAGAATGCCGTGACGCAGCGGGTTGACGCGCCCGGCGATCAGATCGTCGTGGTGCAGCAGGTACGCCTGCTGGCCGAGTCCGAGATCGCCGACCGCCTCGGCGGCGAATACGCCCTGATAGCCGATGTTATGAATGGTCAGCACCGTGCGCGTGTCCGAAAGGGCCGGCTCCGTCGCGAAGTGCGTCCGCAGCATCAGTGGAGCGAAAGCGGTATGCCAGTCGTTGCAGTGCACGATCTGCGGAGCGAAGCCGAGCTGAGCGCACGCAAGCAGGGCTGCGTTCGTGAAGGCGAGGAAGCGCAGATGCTCGTCCGGATCGGTGGTGTAGAGGGCGGGCCGCCCGTAGAGGACCGGGCAGTCGAGCAGGTACACCGGTACCCGCGAGTTCGGCAGCCGCAGCTGTTCGACCGCAAAGACATAGCGATGGGGCCCGAGCGTGACCGCGAGGCTCTGCAGACGCTCGATCGGCTCGGCCGCAAAGCGCCGCCGGTCGATTGCGGCGTATCCGGGAATGAACAGGCGCGCGTCGTGGCCGGCATGCCGCAGGCACACCGCCAGGGCTCCGGCGACGTCCGCCAGCCCGCCGGTTTTGCACAGCGGAGTCGCCTCCGAGGCGAGTATCGCAATGTCCAGACTCACGCCGGGCCGCTCCAGCTTATGATGGTATCGATGCGACGCGTTCTCATCAGTTTCGTGCTCACGCTCTTGCTGGTGGTTTCGATCGGGATCGGGATCGTCGTGGCCCGCTGGCCGTGGCTGGTCCGGTGACAGTGTACCGAAGCGCCGGGAATTGGCCCGCCCCGGTGGTCGCCGGCGCGCTGTCAACGGCGCGAAAGACTTTTAACTAATTGATAATGAAAGAATATTTCAGATTTCAGGGTCAGGCGTGGCGGGTTCCCTGCTAGACTAGAAAGCTCCAGTGGCGCTTTCTCTCGGCGGTGCGGCCCCTGCAGGACCGCCCTGCGGGTTCGCGGCCGGTGCCCGGGAACCATGCAATGTCTGCCTCGCCCTACAAACAACTCGAGCAGGAATTCAAGCGGCTTTACGCCTTGCGCGGCGCGCTTTCGCTGCTGCGCTGGGACGCGGCCGTCATGATGCCGCGCGGCAGCGCCGACATCCGCGGCGAGCAGCTCGCGGCGCTCGAGACCGAGCAGCACGCCCTGCTCACTTCTCCCCGTGTCAGCCGCCTGCTCGACCGCGCTCAGGCCAATAGCCAAGGCATGCAGGATTGGCAGATCGCAAACCTGCGCGAGATGCGCCGTGAGCGCGATCACGCCATCGCCACCCCCGTTGCGCTGATCTCACGGCTCACCAAGGCCGTCTCCCGCGCCGAGGTCTGCTGGCTCGACGCGCGAGCCCAGGGGCGCTTCGAGCAGTTTGCGCCGCTGCTCGAGGAGGTCGTGCATCTGGTGCGCGACAAAGCGGCACTGCTCGGCCAGGCGCTCAATCTCGCGCCATACGACGCGCTGGTGGACGAGTTCAGTCCCGGCATCACCACCGCCGACATCGACGTGATGTTCAAGGCGCTCTCGCGCCGGCTGCCGGCGCTGATCCGTGAAGCGATCTCGGCCCAGGAGAGCCGCCCGCCGCAAGCGCTCGGCGGCAAATTCCCGCCGAACAAGCAGCGCGCCCTGATCGTCGAAGTGATGAAGCAGATCGGCTTCCCGTTCGAGCGTGGCCGTCTGGACGAGAGTGAGCACCCGTTCACCGAGGGCGTGCCCGGGGACATCCGCGTGACCACACGCCTCGGCAGCAGCGAGCCGTTCACGGGCCTGCTCGGGGCGTTGCACGAGACGGGGCACGCCATGTATGACCTCGGCCTGCCGCAGGACTGGCGCGACCAGCCGGTTGGGCGCGATCGCGGCATGGCGCTCGAGGAGAGTCAGTCGCTGTTGATGGAGATGATCGTCTGCCGCAGCCGCCCGTTCGTGCAGTACGTTCAGCCTTTGCTCGCGAAGCATTTTGGCGTCGGCGGACCGGAATGGAGTGTCGACAACGTCTACGCGCATCTGACGCGCGTCCGGCGAGGGCTGGTCCGCGTCGATGCCGATGAGCTGACGTATCCGTTGCATATCATGCTGCGCTACGAGCTGGAGAAGCAGTTGTTGTCCGGTGAGCTGGCGGTTCGCGATCTCCCGCAGGCCTGGAATGCCGGCATGGAGGAACGGCTCGGGGTCCGTCCCGACAGTGACGCGCGGGGATGTCTGCAGGACGTTCACTGGGCGGTTGGGTCCTTCGGGTACTTTCCTTCCTACGCGCTCGGTGCGGTGATCGCCGCGCAGCTGAACGAAAGCCTGCGCAACGACGTCCCGGCGCTCGACGAGCAGCTCGCGCGCGGGGAGTTTTCCGGCCTGTTGGACTGGCTGCGCACCCGCGTGCACGGCTTCGGGGCCAAAGTACCGGTCCAGGATCTGCTGCGCGGCGCGACCGGCAAGCCGCTCTCGGCGGCCGCCTACATCCGCTATGTCGAAGCGAAGTACCTGGAACCGGCCGCGAGCGAGGCGGCCTGAGTGGACGGCGCGGTCACGATGTCGCGGACATTGACGCGACTACAGGCGAAATTGCGCGGCCAGGTCGGCAAGGCGATCGACGACTACGCCATGATCAGCGCAGGCGACCGTATCATGGTGTGCCTTTCCGGCGGCAAGGACTCCTATGCACTGCTCGACATCCTGCTGTCGCTCCGGCGCAGCGCGCCGATCGACTTCGAAATCCTCGCGGTGAACCTCGACCAGAAGCAGCCGGGATTCCCGGCGGACGTCCTGCCGAACTACCTCACCGCGCTCGGTGTGCCGTTTCACATCATCGAGCAGGATACCTACAGCGTGGTCAAGCGGGTGGTGCCCGAGGGACGCACGATGTGCGGCCTGTGCTCTCGCCTGCGCCGCGGCGCGCTGTATCGGTTTGCCGCGGAGCACGGGATCACCAAGATCGCCCTCGGCCATCATCGCGACGACATCGTCGAGACGTTGTTCCTGAACCTGTTCTTCGGTGGGCGTTTGAAGGCCATGGCGCCGAAGCTGCTGTCCGAGGACGGCCGGCACGTGGTGATCCGGCCGCTCGCCTACCTTTCCGAGCGCGACATCGCGCGCTATGCGCGTGGCCGGCGCTTTCCGATCATTCCCTGCAAGCTGTGCGGTAGCCAGGAGAATCTCCAGCGCCTGGCCGTCAAGCGCATGCTGGCCGAATGGGAGCGTTTACAACCGGGGCGCACCGAGAGCATTTTCTCGGCATTGCGGCACATCGAGCCCGGATCCCTCGCTGATACCCGTCTGTTCGATTTCGCCGGTATCGAGGCGCGGCGGCTGGCGTCGGCGGCGGCCCCGATCATGCCCACCTAGCCCGAGCACCGCACCCGAATGGACGCCGCCGATCCCGCGCCGCCGCTTGCCAATACCTACTGGGTGTTGCCAGGACAGCTACTGGCCGGCGAGCATCCGGCCGGACCGACGCCCGAGTCGACCCTTGCGCGACTTGCCCGGCTGCGCTCGGCCGGTGTCGCGTCCATCATCGATTTGACCGAGCCGGAGGAAGTGGGCGGTTACGACGACGCGCTGCCGCTTGCCGTCGAGTACCGGCGCAAGCCGATCCGCGATCATGGTGTGCCCGAGCGCCGCGAGCACATGTGCGAGATTCTCGACTGTCTGCACGAGGCGTTGCGGGTCGGCCGGCCGTCCTATGTGCACTGCCTTGCCGGCATCGGCCGCACCGCCACCGTCATCGGATGTTTCCTCGTCGAACGGGGTCTGACCGGCGAGCAGGCGCTTGATGAGCTGGCGCGGCTGTGGCAGCAGTCGGAGCGCTCGCGCGACTGGGCGATCATCCCTGAGACCGCCGCGCAGGCCGAGTATGTCCGGGTGTGGACGCCGCGGGTGATTCGCGCGCCGCAGGCGCAAGAGCCGGCTGATCCGCTGCTCGACCCCGGTGCGCTGTCCGCGGCCCGCGCGTTGCGCGAACGTTTCCTGGGGGCGCTTCTCGGACTTGCCGCCGGTGATGCGGTTGCCGCCGCAACGCAGTACCGGCGCGCCGGGACCTTCGCGCCCGTGGCCGATCTGCTCGGAGGTGGGCCGTTCGGCCTGCCGCGCGGAGGTTGGAGCGACGACACGGCCATGGCGCTGTGCCTGGCCGAGAGTCTGCTCGAGCGCGGCGGATTCGACCCGCTCGATCAGGTCGAGCGCTACCGGCGCTGGCAGAGCGAGGGTCATCTTTCGGCGACTGGCCAATGCCTGGGCATCACCGCGAGCACTGCCCGGGCACTGGCGGTGGCCAAGTGGCGCCAGCAGCCGTTTTCCGGCTCCCACGACCCGACGCGACTCGATCCCGAGCCGCTCTCGCGAGTCGTGCCGGCCGTGTTGTTCTACTTCGCCTCGCCGCAGGAAGCGGTGCGCAGCGCTAGCGAAGCGGCGCGCACGACCTGCCAGGTGAGCACGGTGTTGACGGCTTGCGCCGATCTTGCGCGTGCGCTGCTTGCGGCGCTGAGTGGAGCGTCCAAGGCGTGCGTTCTCGCACACCAGAGCGCCGCGTCGGGCCCCGGCGCGGGCAAGGGAGCCGTGCAGGTGTTGTCGGGGGCCTTCGAAGCGTTCGGCGCCACCGATACCTTCCGCGATGCGGTGTTGCATGCGGCCAATCTCGGTGGAGATTCGGACGTCACCGCCGCGGTTTGCGGCCAGCTCGCCGGCGCCTTCTACGGCGCAAACGCTATTCCGCGCGCCTGGCGCGAGGCGCTGCTGCGCGCTCAGCTGATCGAATCCTTCGCCGATCGGCTGCTGGCGCGCGCCCTCGAGCGGTTGGGCTGACATGACCCGTGCCGCCCGGTCCTCCCCCCCGAGCCCGCGTCCCGCGCGCAAGGCCTGGAGCCGGCTGAGCGACGATGAGCTGTTGACGCTGCGGTTCTGCGACCTCGGGCTCGAGGTGCGCGGCTCGCCGATCGAGCGCAGCGTGCGGCGCCTCTACTCCGAGCTGCGCGCGCGCGGGATTCGCTGTCAGCCGCACGTGTGGCTTTCCGAGGAATGGTTCACTCCGGACGGAGTGCCGGGAATCGCGGTGCCGTTTTATCTGGCGCACCCGCGCCTGACGCGGCTCGAGCGGCGCCTGATGACGCAGGCCGAAGGCGGCACGTCCCGGTCGTTCATGCGGATTCTGCGCCATGAGGCGGGTCATGCGATCGACAATGCCTATCGCCTGCGCAGGCGCAAGTGCTGGCGCGAGGTGTTCGGGCCCGCCTCGCAGCGCTACCCGCTGCGCTACAGGGCGCGACCCGCGAGCCGTCGCTACGTGCATCATCTGGGAGACTGGTATGCGCAGGCGCATCCGACGGAGGATTTCGCCGAGACGTTCGCCGTGTGGCTGACGCCGCGCTCGGCCTGGCGCACGCGCTATGCCGACTGGCCCGCGATGCGCAAGCTCCTGCTGGTCGATCAGCTGATGACCGAGGTGCGCGACCGTGCGCCGCCCGTGCGCAATCGAGCACGCATCGAACCGCTTGAAACCAACCGGCGAACGCTCGGCGAGCACTATCGCCGCAAGCTCGCCCACTACGGGCAGTACCGCCGCAGCACGATCGATGTGCTGTTGCAATGGCTGTTCAGCGCCGAACGGCCGCGGCGCGGCGCGCTTCGGGTTGCGACGCTGCTGCGCGCCAACCGGCGCGCGCTGACCGCCGGGGTCTCGCGCGAGCTTGGTCTGACGCGCTATAGTGTGCGCGAAATCGTACGCGCCATGATCGACCGCAGCGACGCCTTGCAACTGTACATCCGCGGCGACCGCCGTGATGCCGTGCACGTCGCACGCTGGCTGTTGGAGAGATTGGCGTCGCTCTATTCACAGGGCGAGACACCGCATATGCCGTTATGAAGAAGCTGCGCACGCTGGTCGTGGTGCACGCGAGCCTCGTGCCGCCGGAGTCGCTCGAGGGGCACACCGATAAGGAAATCGACGAGTGGCGCACCGAGTACAACGTCATCACGACGCTGCGCGGCTGTGGTCACGATGTCCGATGCCTGGGTGTGCTCGATAGCCTGACGGAGATGCGTCAGGCGATAGCCGAGTGGAAGCCGAACGTCGTGTTCAATCTGCTCGAGGAGTTCAACGGCATCGTCACCTACGACCAGCACGTCGTGGCCTACCTGGAGCTGCTGCGCCAACCCTATACCGGGTGCAATCCGCGTGGCCTGCTGCTCTCGCGCGACAAGCCGTTGTCCAAGCAGCTGCTGGCCTATCATCGTATTCCGACGCCGGGTTTCGCGGTGTTCCGCCGCGGCACCCGGGTGCGTGTGCCCCGTAAGCTGGCCTTTCCGTTGTTCGTGAAGTCCACCACCGAGGATGCTTCCCTCGGTATCGCCCAGGCCTCGGTGGTGGAGGATGCCGCGCGCCTGAAGGAGCGCGTCGAGTTCATGTACGAGCAGATCGGCTCCGACGCGCTGGTCGAGGAATACATTCCCGGGCGCGAGCTGTACGTCGGGGTGCTCGGCAACGATCGACTGACGCGGTTGCCGGTCTGGGAGATGGTCTTCGGCCGCATGCCGGAATCGCTGCCTGCGATCGCGACGCGCAAGGTCAAATGGGACCGCTCGTACCGCGATCGCTACGGCATCACGACGCGCGCGGCAACCGACCTTCCCGATGGAATACTGGCGCAGCTCGATAAGCTCTCGCGGCGCATCTACCGCGTGCTGGGCATGTCGGGGTATGCCCGCATGGACTTCCGCCTCGCCGCCGGCGGCCGGATCTACGCGCTGGAAGCCAATGCGAATCCCAACCTGGAGGAGGGCGAGGATTTCGCGGAGTCGGCGCTTGCCGCCGGCATCGAGTACAGCGAGCTGCTCGAGCGGCTGATGTCGCTCGGGCTGTCTTACCGTGCGCTGTGGCGCTGAGGCGGGCCGCGGCCTGCCGGAGCCGGGCGAGTCGGTTTCAGCGTCCCTCCTGCGCCTCCCGCGCCGTCGCGAACGGCGCCTGCGGCGCAGGCAGCCGAGTCCGCCCGGCGCCACCGGGCGAGCCGCGGTTCTTGCCCGATTCCGCTCGCCGCGCGACGAACAGCATGACGGCTAGCATCAGCACCCAAAGCAGCGTCTGAGTGAGTGGGCCCGGCGGGCGGTCGTGGCGACCGGCCAACGCGTCGCCGAGCACGCAGACGGGGATATGCGCACAGAATACCTGCAGCGAGTTGCGCCCGAGGAGTTCCAAGACTCTCACGCGCAGCCAGCGCAGGACCGGCAGCAGTCCCCAAGTGAGCATCCAGCCGAGCGCGATGCAGTCGACGAGCCGTAGGGGACCCAGCCGCCACTTGTTGAGCAGCGGCGAGCCGCTCCCGACATTGGCGAGGAGACCGCCTACGTGATGCCGCCAGAGCAGGAAGAAGATGCTCGTCGCGACCGTCATGCCCCAAACCGCAGGGTGACGGAACCACCGCTTCAGCGTCTCGGCGCCGTCGCCGTGATGCTGGCTGTATCCCAGCCACAGGCCCGTCACCCACACCAGCTGCCACGCATACCAGTCGAAGGCCCCGAAGGCGGCCCGTTCAAGCGGCACACCGGCCCGCACCGCCAGTTCGTATAGCGCGCGCCCGCCGCCCAGTTGGGCGAACAGCCAGAGCAGACCGGATCCCACCAGCACCGCGCGCCATCCCCGCTGGCTCGCATACCGCAGCAGCAGCGGAGATGCCAGGAGAAACACGATGTACATCGGCAGGATGTCGAGCAGCGGCGGTTGATAGACGAGGAAGGGGCTGCTGGCGACCGCCCAGACCGGGTGGCTGAAGAACACCAACAGGTAATTGTGCAATGCGATGCTGTGGGTGACGGTCGCGACGGTCGCGACGATCACGAAGAGAAACAGGAGCAGCAGCAGATGATAGCCGTAGAGCTTGCGGGCCCGCTTCCAGAGCCGTTCGCGCACGTATGCGATGCCTCGCTGGAACATCAGCGGTGTGTAGATCGAGCCGACCAGGAACGCCGAGAGAAAGACGAAACCTTCGGCAGCGTCGGCGTAGCCGAGCGGCTCGCTGGCGAAGCCGTTGACCACGGTGGGCAGATGCACGCTCACCATCAGTAGCAGAAAGATTCCCCGTAATGCGTCCAGTTCGTTGCGCCGCTGCATTCCGCTCCTTCGGCACAGCCCGCCGCCGTTTCGTGACGGGATTCCCGGCAGCGCACCGGGCTGTGCCTCGTGTGTGAAGTGATTGGCCGCGCTCGCGCGGCCGCTCGAGTCCGCGCAAAGCCGTCATACTGTTTCGTCGCCTGCGGGCGCGTGGGGTTCCCCGGAACCGGGAAATCGCGCGGGCGCACACCATCTATGTCAGCACTCCCGGCAGCAGGCTGCCAGCGTCGGCCGTGCCCTGGCCGGAGAGAGCCGACGGATTTCACAACTCGGCGCCATCGACTTTGTCAAACGGATGTCGTTCCATGTAAGTAGGGAATCGCCCGGGAGGTCATTGCCGTATGTCCGTAGCGAAAGTCCAGCCGGTCGCCAATTTGAAGGAATACTTCAAGGACGCGCTGCACGCGGCGCTGGTCAACCAGCGCCTGTCGGTCGAGGGTGAGACCGAGCATTACGTGGTGAACGTGCTGACGCTGTTCGCGCGCTCGGATGCGCTCTTCGAGCCGACTCCCGCCGGACGGCGCCTCAAGCCGCTCGTCATCCTGTTGTCGGAGGCAATGGAGGCGCGCACGCGCAACGAGCGCAACCGTGGGCTGCAGCGGCTCGGGGACGTGTCGCTGTTCATCGCCGGGTTCCTGGCGCGGGGATTCGCCCGCAAGGTCATCGACATCGACTATCACATCGCCATGGGCGGCTGCGCCTACGGCACGCTGGCGCGC
>JAJYFU010000099.1 GCA_021790795.1 Pseudomonadota bacterium
CTGCGCGAGGATCCCGACGCGAAAGCCCTGCCCCTCCAGCACGCGCCCGATGATGGCCATGCCGAAGCTCGGCAGGTCCACATACGCATCGCCCGTCACCAGGATGATGTCGCAACTGTCCCAGCCGCGCGCGTCCATCTCGGCGCGCGTCACGGGCAGAAAAGGCGCAGTGCCGAGACACGCGGCCCAGTGCTGGCGATAACCCGTGATGTCGCGTGCGGTCTGCATGTTCCGTGGAATCCGGCGCCCGGTGGGGCGTCAAGCGGCCGCGCATGCGGGCCAGTTGGACAACGGGGAGCCGGCGGGCGGCCGCCCGCCAGAGCGTGAGCTACGCTGCCCGCGGAGCAATAAATCAGTATATCAAGAAGGCGCGCCGCTCGTCCTGCCACGCGGCCTCGTCCGCGGCCGCCAACGCATCGAGATCACTCACCTCGGCCGCCGGATCGTCGACCCAGCGGCGCAGCAAATCGCCGCCCGTGATGACATCGATTGCGAGCCGATCATGCTCGTATTCGTACGCGAAATCCCGCCACAGCGCATAGTCGGGCTGCAGCCGGCGCAATGCCTTGAACGCCAGCGCCATCAGGCGCCACGGCTTGAATGCCGGATGGTCATAATGGACGGGATCCTCGACGTGCAGCTGCAGACCCGAGCACAGCGTCCCGCTGTGCTTCTGGAACGTGGGCTCGAACCAGCACGGCCGCGGCCGGCAGCCCGCCAGCCACGCCGGGGCCAGGGCATGCATTGCGGCAAGCAGCGCCGCGGCGTCCAAGTCCGGGGCGCCGAACAGCTCCAGAGGACGGGTCGTGCCGCGTCCCTCGGACAGCGATGTCCCCTCGATCATCACGGTGCCGGGGTAGCACCGCGCCATGAACACATTGGGCGCATTGGGACTGGGGTTGATCCAGGTGCGCTGTCCGAGCGGCCAGCCGTGGCCGGGCGGCGCGTCCGGACTCCATCCCTCGAGGGCCACGACCTGACAGTCCACATCGAGCTTCAGGATGTGGACCAACCAGCGCGCGAGCTCGCCGAGCGTCATTCCATGGCGCATCGGCATGGGCGCGGCGCCCACGAAGCTCTCGCAGCCCGGCCGCAGGCTCAGGCCTTCCACCGGCCGCCCGATCGGATTGGGCCGATCGAGCACCCAGATGCTCTTATGGTGACGCGCACACGCCTCCAATACGTAGCGCAGTGTCGTCACGAACGTGTAGACACGGCAGCCGAGGTCCTGCAGATCGACCAGCAGCACGTCGAAGGTGCCCATCATCTGCGCGGTAGGACGGCGCACCTCCCCGTACAGACTGAACACCGGGATCCCATGCACGGGGTCGGTGAAATCGGGCGACTCCACCATGTTGTCCTGTTTGTCGCCGCGCAGCCCGTGCTGCGGGCCGAAGGCCGCGCTCACACTTACGTCACCCAGCGCGGCCAGCGCGTCGAGACTGTGCGTCAGCTCCCGGGTGACCGAGGCCGGGTGCGCCAGCAGCGCCACCCTGCGGCCCCTCAGGGGGGCGCGCAGCGCCGGTTCGGTAAGCAGACGATCGATGCCGAATTTCATGCTCGAGGTCGGATGCGTTCCCGGGCAACGGATGCGTTCACCTCTGCTCCAATGTCAGGACGAAGGCGTCCGGATGGTGGAAATCCGGCTGGCCCGGCCCATGTCGCAGCGCCCAGTATGACAGGGCACCCGCCGCGTCCTCCACTATCGCGCTCAAGGCCAGGCGAAGCTCCGGCCCCGCCTGCGCACCGGGGACGGGCAGATGAACCAGCGCCTCGAGCACCAGCGCGTCGTCGTGCGCGGCATTGACCTCGGGTACCGCGTCCACCCGCTCACGCTGGCCGATGGTGATCGACGCGGGTTGCGGCAAGTCCGCCGGCATCATGCCTTCACGATACGCGGTGAACTGATACGCCTGCCATCGGCCCGACGGTGAGAAGTTCAGCTCCAGGTACCCCGGAGCATCCGCACGGCGAACGAACGCCTCGAAACAGGTGTGCCGCCACAGCCCATCGGCCCGTCCACCATCCGCTTCAGGGGGTATGCGGATGCGACGCAAATCGCCCCGCAGGGCAAATTGCAGGGTCAGAGCCTGGGCTCGGACCGCAAACACGCGAGCCGTGATCGACTCGACAGGACCACGCGAAACCCGCGGGTGTGGCAGGAGATGATGGTACGTCACGACGCCATGATGCCCGTCGGTCGGCGCTCGCGCCATCTCCAACAACATCGGCCGCCCGCGCGGTCGATGCGGAGCGCCCGGCGGCTCGTGGTCGAATGCACCGGCGGGACCCCGGAGACGGCATGCCAGGCCGATTCCTCGTCACACCTCAGACCACCGCATCATCGCGAGGCGAGGTCATCCGCACGGCCCCTTGTACAGTACCCGGGAACGCCGCCTGCTGTACGAAGCGCCCCGCACCCGGCGACGGGCGTCTACCGCCCTCTGCATGCGCTTTCCGGTAGAATAAAAGGGACCGTGCGCCATTCACGCGCGGTACTCCCTGAGTTGAACCGTCGCAGGATGAGGGAATGACCGACGCTCCTCGAGACGTCATCCGCGTACGCGGCGCACGCCAGAACAATCTGAAGGACCTCGATCTCGACTTGCCGCTCAACGAGTTGATCGTCGTGACGGGCGTCTCGGGCTCGGGCAAGTCCTCGCTCGTCTTCGATACGCTCTACGCCGAAGGCCAACGTCGATACGTCGAGACGTTCTCGCCCTATGCCCGCCAGTTCCTCGATCGCATGGACAAGCCGCAGGTCGATGCGATTACGGGGATCCCGCCGGCGATCGCCATCGATCAGACCAACCCGGTGCGCACTTCCCGGTCCACGGTCGGCACGATGACCGAGCTCAACGATCATCTCAAGCTGTTGTTCGCGCGGACCGCGACGCTCCACTGCCAGCGGTGCGGCCAGCCGGTGCGACGCGACAGCGCCGAAACCATCCACGCGGATTTCGTCGCACGAGCGGCGGCGGCCGGCGATCCGCGGCTGATGGTGACGTTCCCGGTCGCCGTACCGGCCAACTTCCAGGAGAGCGACGTCCGCGCCCTGCTGGAGAAGCAGGGCTATACCCGCTTCATCGAGCGTCCGGCCGGCCCGGCCGCACCGCCCCGGCGTCCGGCCGGGCGGCGCCGAAAATCCACGCCCGAGCCCGAAATCGTCCTCGAAGTCGTTCAGGACCGCTTCCGCGCCGCGCGCGCCGAGCGCAGCCGCATCGTCGAGTCGCTGGAAGCGGCACTGCGCGTGGGGCGGGGCAAGGTGAACATCCGTGTGACCGACGAGAGCGATCCGCCGAACACCCTGGCGATCTGGCGCTACTCGAGCGGCCTGCATTGCGCCGAGTGCGACCTGTCCTACCAGGAACCCACTCCAAGCCTGTTCTCGTTCAACTCGCCGCTCGGCGCCTGCGAGACCTGTCGCGGATTCGGACGCGTCATCGGCATCGACTATGGGCTGGTGGTGCCCGACGACGCCAAGACATTGCGCGGCGGCGCGGTCAGACCCTGGCAAACTCAGTCCTATCGCGAATGTCAGGAGGATCTGGAGAAGTTCGCGCGCAAGCGCGGCGTGCCGCTCGATACGCCGTGGCGCGAGCTGTCCGCGGATCAGCGTCGCTGGGTCATCGAGGGCGAGGGCGAATGGAACAAGGGCGTGTGGTACGGCGCTCAGCGGTTTTTCGCCTGGCTCGAGAGCCGCTCATACAAGATGCACGTGCGCGTGCTGCTCTCGCGCTACCGCGCCTATACGCCCTGCGAGACGTGCGGCGGCGCGCGCCTGAAGACCCAGGGCCTGCTGTGGCGCGTGGGCGATCACGAGTCGGCCCGGGCGGCGCTCGGCGGCGCCACGCCGTTCCGGCCGCGCGGTGTCGAGTGGAGCGATGAGGTGCTGCGGCGTCTGCCGGGTCTGTCCGTCCATGATGTCATGCTGCTGCCGCTGGAGCGCGCCCGCGAATTCTTCGAGCGGCTGCACCTCCCGAAGCCGCTCGATGAGGCCGCCGACCTGCTGCTCAGCCAGGTGCGCGCCCGCTTCGGCTATCTCGGCGACGTCGGCCTGGGGTACCTGACGCTCGACCGCCAGTCGCGCACGCTCTCCGGCGGCGAGGTCCAGCGTATCAACCTGACGACCGCGCTCGGAACCTCGCTGGTCAACACTCTGTTCGTGCTCGACGAGCCCTCGATCGGATTGCACCCACGCGACATGCAGCGGGTGATCACGGTGATGAAGCGCCTGCGTGATGCCGGCAATTCGTTGCTGGTGGTGGAGCACGACCCGCAGATCATGCTGGAAGCCGACCGGATTCTCGATCTCGGGCCGGGTGCCGGCGAGCGCGGCGGCGACATCGTCTTCTTCGGCACGCCGCGCGAGATCCGCCGCAGCGCGCACTCGATCACCGGGGAATACCTGAGCGGCAGACGCCACGCCGGCGGCGTGCGCGCGGCCACCGGCGCACGGAGCGGACCCGATATCCGGCCAGAGGTGCCCAGGCGCCCGGCCGCGGCCCTTGCGAATCGGGCGTCACGCGGCGAGCACATCCGCGGCGCGGCCCCCGACTTGCCCGACGGAGAGGTCGTGGCCGAGGCTCGCTCGAATCGCTGGCTGGAGCTGCGAGGCGTCACGCAACACAACCTCAAGAGCATCGATGCGCGCATTCCGCTGAAGCGCCTGGTCTGTGTGACGGGGGTGTCCGGCTCGGGCAAGTCGACGCTCATCGAAGACGTTCTCTACCCCGCTCTGCTGAAGTACCACGGCAAGCCGACCGAGGCGCCCGGC
Organism: Pseudomonadota bacterium; assembly: GCA_021790795.1. GTDB lineage: Bacteria > Pseudomonadota > Gammaproteobacteria > Steroidobacterales > Steroidobacteraceae > 13-2-20CM-66-19. Next base: position 4,778 of record JAJYFU010000099.1, read on the forward strand.
GCATTCGCGGCACTTGCGGGTGCCGAGCTCATCGATGACGTGGTGATGGTCGATCAGAGCCCGATTGGCCGCACCACACGGTCCAACCCCGCGAGCTACGTCGGCGCCTTCGACGCCATCCGCTCGCTGTTCGCGGCCGAGCCGTCGGCGATCGAGCGCAAATACACCGCCGGCACGTTCAGCTTCAACTCGGGCACCGGGCGCTGCCCGACCTGCAGCGGCAACGGCTTCGAGCACGTCGAGATGCAGTTCCTGTCGGACGTGTATCTGCGATGTCCGGACTGCAACGGGCGCCGCTACCGCGACGAGGTGCTGGACATTCGCCGCGAAGGTGCCGATGGACGTCGCGCGAACATCGCCGAGGTGCTCGAGATGACCGTTACCGGGGCTCTGGCGTTCTTCAGCGATTCCCGCGAGGTGTGCCAGCGACTCGCACCGCTGGCCGACGTTGGTCTGGAGTACGTCACGCTCGGGCAGGCGGTACCGACCCTCTCCGGCGGCGAAGCGCAGCGGCTGAAGCTCGCGGGGCACCTCGCGCAGGCCGGCTCCGTGCTCTCGAGCACGACGCACAAGGGCAAGCTGTTTCTGTTCGATGAGCCGACCACGGGGCTGCATTTCCAGGACGTGACCCGGCTGCTGGGCGCGTTTCGCAAACTGCTCGCCGCGGGCCATTCGCTGCTGGTCATCGAGCACAACCTCGACGTGATCCGCGCCTGCGACTGGATCATCGATCTCGGACCCGAAGGCGGCGACGCGGGCGGCCACGTGGTGTGCACTGGGACGCCGGCCGACGTGCGCGGCAACGCGCAGTCGCACACCGGGCGGGCCCTCGTCGACTACGAGCGGGCGCTCGCCGGGGAGCCGGCCGCCGAAAGCGCGGCGATCGCCGAGCCGGCCCCGCGCTACGGCGCGATCGAACGGGACGCCCGGCATGACATCGTCATTCACAACGCGCGCGAGCACAATCTCAAGAGCATCGACGCGCGCATCCCGCGCAATCGATTCACGGTCATTACCGGGGTGTCGGGATCGGGCAAATCGACCCTCGCCTTCGACATCCTGTTCAACGAAGGTCAACGGCGCTACCTGGAGTCTCTGAACGCCTATGCACGCCAGTTCGTCCAGCCGGCGGCGCGGCCCGACGTGGACGCGATCTTCGGTATACCGCCTACCGTGGCGATCGAGCAGCGCACCAGCCGCGGCGGGCGCAAGAGCACGGTGGCGACGCTGACCGAGATCTATCATTTTCTGCGGCTGCTGTACGTGAAGCTCGGCAGCCAGTATTGCCCCGACTGCGACGCGCCGATCGAGCCGCAAAGCACCGCCTCGATAGCGGCTCGCCTGTTGCGCGATTACCGCGGCAAGCGCATCGCGCTGCTCGCTCCGCTGGTCCTGGCACGCAAGGGCTACTACACCGATCTGGCCAAATGGGCTCACAAGAAAGGTTTCAAAGCCCTGCGCGTCGACGGCGTCACTCTACCGACCGCGCACTGGCCACGGCTGTCACGCTTCAAGGAGCACACCATCGAGCTGCCCGTGGCCGACATCGACGTCAGCTCGCGCACCGACACGCTGCTGCACGATGCACTGGCGCGTGCAATTGATTTCGGCAAGGGAGTGGTGCACGTGCTGGCGCCGGGCACGGCGCGCGTCACGGTTTTCTCGACCAAGCGCGCCTGTCCGGACTGCGGACGCAGCTTCGCCGAGCCGGATCCCCGCCTGTTCTCGTTCAACTCCAAGCACGGCTGGTGCGAGAGCTGTTACGGCACCGGCGTCGCATTGCCGGGATTCGACGCCGAACAGACCGGAGAAGAGCACGGGTGGAACGATTGGCTCGCGGCCGAGCCGCCGGTCTGTCCGGCCTGCCGCGGCCAGCGGCTCAATCCGGTCGCGCTCAATGTTCGGTTTCGCGACCGCTCCATCGCCGATCTCACCGCGGAGCCGGTGCGGCGCGCCGCCGAGTTCTTCGCGCGGCTGAAGCTCTCGGGGCGCGAGCGGCAGATCGGGCGCGACGTGCTTGCCGAGATTCGCTCCCGGCTCGCTTTTCTCGAGCGGGTCGGCCTCGGCTACCTGCAGCTCGAGCGCTCCGCCCCCACGCTCTCCGGAGGCGAGGCGCAGCGCATCCGCCTCGCCGCGCAGCTTGGCTCGAACCTGCAAGGCGTATGTTACGTATTGGACGAGCCGACCATCGGACTGCACCCGCGCGACAACGCGGTCCTGCTCGACTCGCTCACCGAGCTCTCGAGCCATCACAACACATTGGTGGTGGTCGAGCACGACGAAGACACCATCCGCCGCGCCGATCACGTGCTCGATCTCGGTCCGGGCGCCGGCGTGCTCGGCGGGCAGATCGTGGGCGAGGGGACGGTTCGGGAGCTGATGCGCAATCCGCACTCCATCACCGGACGTTTCCTGCGCCATCCCTTGACCCACCCGGCCGAGCCCCGCCGCGGCACACGGCGAGGCTCCCCGCATCTGACCCTGGAGAAGATATCGCTGCACAACGTGCGCAGCGACGTGCGCATTCCACTCGGCCGGCTGGTGGTGGTCACGGGTGTATCGGGCTCCGGCAAATCGACCGTCGCCCGCGATGTTCTCTACACCAACTTGCGGCGGTTGCTCGGGGCGGCTCAGGACACGCATCGCAAGAGCCGCGGAGCCGGCCGTCGCGGCGCGACCGAACTGATCGGTTGCCGCGCCATGCGCGGCCTGGAGCATCTCGACCGCGTGCTCGAGGTGGACCAGACACCCATCGGCAAGACACCACGGTCTTGTCCGGCGACGTACATCGGGTTCTGGGACGACATCCGCCGGATTTTCGCGGCCACCAGCGAGGCGCGGCTGCGCGGCTACACGGCCAGCCGCTTCTCGTTCAACACCGGCGGCGGGCGCTGCGATGCGTGCGAGGGCCAGGGGGTCAAGACCATCGAGATGAGCTTCCTGCCCGACGTGAAGGTGCTCTGCGACGTGTGCGGCGGGCGGCGGTTCAATCCCGAGACGCTTGCGGTGCTGTGGCGCGGCCGAAGCATCGGCGACGTGCTGGCGATGAACGTCGACGGGGCGGTGCCGTTTTTCGAGGCCCATGCGCGCATTCATCATGCGCTGAAGCTGCTGCAGGACGTCGGCCTGGGCTATCTGACCCTCGGTCAGCAAAGTCCGACGCTCTCCGGCGGCGAGGCGCAACGCATCAAGCTCGTGACCGAGCTGGCCAAAGTCCGGGATCCGGCCGCCGCGGGACCGCGTCCGACGACCCGCCGCACGCTCTACGTTCTCGATGAGCCGACGGTCGGTCTGCACATGGCGGACGTCGAGAAGCTGATCCATGTCTTGCACCGCCTGGTCGACGCCGGCAACACCGCGGTGGTGGTGGAGCACAACCTCGATGTGATGGCAGAGGCGGATTGGATCGTCGACATGGGCCCGGAGGCCGGCGAAAACGGCGGACGGGTCGTGGCCCAGGGAGCGCCGGCGGTGGTGGCGCGCAGCGCCAAACGTTCGCATACCGGCCAGGTGCTGGCGGCATTCCTGGCAGAGCGCTGTCCGCGCGCCTGAGGTACAGTGGCGGCATGGCCCACGATCTGGTCTGCTGGAAATGCGGGGCATCGCTCGCGGCGCTGACACTGCCGCTGCGCCGTCTGGAGGAATGTCGGAGCTGCCGGGCGGAGCTGCACGTATGCCGGATGTGCCTCGACTACGACACGTCCGTCGCCAAGCATTGCCGGGAACCCACGGCCGAGGAAGTGCGGGAAAAGGATCGGGCGAACTTCTGCGATTTCTTCAAGCCGCGGCCCGGCGCGTACACCGCGCCCAACACGGCCGAGGTGGCGCAGGCGCGCACGGAACTCGAAAAGCTGTTCAAATGAGCCGCGGTTGGGAATGCCTCAGCGGCCGGCACATGGCCAATACCGCACGCAGGCGCGCCGCGCGTTCGCGAAACGCCTCAGGGCGCAGAAGCGCGACGCCGTCAACCGTCAGTTCTTTCTGACTCGCTCGCCCAACCGCTCGAGCAGGCGGGTGAACGGCGTGCTTTTCTCCGACTTGCGGGACAGCGCGCCCGCGCGGGCGTCGGTCGCGCCGTCTCGTCCCTCGTCAATCGTCAGCTCATTCGCACCAAGGATCTCTAGAGTCTCTTCCAACGTCTTCGGACCGCGCGGTTCGCGCGCATGCACTTGAGTGCCGCCCCCAGACCGCTTCTGCGACAACATCGGCCGCAGCTCGCGCACCGGCGCCTTGGGTCGCTGCGATTCGGCCGCCGGCGCATCGACGTCGAATAGCGTGAATTCGTTGTCAGCGCGCTGGCGCTTCTTCGCGGCCGCACGCAACGGGATCGCGCTCGAGTCGCCGCTGACGCGCTGGCGCTCCTCTGCGCTGACCGGGACCACGGCAGCCGAGACGAATTCGGAGCGAACGTAAGCGGCAACCTGCTTGGCCGAGATCGGATCGTTGAAAAATCCGAGCCGCAGCCCGAACCACTTGCGGCCCTCGCGGCTCCCCTCGACGCAGTAGAGGCTGTACGCGCTGAATATGGCCAACGGCGGCAGCTTATCGACGCTGATCGGCTGGACCGACCACTGCAGTTGCACCGCGAACGCCGCGGCCTTGGCCGACCCGGGTGTACCACCCTCCAGGCACTGCAGCGCCTGTGCATCGGTCAGCGCCACACTGGGGGTCAGGGGCAACGGGCGCCGCGCGCCCGTCGTGGCAGACGGCTGATCGAGTGAGGCGAGGACTTCCTTGATGTTCGAGCCGGCCAACGCCGCCGGCGCCTTCGCGGCACGGGCCGCCACAGGCTTCGCGCCGGCCGGCGGC